>DATJWE010000157.1:0-12280 GCA_035501475.1 Puia sp. | reverse complement strand
AACATTTAAGGAGAGCCGTTGTTTTAATTGGCCATGAGGCATTGTCTATCTTTACGTGAATTTTTTAAATAATTAAATCGGGATTTTTAATATGGCGAAAGAAGAAGTATATATCGTCGCCGCTGTCCGTACACCCATCGGAAGTTTCGGAGGCGCGTTAAAAGATTTTCATGCCACAAAATTAGGGGCCATTGCTATTAAGGGTGCCCTTACAAAAGCGGGTATACAAACCAGTGAGATCGAGGATGTACTGATGGGCGCTGTATTACAGGCCAACCTCGGGCAGGCACCGGCACGTCAGGCGGCAAAATTTGCCGGACTACCCGATACTGTGAATTGCACTACGGTAAATAAAGTATGCGCCAGTGGCATGAAGGCGATTGCCCAGGCGGCCCAGAGTATTTTGCTCGGTGATGCAAATACCGTAATTGCAGGAGGAATGGAAAACATGAGCAATGTTCCTTTTTATATCGAGCAGTTGCGCTGGGGAAATAAATATGGTAATTCGAATCTGATTGACGGATTGGCGAAAGACGGATTGACTGATGTATATAACGGGCAGGCAATGGGGAATGCAGCGGAGTTATGTGCTTCGACCTGTGGTATTAGTCGCGATGAACAGGATGCTTTCGCCATCGAAAGCTATAAGCGATCTCAGTCAGCCTGGGAAACGGGAAAATTTCAGGAAGAAGTTGTTCCCGTTGAAATTCCTTCGCGGAAAGGGGATCCTGTTTTATTTGCAAAAGATGAAGAGCCATTCAATGTAAAATTTGATAAAGTATCTGAATTAAAACCGGCGTTTCAAAAAGACGGAACCGTCACTGCGGCCAACGCAAGCACGATGAATGATGGCGCTGCTGCAATGGTATTGATGAGCGATAAAAAAGTAAAATCACTGGGGCTAAAACCGATCGCAAAGATCTTATCCTGGGCTGATGCAGAACAGGCGCCTGAATGGTTCACTACAACACCGTCGCTCGCTGTTCCCAAAGCCGTAGCAAAAGCCGGTTTGAAAATGGAAGACATTGCCTATTGGGAGCTCAATGAAGCTTTTGCTGTTGTGGGAATTGAAAATACAAGGCGCATGAAACTCGATCCTGCAAAAGTGAATGTGTTTGGAGGGGCTGTTTCGATTGGTCATCCCCTGGGTTGCAGCGGCGCGAGGATTATCGTTACCCTGCTCAACGTGTTAAAACATCACAACGCGAAATATGGAGCTGCAGGCATATGCAATGGTGGAGGAGGTGCAAGTGCCATGGTCATTGAAAACCTGAGTTAGTTCACAGGCTTTTTTCAAAAAATGATTGATTTCTGCAAAACCGCTACGAATACGGAAGAAAAAAAATGGTCATATTCCTTCCAGGAATTGTTCATGGATATAATCGACTACGCTGGTGAGATTGTTGGTTTGATCAAAGACCTTAAGTTGGCGGTCTGCACCCGTTCCCTGATCGAGTATTTTGCTAACTATGTTTACTGCGTGCCGGCTACCGAGATGATCCACCACATCGTCTACAAAATCCAGGAGTTCATAGATCAGCACGCGGGTATTTACTTCTTCCTCTTTACCGAAATCAATCAGTCTGCCGTCGATGCCATACCTGCTCGCTCTCCACTTATTTTCGTTTATCAGTGCCCGTTGGTACATGATGAAATTGAGATTCTGTGAACGGAGCTTGTAGATTTTAGCGCAAACGGCCTGGAACAGGGCTGCAATGCAGATTGTTTCTTCTGTAGTCATTGGCACATCACAGATGCGGAATTCAACCGTATTGAAAAAAGGATGCACACGAAGGTCCCACCAGATTTTTTTTGCATTATCAATACAATTTGTCTTGACCAGTAGCTTCACATAGTTTTCATAAGCTTCGATACTTTCGAAATATTCAGGTATGCCTGTCCGCGGAAATTTGTCAAACACTTTTGTACGAAAGGATTTATAACCGGTTTTCCTTGCCTCCCAGAAAGGAGAATTGGTACTTAGTGCATACACATGTGGCAGAAAATATCTTGTTGAATTGGCAATATGATTGGCCATTTCACGGCTTTCCATTCCTACATGCACATGCAATCCGAAAATCAGGTTGCTTCGAGCAGCTTCCTGCAGCTCATTCACAATTTCATTATAACGGACATGATCGGTGATGAGCTGACTTTCCCAATGACTGAAAGGGTGGGTTCCTGAAGCGCCGACCCAAAGGCCCAGTTCACCTGCGATTTGCGAGATGGTGCGACGCAGCGTAGATACATCTTTAAGAGCTTCATCTATGTTCTGACAAATATCAGTTCCCACTTCCACAACGGCCTGGTGCATTTCAGCTTTCACTTTATCCTTGATTACTTTCTGGCCTTCAATCACTATTTTCTGCTCATGGCTTTTCAATTCCCTCGTCTCAGGATCCAGTACCATGTATTCCTCCTCAACACCCAACGTAAAATGCTTGTAGTTGAAATTTGCCATATTTTTTGATTGGTAAATTTTTGTAATGCTGCGATACCCTCCTGATCCGGCTGAAAGGAATATCGACTAATGGATTTCTCCATTTAAAATCTAGGTCAGCACTTGTTTTGCGCTACTTCTTTTGATGTATTCTCCCCAGGTCAGGTTATCCATACCGTCTTTATGCGCCAATCCGCGTTCAATGGCATAATTAGCCGCTGTTTCAACGACCCAGTTGAAATTATCTTCTCCCACACTCGCTTTTTCAGCATCGGGTGCCGGGTTACAGAAATCTATCGCATAAGGGATCCCGTTACGAACTGCGAGCTCTACCGTATTGAAATCATATCCCAGGTATTGATTGATCCGAAGTACGATCTGCTCCATCAATTGCAACCGGTCACTGCTGGGGTCAAAATTACTCACGTAACGGAGGTGATGCGGGTTTCGAGGCTCGTAAGGCATGATACGAACATATTTCCCGCCGATGCAATAACAGCGGTAGTATTCATCAAAAACAATCTCTTCCTGCAGCAGCATAACGAGCTGGCCCGTCTCACTGTGCTTCTGAAAAAATTCTTCTGTGCTTCGGAGCTTGTATACATGTTTCCATCCTCCCCCGGCAAAAGGTTTCATGTATGCCGGAAATCCGATGTATTTAAAAATGCCTTCCCAGTCGAGCGGAAAAGTGAGGTTGGAAAAAGACTGGTCGCTGGTATCCGCAGGATGATCGCGTGAAGGGAGAATAACAGTTTTCGGAACAGGGATTCCAATATGTGTCGCCAGGCAGTTATTGAAAAATTTTTCATCGGCGCTCCACCAGAAGGGGTTATTGATGACGGCGGTTCCACAGAGGGCGGCATTTTTAAGAAACGCACGGTAAAAAGGAACATCTTGCGAAATACGATCTATAATCACCGCATATCCGCTCGGATCACCCTGTACAACTTTTTCAATGCGTACGGGTTCAGCTGTAATACCGGCAACGTTTTTACTGTTCACTCTTTCAACAAATGCCATAGGAAAACTTCTTTCCTGTCCGAAGAGAATACCGATTTTTTTCATGATAAAAAGATTTATGTAATCAATTTACGATTTTAACTGCAGGCTGTTTATTTTCTTTTGATTTTACCTGATAAGGGAGAGATAATGGGGGAACATTTCTCGCCAAACAGGCCAGTCGTGCGTAGCATTGGGGCGGACATCAAGCCAGTGATCAATATTTTTTTGTCGAAGGATACCGCTCAGTCTTTCATTGTCTTCCTTACAAATATCATGGTCGCTTGTACCCAGAACGATTCCCATTTTCCATAGATCTGGATTGTTGTCACCGGGAATGAAATCAACAGGATTATTGAAATATACATTGTCGTCATAATAACCATCCATAAATTGTTTTACATCAAAAGCTCCGCTCATGGAAAAGCAATAAGCAGTTTGTGAAGGATGGCGAAATGAAGCGTTCACTGCATGGTATCCACCAAAACTACATCCGGCCATCGCCACGCGGGCATGACCTGTTTCTGATTGCGCTCTCGGGATGAGTTCAGTGATCAATAACTGATCATAGCGGCCATGGTTATACGCCCTGGCTGCCGGAGGAATGGATTTATTGTACCAGCTCAAAGCATCAATACTATCCGGACAATATATTTTTACTTTCCCGTTTTCCAGGAACCATGCTGCTGCATCGATCATCCCCATGTCCTTGTTCTGATAATATGCTCCCTTGGAGGTAGGGAAAAGAATAACCGGTATTCCGGCATGGCCGAATACAAGCATTTCAAAATCTCTGTCAATGGAAGGCGAATACCATTTATGGTATTCTTCATGCACATTCATTTTTCTACAGTCTTGATCAAATTTATTTTTAAAACCACAAACAAACAAATCCGATATTGTCTGCCGGACCACATAAGATTCAATGCCATTTCTGCGTTCTAAACTTTTTCAATACCCGTTAACTCGTATCAATTCCCTATTTTTGAAATCATGGAAATTGTAAAAAGAAAGGTTGTAATAAAAGAATCGATCCGGATACAATCCAAATCCCTTGAACGCGAAGTATTGGTTGATATCTATCACCCCTGCCAACCATTCCCGCAGGAATCCCTCAGTTTACTGCTGATCAATGATGGCCAGGATATGGAAAAACTTGGTTTGGAGAGGATGTTGGAAGATTTGTTTGAGAAGAACAGCCTCCATCCGTTATTATGCGTGGGGATTCATGCCGGAGCTGAAAGAAAACAGGAATACGGAACCGCAGCAAGGTCTGATTATAAGGGGAGAGGCACTAAGGCGAAAAACTATACATACTTCGTCTTTAATGAACTGATTCCTTTTATACGGGTTAATTATTTTACAGGAGAATTCAGCCAGAAAGCGATTGCGGGATTCTCACTGGGTGGGTTAAGCGCTTTAGATATCGCATGGAACCACCCTCATGAATTTTCAAAGGTTGGCATTTTTTCCGGTTCATTATGGTGGAGAACCAAGGATAAGACAGATGAAACATATAATGATGCAACTGACAGGATCATGCATCAGGAGATCAGAAAAGCCGGGTACTACCCCTGGCTTAAATTCTTTTTTGAATGTGGTGCAGCGGATGAAGAGGATGATCGAAACAAGAACGGGATTATTGACTCAATCGATGATACACTGGATTTGATTAAAGAGCTTGTGGAGAAAGGGTATGAAGAAAAAAAAGATATTCATTATCTCCAACTGGATGATGGCAAACATGATGTCGCCACCTGGGCAAGAGCTATGCCCGAATTTTTAAAATGGGGATGGGGGAGATAATCTTCTTCATAATACGATATGAAAAACCCCGTTGTCATTCAACGGGGTTTTCTTTTTCAAAAATGATTCAGGGAGCTACTGGACATAGACTGTTTTATTTTTTTGCCCCGCATCGGTGGCAGACAGGGTTCCCAACTGACTGCTGAGACTCAACTGGTAAATAAAATTCCCTACAATAGTGAGCTTGGTTTTAGATGGTACCCACGTGGCGCCCGGCAGCAAAATTGTTGATGTCCAAGTATAAAGGCCGGCTGCATTTTGAGCGCCGATAGTTCTCGTCAGTTTTATTGGAGATGAGGAACTCCCATAATTAAACGTAGTGCTTACACCGGAGGCAGTGCCGCTGGTGCTCAGATAAGTATAGATATTCTGGGTCGTATCATACATTACACCGTTAGCGACCAGGTAAATGGTATCCCCTACGTTCACGGTATCTTCAGTATGATTCAATCCTGAAACTGAAAAAATGGTTGACGGTGTGGGAGTGTAGTTGGGTAAAGTTGTTGTCTTATTACAAGCCACAATAAAAACGGATAATACAACCACAAAAAACAAAAGAAATTTTTTCATAAACTTTTTATTAGAGCGATTAAATAAATCGAATTGAACTGCCATTCTTCCGAACAGCAGTTCAAGAAAATCAATTAAACAAATACCTGATGCCAATCTGCATTTGCCATCTAGAACCCGGCACCGTTGCTCCATTGACAAGATTTGTCAGGTTTGTGTTGGTAGCAAAACTGTTGACAAGAGGTACCTGGTTGGTCGGGTCAGCAAACGGGAAGGAGAACAATGGTGTTTTGTTATCAGCAGCCATGCCTTCAAACTTCAGGAAATTCGTGATGGTTGTCGTCTTCACCAGTCCCCAGTTGCGGTTGATGAAATTGCCCAGATTCACAATATCCAGGCTTACGCGTAAGGTATGTTTGTCTTTTTCTGTTCCGCGTTTGGTATAGAAATATATATCCTCCGTAACATTAAGATCCATGCGTTTGTAAAACGGCAGCACCACTGAATTGGATTGTGCATATTGTCCACGATGGTGATAGAGATAAGAATCCTGGTTGATAAAATTATTCAACTGTGTCCAGATCTGTGCCGCTGTTCTGGGATCAGCCGCAGTGCCTGTAGTGATGCCTGATTGCGTAACCTTATTGTATGAGCCGGCATCGATAAGATTTATTTCGGATGAATTCCTCGGAATATAAATCAGGTCATTTCCCGTATTGTTATCGCCATTGAGGTCACCGTTATACACATACGAAGCTACTCCTGAGGGAGCTGCCTCGAAGATTATACCAACATAGGTTGCAAAATGCTTGGCGTACTCGATATGATAATTAGCAAATGCAACTACACGATGGGGCTGATACCAGGCAGGCCGGGCCAGTACAGGTGCGTTGGGGTCTGTATTGGCAACCGCTCTGGCAGACCATAAGGTAGCTGCTGTGCTGCCATTCTCCATGGTGGTCTTTGCATCACTATATGTATATGCCGCGCTTCCTGTAAAATTCCCAATCGTCTTTTGTATTCTGAGGGTCGCAGTATATGAATAACCCATGTTAGAATTGGCAAGCAGGATGGAATTACCCAGGTTAGGATTGGTCAGCGTTGCTCCTCCCTGGCCGCTGTAATAGGCATTGCTTCCTGCTGTCGGAGTAAGGAAACGCATGCGATGATCCGGCCCATTGGATAAAGCAAAACCATTTTCTTCATTGAGGTTGATATTAGCCATATACGTGCCATGGATATCGTGTGAGTAAGTGAATTCACCAGTAATGACCCAGTCGTCGCCCAATTTTTTATCCACTGCGATACTTGTTCTAAGCTTGGTTGGATATTTGAAATTTTTGTCTGTAACGTCTACCAGATATCCGGTAGGGGTAGAAGTCTGTGACTGGCCTGTGGAAGTCAGATAATTATTCAGACCTTCGGATGCTGAAGGGAAGAAAGGAACATTTTTTTCTGTAAATGATCCAAACTGCACACCGTTATTAGCTGCCTGGTTTTCTATCCATACAAAGGGTGGAGCTCCTTCAAAAATACCGGCACCACCTCTGACTTGCAAGGTTCTGTCGCCGAGGACATCCCAGTTGAATCCTACTCTTGGAGATAAAATCAAAAAGCTTTCCGGAGCGCTCCCTACATTATATTGTGCCCCGTCCTTGAACTTAAGCTGGTCGAAATTCGGGTTGTCAGTGAATTTATTTTGATAAGTAGTGTAATCCAGTCTCAAACCGTAAGTCAGGGTAAAGGTTGGTGTAACACGCCATTTATCCTGTCCGAAGAGGCTCAGATTGGTAGCCCCGGCATAAGCCCATGGGAATGCTGCTCCCTTGAGCGTGGAATATTGCTGGGCATACAGTGCGGCAGGGGCTCCATTGTAAAAAGCATCCAGAGTGCTGAACTGGTACACACCGTTATAACCCGGAGCAAATGCATTTTGATAGGTCTTATAGCTGTTTTGAGTACCTATTGTTATTTCATGGGCTCCCTGGAAAAAATTGAATATGTCCGAGAACTGATAGGAATCCATGAATAACTTATTATTATACGTGAAGGGCTCATATCCAAATGTCGTATATATATTACCGTTATTCAGGATGTCTACGAGAGGAAAGGTATCCGAAGAGGAATGGGGAGAGCGGAAGTCTCTCTCCTGTGTATATCCCACTGTGAATTTATTGGATGATTTGTTGCTGAACCTCGTGTCCAGTTCCGCAATAAAAATATTCAGGTCATTGTTGATCCGGTAACCGCTTCCATAAAAGGGCATGGCAAAAGTACCGGGTTGTCCGCCGGTAGTCAGACCCCCTGCTCCAACCGATCTGCTTGTACTTGCAAACTGATCTGCATAGGATTTCAGGTAATTATATTTAAGCGTCAAAGTATTGGTCGAATTGATATTAAAATCGAGGCGTGCATTGATCTTATAGCTGTTTGTGCTAAAAGAATATCCGCTAAAAGAAGCCGGATCATAGTTATAATTACTTTTAAGATAACCTGCTAAAGCAGTCAGCGTGTCTGAATTGGCCTGAGACACGACTCCCGCAACAGGAGGGGTCGTTGAATTGGATGGAATGATACTTGTTGCAGGAGCACTTTGAATATCTTCTTCGGCATTAATATAGAAGAATAATTTATTCTTGATGATGGGACCGCCGATGCTGCCGCCAAGTATATTGAAATTGAAAGGAGTTCGTGCTACCGTATTGGTGCCGGCCTTGTAGCCGATTGTTCCGGGAGTCTTGATGTAATCATAAATCGTACCTCTCCATTGATTGGTACCACTTCGCGTCACCGAATTGATTCCAGCTCCTGTAAATCCACCTTGTCTCACATCATATGGTGCAACATTGACCTGGATCTGGTCAATTGCATCCAGTGCAATAGGCTGGGCATTTGCCTGTCCGCCCAAAGTGCTCGCCAATCCAAATGAGTTATTAAAATCTGCTCCGTCTACCGTAACATTATTATATCCCGGATTGGTGCCGCTGAAACTTAATCCATTCGCGGTGGGCTCCAGCTTACTGAAATCCTGTATTGACCGGTTAATGGTTGGAAGTCGTTCTATCTGCGCTCTTGTAACAATTTCCTGGCTTCCTGTATGGGAATTATTGAAAATTTTATTTTGCCTGGTCGCCGGAACGATCACTTCGGTCAATTCCTTTGCTTCAGGAACAAGCGTAAAATCGGAAGTGAAATCCTGGCCAAGAACAAGGGTGACATTATCCTGTTGCGCGCTTTTATAACCGACATAAGTCACCGATATGGTGTAGGGGCCGCCTATACGTAAACCCGGTAAATTGAAACGGCCATCCTTACGCGTAGTAGTTGTGTATTTTGTCCCTGTAGGAACATGAAGTGCGGTAACAGTCGCTCCGGGCAGTCCTGTTTTACCATCTGATATGGTGCCCAGTATTTCGCTGGTTGTCTCCTGAGCAATTACAGATAATACAGAAAGTACACATAGTGCCAATAATAATGATAATCGTTTTATCATAAACAGTAGTTTTTCTGAAGCAAAGAAACGATATAACCGATTTCAACATCGAATTACATCATTAAAAAAATATTAACAGATGGCAGGAAATCGAACGAGAGGTTAAATTATATTTAAAGAAACTAAAAAAAAACAATTTTTAATTTTTTTTTTATTTTTTATTTTAAAAACTTATAAACAATGACTGGTTGCCGGCAGCCGAGATGAGTATTATTCCGTAGTGTATTAACAGGATGATCGGTGTTTTTAAATTATTAACCGGTAATCTCCCGTAAATTCCGCCTGTTGATCAACTTGGCCTTATTTATTAACTTTGCAAATAATTTTCTGATATGCCAGATACCATCCAGAGTGCAATTGAAGACATAAAACAGGGTAAATTGGTCATTGTAGTGGATGATGAAGACCGTGAGAATGAGGGCGATTTCATCACAGCGGCAAGAAACGTGACACCTGAAGTAATCAACTTCATGAGCAAACATGGAAGAGGATTGATTTGTGTGCCCCTTGTTGAAGACCGTTGCGATGAATTAGCGCTGGAATTGATGGTAAATAACAATACTGCATTGCATGAAACGGCTTTCACTGTATCAGTCGATTTATTAGGTCATGGTTGTACCACGGGCATATCTGCGCATGACCGTGCCTTAACGATACAGGCCCTTATTAATCCGACTACAAAGCCAGCTGATCTCGGCCGGCCGGGTCATATATTTCCTCTCCGCGCCAAAAAAGGGGGGGTGCTGAGAAGGTCGGGGCATACTGAAGCTACGATTGATCTTGCCCGGTTAGCGGGCTTTGAACCTGCAGGAGTTCTGGTTGAAATTATGAATGAAGACGGCAGCATGGCCAGGCTTCCACAACTGGAAGAAATTGCCCGGAAATTTGATTTTAAACTGATTACGATTAAGGAACTCATAGAATATCGTCTGAAAACCGATTCTCTTATTGAAGAAATTGTTAAGGTGGATATGCCTACCCGTTATGGACATTTTACCCTGATTGCGTTCAAAGAGAAAAATACCAGTAACGAGCATCTTGCTTTGGTTAAGGGGGAATGGAAAAAGGGTGAATCTGTTATGGTTAGAGTACATTCTTCCTGTTTTACCGGAGATATCTTGGGTTCGCTACGTTGCGATTGCGGAGAACAATTACACAAAGCCATGCAAATGGTTGAAGCCAATGGCAAAGGAGTGATTTTGTACATGAACCAGGAAGGCCGGGGCATTGGTCTTGTGAATAAATTAAAAGCATATAAACTCCAGGAAAACGGAATGGATACCGTAGAGGCTAATCTTCACCTCGGATTTCCTATGGATAAAAGAGATTACGGGGTAGGGGCTCAAATCCTGCGATACCTTGGGATTACCAAGATTTGCCTTATCAGTAACAACCCAAAAAAGAGAGCGGGTTTGTCTGGCTACGGGCTTGAGATCACCAAAACTATTCCCATCGAAGTGGATCCTAATCCGCACAATGAAAAATATTTGCAAACAAAAAGAGATAAGCTGGGTCACGAAATCATGAAGTGACAAATCGTTGATGGATGGCCGCTAGCCGGTTTTTATCAAGGTTGATAAGAGGTCAGCCATAAACAATGCCCGACCGACATTGTTACTTGCTTGCTTCGGAATTATCTTTCTGTGGCTGATCCTGATTTTTTTTCTGCTCTTTTTTTGTTTTGTCTTTGCCTTTTTTCTTTCCTTTAATTAATTCATCCACACGGTCAAAGTCGCGCCGATAGGAAATCCCGGCACCTGAGCTGTTCGATGTATGGTTGGCGACTGCAAGATAATTATAAGAGTCCCTGTAAAATACGGTAAGGGCCACTCTTCCGTTGGGTGTAATCTTCCATTCGAAATTAATATTCGGTAAAAACTGAACAGCCGCTGTTTGAATTTGTTGGGCGGTGAGCCCAAAATCCACTGCACTCCCAACGGTGAAGGTTAAGCGCTCATTCAGGAAACTCTTGATGACGGAGAGATTCAGGTTGGTACGGTCATAGGTCTTGGTCGGATCAGTGGTATTATCTCCCAAACCACTTCCGCTATAGAAAGAGGAATTGAAATTTACATGGATGCTTTTATCCTTAAAAACTTTTTGAAAAGCAGTAGAGAATTGGTGGCTCAGTGCATTGGATATAGCGCCGGAAATACTATTGACCACGATGCCGCCCACTGCTTCGTTCGCGCTGAAAGCGGTATTGCTGTTTGTCAATGGCCCAAAACTATTGAACACGATCAGGTAAGCTACCTGTTTATTCAATTCATTGGGGTCGCTTTCAATCTGGCGGAAAAGCAGGGCAATATCCTGGTTATTCTTTAATTCGCTATTGGGTGGCAATTCGATCTCAAACAGGATCGTAGGTTTCATTAGCTTGTCGGTGAGGGTGGCTTTTACCCAAACCGGTCCGTGATAGGTTTTAAACTTCTCAGCATTTGGGATATACGGGTTGTTTGCATTCAGGCCAAGGTCCCCAAACTGCACGTTTTCGGCTTCATACACTGCCTGGATATTGATGTCGGCATTATAGGGATCTCCCGTCCATTGAATATAATTGCCGGTACCTTCTTTGAAAATAAAAGGCTTGCGGATAAAGGACTGGAAGGTAAAATTATAATCTCCCTGGTCGATTTCATAACGGCCACGCATATCCATATTTTCAGTAGTTCCCACCCTGATCCGAAGGTTACCATGCCCATTGGCTTTGATGATATCCCTTGTAAGGGGGTCAATGATCACATATACGGTAGCATAATTATTGGCGGTAATATCCATCGTAACGGTAAAATTGGTATTCCCCCGCGAAGTCTTCTGTGCCTGCATCTCCTTTCCGTATACCTTCCAGACAATGAAATCTGCGTCGGAACTTTCACGGCTGGTTGTAGTGGGAAGATAAATGGAAGAACTGTCGGTGGGTTCGCCTCTGATCGTCATTTGCATATTGTCTTCCGGGCCGGTGATCGCCAGATTTGCCCGCGCGATCACTTTTCCATAAAACTGATTAATGTCAGTAATCTTCGTATTTAATA
>DATJWE010000156.1:0-6193 GCA_035501475.1 Puia sp. | reverse complement strand
ATAGTATACTGGGTATCCAGTGAGGAAAAGTAATTATCTGCTGATGTGCCCGGATAACAGAATGAAATTGAATCGGAGTTAACCGGACTATACAAACTAATCCGCAGGCTGTCCTGGAAGTATTTAAAATTTAAATAATTCTCCGGTTTTAATTTGAGATAGGACAATAGCGAATCGCCGAAAAGGAATGAAGAAATAAAAATCTGGTTGCCATTGCCAACAAAATTCATCATCGCGTTGATCTCGGATCGTTCAGGCAATACCTGTGGCGAAATAATAATATATGCCTTCCTGTGTTTCTTATAGTCATCATCATTTACTTCATCTATATAAAAAGTAGCGGGAGATTTTTTATTAATGGTAATTGAGGCATTAGGAAAAATATACTTCATATTCTCGAACGCATAATATGTCCCATATGGAATCTTGTCCTTTCTCCACAAAGTGATCAACTTGTTCATTTTTTTCTGACAGAGGCACTGGTGGCTGATCAGCAATGCCGGAATACAAAGCAGCCATAATAAATATTTATATGATGAGTTTGCTTTCAATGATTGATCACACTATAAAAATCTTTAAATTTTTTTTGCAAAGAATCAAATTGTTCAGGACGCAGATCAAATCCGCCGTACCAGGTATATTCATAGGCCTTCGTAAGAAAGCGGAATAATCCGGCCTGGGGGTGCGTGGCCAGTTGATTAATATATTCTTCATTGGTTCCCTGCGCATGAAAACGGATCAGTCCCCGGTCTCCAGCCAGTCTGAGCAGTTTTAGATGCATATACCGGACTGCTGTCCTGAAATCGTTCGCATTGACAGCATCATGTATTTTATCCTCCAGGTTTTCCAGCGGGAGATCTGATTCATCAGCAGAAATCGGTTTTTTTTCTTTTGCAGATGAATAAAACATATACAAATTATTTTCAACGATTATTTTGTATAAAGCATACAATAAAATAGAGGCCAGCAATACCAACACAAATCCCCTGAATAAAGGCGTTTTCAGGAATTCAATGATACTATCAAAAGAATCTTTTTTATGTGTGACCGGCCTTTCAATCCAATATTCAGGATCGTTGGCATAAGCGAAATCCCTGCTCTTCTGAAAAGCTGTAGTGACGGAATCCGGAACGCTTCTTAGGAAAATACTATCTTCCACATTGGTGCTATACCGGGTTACCGTTGTATCTACAATAGTATGATTTGATTTATCCTCATTTTCTTCTGTGAAGCTGAGTGAATCACCCACATTGAGGGAATCGGGCAGAGACTGGTTATGTTGTGCTGAAGAAGAATGAAAGAAAAGCAACAGGCAGATGACCAGGATTGGACCCGATTTCAGGGTTTGTTGTTTTCTATCGAAATAAAACATCATATTCGGGTGATCAGAGTTTTTCCGTTGAATTGGATATTTTCATTTTTCTTTCCACTCGAATGGGATAAAAACCAAAATACCAGATGATGAATGTGAGTGAAGAAAGCAGGATGAAGATGCTGAGCCAGACGGGCATGGTAGAATACCTCGTCACAAATCCTTCCAGGAAAGCGGCGGCCATAAAAACCGGTACTAATCCGATAAGAAACTTCAAACCATCCCGGGCCCCGCGTTTTACCGAATCAATTCTGTTATGCGTGCCGGGAAAAAGAATGCTGTTACCCAGTATCAATCCTGCAGCTCCGGCAATAATGATAGAAGAAATTTCCAGTGTCCCATGAATCCAGATTACCAGCACGGATTTCAATCCAAGTCCTTTCGCAAAAAAATAATACTGGAAAGCCCCCAACATGACTCCATTGATAAACAATAACCAGACGGTACCAAGAGAAACCACAATACCGGTCACAAAAATCATAAATGAGATCTGAATATTATGCACTGCAATTTCCACAAACATACTCAGCTGATCGCCGTTCTTATACACACCGAAAGGGTCGCCTTTTGCAATATTATCTTCAGTCATTTCAACATATCCGTCTCCCAGTACACCCCGGACAAATGTCTCATCATGGGCGGCCGAAAAAGCTGCCATCACGGCAAAGAGAAAAAAAATAATGAATGAATACAATATTTCCCGATGATATTTCCTGACAACGAGCGGCAGTTCTGTCTTCCAGAATCTAACGATGCGGGAAGATTCTTCCTTCTTATTTTTATAAATACCAAGATAAATTCGTGAGGCCAGGCCATTGAGATATTGAGTGACTTTGCTATGAGGATAAAAAGTTCTGGAGTATCCCAGGTCATTTACAAGTTCTGTAAACCGCGAAGCCATTTCATCAGGATCGGTTGTTCTTTCATACTGATACTGCTTCCATTTGTCGATATTCTTTTTTATAAAAAGTCCTTCTCTCACAAAAAAATTATATTTACCAATAAATATAAAAGAAAAACTCCGAAAGTTCGAAACCAGGCGGAGCTGAAATAAATCAGGTTTATTCATGCGATTTCTTCAGTCCTGCCGTTTTCATGGTTAGCCGGATTTTGAATTCTTATCATGCTAGTAAAACTGGATACCGGATTTAACATTGAGGTCGAATTTCCCATCAGTCCATTCGCCCGTCGAATGGCAGCATGGATCATCGACCAGGTTGTCCTGTACAGTTATATATGGGGTGGGAACAAATTGCTGAATTTTATTTTCTCCGAGTCCTGGGCTGATTCAGGCTGGGCAAAGGTCTTATTCATGTTGCCCGTTTTATTTTATCATCTTTTTTGTGAAATCGCATTTAACGGGCAAAGCTTCGGGAAAAAAGCTTTGTCCATTAGAGTAATCAGTGCAGACGGAGGACAGCCTTCTATCAGTCAATACCTGATTCGCTGGGCATTCCGTCTGGCAGATCTTCCACTCTGGATACTTCCAGCGATTGAGACCGGATCATTGCCCTGGTGGTGTTTATTGTTTTTGTTTTCCGGGATCGGCTGCATTATTGTGACTAATAAATCACAACGCATCGGCGACCTTGTTGCCGGTACGATTATCATCGATACCAAGACAAAGACCTCCTGGCAGGATACTGTTTTCACAGAAATTGAATCAGGATACCAGCCCAGGTTCCCTGAGGTCATGCGCCTGAGTGATAAAGACATCAACACATTAAAAAGTATTATCGAGACGGTGAGAAAAAAAGATGATTTTGATTTATCTATGAAAATTGCCGATCGGATCAAATCAAAACTCGCCATCAGCAGCGACCAGGATTCACTTGATTTCCTGGAAACCCTGCTGAAAGATTACAATTATTACTCTGCAAAGTAGTATATTCTTTCCCTGCCAGTCTGAATAGCACGCGGATCATTGATGATGATTATGATTTATGCAGACAGAATCATAATTGTCTGTCTCGATCTGTAAAATCTCTGAGCCATTTCCCACGCCCCATCCATTTCAAAAAAGGATCTTATACTCTTGGCGCCATAGCAAGCCCGATGACAAAAAATATCAATGCCAATGCATAAAGGCCAAGCACAATGATCGTCAGGATGCCAATATATTTGTACAGTGTTTTTAAATTTTTGAATGACTCAACCAATTGTTCCTGGTCATTGTTTTTTATGGCGGCCTGTGCTTTAACAGCGAACTTATAGAGGTAGAAACAACGGAAAAAGAAGAGCACTGCCACACCGAGATAAATGATAGTCAGAAAAATGCCTGATACAGCAGATAAAGCGGCTACTGATTCTCCATCCGGCATGGTTGCCGCGCGCCCGAATACACTGGAGAGAATAGTTCCTGCAAAAAAAGCAATGATCGCAATGATGCCACAGCCGATAAATCCCACAACAGAAAGGAATTTGGCCCATTTAGCCGCTTCACTCAAATAAGCGGACGACTGTTGGTCAATATGCAGGTCAAATAAATTGGGAGAGGTGTTTTGTTCCATGGCGGTTGTTTTGATTACTCACACAATTAAAGAAAAAACCCCGAGAAAATCAAGTTATTTCATTGTGTCCGGGAAACCTCAATAGGCCCTTGCAAAGATTACCCGTTGTGTGCTTGGTTTGCCAGTTAGTATGCATTTACCGTTCTCTTTCGGATTATTCAAAGGAATACAACGGATCGTAGCCTTGGTTTTCTCCTTGATCTCTTCTTCTGTTTCTGATGTGCCGTCCCAATGTGCGAGAATAAATCCGCCTTTTTCATCCAGCAGCTTTTCAAACTCATCCCAGCTATCCGTTTTCGTGATATGTTGTTCTCTGAAGGCAAGTGCTTTTTCGAACATGCTTTGCTGTATGTTCTCCAGGAGCCTAACAATTTTTTGTCCTAATCCATCAATGCCCATGCTTAATTTTTCTCTTGTATCGCGGCGCACAACCTCAACAACATTTTTCTCCAGATCACGTAACCCAAATGCAATGCGTATGGGAACTCCTTTCATTTCATATTCTGCAAATTTCCATCCCGGGCGGGCATTATCATTGTCATCAAATTTGGCAACCACGCCTGCTGATTTCAATTGTTGCATCAGCTCCCTTCCTTTTTCGTCCAGTAAATTCTTTTTTTCTTCTCCCTTGTAAATAGGAATGATGACTGCCTGTAATGGTGCAATTCGCGGAGGGAGCACGAGTCCGTCATCATCGCCATGCGCCATGACAAGCGCCCCGATCAGTCGTGTACTTACACCCCAACTCGTAGCCCATACATAATCCAGCTTATTATCCTTGTCAGAAAATTTAACATCAAATGCTTTTGCAAAATTTTGCCCGAGAAAATGCGAGGTCCCCGACTGCAATGCTTTGCCATCCTGCATGAGGGCCTCTATACAATAGGTATCCACAGCGCCGGCAAAACGTTCGCTTTCTGTTTTGATTCCCCGGATGACAGGGACAGCCATATATTTTTCCGCAAACTCAGCATATACTTCAAGCATCTGCATTGTTTCAGCAAGGGCTTCTTCAGCGGTTGCATGCGCAGTATGTCCTTCCTGCCATAAAAATTCCGCCGTGCGAAGAAACAGGCGTGTCCGCATTTCCCAACGAACCACATTTGCCCATTGGTTAATGAGCAGGGGCAGATCCCTGTAAGATTGTACCCAGTTTTTATATGTATTCCAGATAATGGTTTCGCTGGTTGGACGGATGATAAGCTCCTCTTCGAGTTTGGCTTCCGGATCAACGATAACGCCCCGGCCATCCGGATCATTTTTCAACCTGTAATGTGTCACCACCGCACATTCCTTTGCAAAACCTTCGACATGAGAAGCCTCTTTACTAAAAAAACTTTTCGGAATAAACAGGGGGAAATAGGCATTGGTATGCCCGGTATCTTTAAACATTTTATCCAGCTGATCCCGCATTTTTTCCCATAAAGTGAAGCCATATGGTTTAATTACCATACAACCCCTGACGGCAGAATAATCAGCCAAACTGCCTTTAATTACCAGGTCATTGTACCACTGGGAATAATCCTGCTGCCTGCTCGTGATTTCTTTGCTCATACCATTTTTAAATGAAATGTTAATACCTGCTTAATATTACCATAATATTTCCCATTTTGGGGCTATATTTAATGTAACTTTGCAGAGAAGCGCAAAAGTAGTAACTTCAATTTGAAAACGACTAAATGCTTTGGCCATGAAACGTCTATATATACCCATAATTTTCGCTGCTGCAGCTTTGACAAGCTGTTCTGTTTATAAAAACAGCCAGACTCCGGACGATGTGTATTATTCTCCGGGCACACCCAAACAAGCTGTGGCCAATTCATCAAACAACTCAGGTAGTAATAACGAATATTATAGCGCTCAGAACGATCAATACGTGCAGATGAAGGTACAGGATCCTGAACGCTGGTCGTATTTTGATGATTACAATTATGATTATTACAGTCCCTATTCTCCATATGGGTTCAGTCCTTATTATGCCACCACTATGGGATACGGAATGTACGGGATGTATGGCATGTGCCCATGGATAGGATTTGGTTATTATAGTCCATTTACTTATTGGAATAGCTATTATACATGGAATAGTATGTATAATCCCTATTATGGCGGCATGGTTGTAGTGAATCCAAAAATACCTTCTTCAACCCAATATACTCAGCTCAGAACTTTTAATCCGTCAAGCTATAGCAATAATTTCTATAACCGGGGCAACAACCCGCTTACAAAAACCACCTCAGCCTATCAGCCATATACTTATTCGCAGACTATTCACAATAACTACAATACACCCAACAGCAACACGCTATCA
>DATJWE010000155.1:0-47523 GCA_035501475.1 Puia sp. | reverse complement strand
ACCTTCTCACACAAACCTCAACCCAGACAATCTTCCAGGAAATAAAAAAATTGCGACCGCATCTCGTTATCGTTGATTCGATTCAAACTCTGCAATCGCCATATATCGAATCATCGGCGGGCAGCGTATCCCAGATCAGGGAATGTGCTGCTGAATTTCAACGATTCGCTAAAGAAACCAATACGCCTGTTTTTCTGATCGGGCATATCACCAAAGAAGGCGGCATCGCCGGACCAAAAATACTTGAGCATATGGTGGATACTGTTCTGCAATTCGAAGGCGACCTTCATTATGCTTATCGCATTTTAAGGACCCTCAAAAACCGTTTCGGGAGTACATCTGAACTGGGTATTTATGAAATGACGGATGAAGGAATGCGGGCAGTCAGCAATCCCAGTGAAATCCTGATCACTCAAAAAGAAGATCAGTTAAGTGGTATTGCCATCGCTGCTACGATTGAGGGATTGAGGCCTCTTTTGATCGAAGTACAGGCTCTTGCAACTCAATCTGTATATGGTACGCCTCAACGGACCGTTACCGGTTTTGATTTGAGGAGACTGCAATTGTTATTGGCTGTTCTGGAAAAAAGAGGAGGCTTTCATTTTGGTTTGAAAGACGTCTTCCTGAATATTGCCGGCGGATTAAAAATTGAAGATCCTTCCATTGACCTGGCCGTTTTATGTGCACTGCTCAGTTCTTATGAAGATACCCCGCTTCCGCAGCATACCTGCTTTGCCGGAGAGATCGGTCTGAGCGGAGAGATCAGAGCAGTAAATCGCATTGAGCAAAGAATTACTGAAGCCGAAAAACTTGGTTTCAAAAAAATTCTCGTTTCTAAATACAATCAAAGAGGTTTGAAAAATCAAAAATTCAATATCGAGATAGTCAGCATGAGTAAGGTGGACGAAGTATACAAATATTTATTCTGATATCCGGAGGGGCAGCAATTGGTGGCGTTGAAAATGAATTGGATAAAAGAAATCATTCCTTCATTCTCTCATTTATTTTTTCCCCACACCTGCGCAGGTTGCGGATCTGACCTGGTTGGTGAAGGGCAATTATTGTGCCTTGAATGTATAAATAATCTTCCTCTCACAAATTTTGAATTGCATGCCAATAATCCGGCTGAAAAAATTTTCTGGGGAAGAGCAGAGATCTCATCAGCAACCTGTCAATATTATTTTACAAAAAATTCAATACTTCAAAACATTCTCCACCAGTTCAAATACAAAGGCAAAAAGCATATAGGTCTATATTTCGGGAAGATCATGGGTGAAGCACTTAATAAATCGGATCGATTCAATACTGTCAATGCCATTGTTCCATTGCCATTATTTATTACGAGAGAAAAAAGCCGCGGTTATAACCAGGCTGGCATTTTAGCTGAAGGCATTTCTTCTGTGATGAACATTCCCGTTCTGCAAAATGCCATTGTGAGAGCAATTTCTACTTCAACCCAAACCCAAAAAAACCGGATTGAAAGGTGGCAGAATATCAGAGGAAAATTTGAATTGAAAGACAAGGAAAGTTTACACGATAAACATGTGCTGCTGGTTGATGATGTGATGACAACAGGAGCCACGCTGGATGCATGTGCCAACGAACTTTTACAGGCAGAGGGAATAAAGATAAGTATCGCCACATTGGCTTACGCCATAATATAGATCTTATCCCGTCCGTTTATATTACCGGCTCCCGCTTTGCTGGGCTATTTATAGTTGTTATTTTTGAACCTGATGAAAAGACTTACGCTGTTAATCATATTCGCTTATCTTTTTATCTTTTCATGCAAAAAGGATTCTTTCATTACAAGCAGTAATGCAGTCATCGGATTCTCTGCTGATACAATTTACTTTGACACAGTTTTTACAACTGCAGGGTCTGTTACCCAGTTTGTGAAAATCATGAATCTCAATAATCAGAAAATTCTTCTCTCTGATATTAAATTAATGGGTGGAAATAATTCTCCGTTCAGGATAAATATTGATGGTGCTTCGGGACCGGAATCGAACAATATTCAAATCGATGCAAACGACAGCCTCTATATTTTTATTTCTGTTTACATAAATCCTACGATGTCAAACCTGCCCTTTTCATTACAGGACAGTATCCAGGTTTCTTTTAACGGAAATACCCGTTATATTCAATTACAGGCCTGGGGGCAGAATGCACATTTTTTACAGCATTCCAAAATAACAGGTGATGTCGTCTGGCCCAATGATTTACCTTATATAATTTTAGACAGCTTAGTAATTGACACATCCGCCGTGCTCACAATCGAAAAAGGGTGCAGAATATATTTCCATGCCAATGCTCCAATGCTGGTAGATGGGACCCTGCAGGTACAAGGTGGGAGCGATGACAGTTCAAGAGTTTATTTCCTTAGCGACAGACTCGATTATCCTTACAATGGTTATCCGGGAAGCTGGCCAGGTATTTTTTTCAGAACACAGAGTAAAGACAATCAATTGCAGTTCGCCATCATCCGAAATGCATACCAGGGAATTATAGCTGAAGGGCCCCCCGTGAATGCAAATCCAAAAGCCACTTTGAACGAATGCATTGTTGATAATATATATGATGCGGGAATTCTTGGTGTACAGACAAATATTCAGGCCACCAATTGTCTGGTGAGCAATTGCGGAAAAAATATTGAAATTGCTTACGGTGGGAATTATAGTTTTACCAATTGTACGGTGGCAAGTTATTCAAATGACTATATTCAGCACATTCAACCAGTGCTTTCGCTCAATAATTATGCTGCTAATGGAAGCAATGTGGTGACAGCGGACCTGAACTCTAATTTTATCAATTGTATTTTTTGGGGTGATAATGGAACTGTAGATGATGAAATCAGTCTTTCAAAACAGGGCAGTACGATCTTCAACGTGAGTTTCTTTAATTGTATTTGGAAACAGAAAAATATTCCTTCAGATGCAGATACTTCCCATATCATTTTAAATATGGATCCGCTGTTTGATAGTGTAAACAATCAACTAAGATATTATGATTTCCATCTTAAAACCGGGTCCCCGGCAATCGATCAGGGAGTAAATACCGGAATTACGCTGGATCTGGATGGCAATCCCCGGCCTGTTGGTCTACCTGATATCGGCTGTTATGAGAAACAGTAAAAAATTCTGAAACAATTCTGATTAATTCATCTATGGTCGTACTCTTTCCGTCCATCCATCATTTTATTTCAGAAAGCAACTATTTTAGTACAATCTTTGTATAATATTGCATACTCACTCTTTTTCAACATAAAATCTTACGACTATGTTACGCTTATTGATTGCATCTCTTTTTTTTGTAGGTGCCACAAGTATTTATGATTTTAAAGTGCCGTCTCTGACAGGGGGCTCCATTGACTTCTCCCAATTTAAAGGGAAGAAAATCATGATCGTAAACACAGCTTCCAAATGCGGCAACACTCCGCAGTATGCTTCACTCGAAAAATTATACGAAAAATATAAAGACAGGTTGGTTATTGTGGGTTTCCCTGCAAATAATTTTGGCCAGCAGGAACCAGGAACCAACGGAGAGATTGAAGAATTCTGCAAAAAAAATTATGGAGTAAGTTTTCCCATGGCTGAAAAGGTTTCAGTGAAAGGTGATGATATCGATCCCTTATTCAAGTACCTGGTCAGTGAAGCAGAAAAAAAAGGATTTACGGATCCTATTAAATGGAACTTCACCAAGTTCCTGCTCGACGAAAAAGGGAATCTGATAACCGTAATATTCAACAAGGTTGATCCCATGAGTGATGAGGTCACCAAGTATCTCAACTGAAACTAAATAATAATATAGCCTTTAAACACCTCCGGGGTACTCAGGAACCCCGGAGGTATTTTTTATATTTGCGCGAATGCTTTTCAGAAATATCATCGGCCAAAGCGGAATTAAGCAAAAACTCAGGGAAATGGTTACCCATAACCGGCTTGGCCATGCACTCCTGTTTCTGGGACCTGAAGGTAGCGGGGCCCTTCCTCTTGCATTGGCTCTCGCCCAATACCTGGTCTGTGAAAAAATAAATAAAGGTAATTTCTCTTCTGCAAGCCTGCTATTGGGCAACAATGTTCAGGCATCTTCATTTTCTGACGAAAATCATCCATCTACTGATGACAGCTGCGGTGTTTGTCCGGCCTGTATCAAATCGCAACAACTCATTCATCCCGATATTCATTTTTCCTATCCGGTGATTCCTAAAAAGCCGGGCGACAAACCACTTAGCACAGATTATATTTCCGAATGGAGAGAATTCATCACACAATATCCTTATGGCAATATTTACGACTGGCTGCAGTTTATCGGCGCAGAAAATAAACAGGGAAACATCACGGCTTATGAATGTAACGACATCATTCGCAAATTAAGTTTGAAAAGTTTTGAGAGTGAATACAAAATTCTGATCCAGTGGATGCCCGAATATCTCGGCAATGAAGGAAATAAATTATTAAAGCTGATCGAAGAACCTCCACCGAATACTTTATTGATTTTGGTGGCCGAAAATGAATCCCTGATTCTTCCCACCATCGTTTCAAGAACACAGCTTATTAAAATTCCCTCTCTTGAAACAAGTGATATTGAAAAGGCATTAATCGAAAGAGCAAACATTTCGGCTGACCATGCCAGAAAGCTCGCCTCCATCAGCCAGGAGAATTACCGAGAAGCCCTGCAATTACTTGAGCATGCTGAAGAAGACTGGCAGGGATTATTAAGAGACTGGTTGAATACCATTTTGAAAACAGGCCCGATTGCCCAGGTAAAATGGGTTGAAGAAATAAGCAGGATAGGAAGAGAAAAACAAAAACAGTTTCTCCATTATTTTAATCATCTGCTGGAACAGTCGATCAGGTTAAAAATATTGGGCTATCAACAAATCAATATTCCTGAAAATGAAAAAGATTTTGCAATCAGGTTGAATAAGATTGCAGATATTTCACAACAGGAAGCGATTATCAAAGAATTGGATAACGCCGTTTATTATATAGAGCGTAATGCCAATGGCAAAATATTGTTCCATGCACTGACCATTAAATTGTATCATATCATTGCTGACCGGACGCTCGCCGTTGTCAATTGAGTTAAGGCTGGAAAATAGTCAGAGAAACATTCCCTTCTACAAATTAATTAATACTAACCCAGCATGAATTATTCTACTCTTATCGGTTCACTTGGTGTAACCCTGCTGCTGATAGCGTTCGCTCTGAATCTTTTTAAATTCATTTCCCAGAGAAGCAGGTTATATATTTTATTGAATATCATTGGGGCAGGATTTTCCTGTTATGCATCTGTATTGATTCGGTTTTTCCCTTTTGTTATCCTTGAGGCCATTTGGTGCCTGGCAGCGCTGGCAGCCTTAATCAGAAAACCGTGAACCCATTCATGATTCTCGGGGTTATGTACTATATTTGTTAATGCTCCCGAAAAAGGAGCTGAGGGATAACCGGTTAGCCGGTTCGTGAAGAATGCAGGTGAACAGAAAATGCCAAACCGCTTTAACGAAAAAATTTGCATAAACATCTCTATATCGTGCATTTGGTCCTGTTAGAATCAGGAAGCTATTGCGATAACCCCAATTTATTCAGTGCATATCTGAATAAAGTAGCAGGTGTATAAATATGTGACTCCTTTACTGCACGTGATTGCCGGTTGCCATTCTCTTCTTCACTTTTACTTTTATTATTATTAATTACCGACTATGGGATGTAGTAATTGTGGTGTAGCCAATGGCCAGCCTGCAGGCTGTAAAAATAATGGAGGATGTAGCACCGGGGGCTGTAACCGGTTGAATGCGTACGATTGGCTTGCAAATCTGCCTTTCTCGGACCCCGAAAGTGACTGCAAGATCATTGAGGTGAGCTTTAACAACGGGAGCCGGAAGGAATTTTTCCGCAATAACACCACTTATTTTTTTGATAAGGGTGATATGATAAGTGTTGAGGGAATCAGCGGCTTTGATGTCGGAACCGTATCCATGACCGGGGAAATTGTGCGATTGCAGATGAAAAAGAAAAATATTGACGAGAGTAACCCTGAGATGAAGAAAGTGTTGCGCCGGGCGGGTGACCGGGATCTGGATATGATGCGACAAAATAAGGCAAGAGAAAAAGATGTCTTGATCAGGTCAAGAGCCATAGCACGCCAGTTAAAGCTGGAAATGAAAATGTCTGAAGTCGAAATCCAGGCTGATGGGCGCAAAGCAACTTTCTTTTACATCGCAGATGATCGTGTTGATTTTCGTGAACTCATCAAGCTTTATGCTTCTGAGTTCCGGCTGAAGGTTGAAATGAGACAAATAGGAGCAAGACAGGAAGCGGGGAAAGTGGGAGGCATTGGAAGTTGTGGAAGAGAGCTATGCTGCAGCACCTGGCTCAGCGATTTTAAATCTGTGAATACAACCGCAGCGCGTTATCAAAATCTGTCCATCAATCAAAGCAAGTTAAGCGGACAATGCGGACGATTGAAATGTTGTCTGAATTATGAACTCGACACCTACCTCGATGCCCTGCAGCTTTTTCCCGACAATGCTGATACATTGCAGGTCGCCAAGGGAACAGCGTTGCTTATCAAAAAAGATATTTTCAAAAACCTGATGTGGTATGTATTGCCCGACAGCAACAAACAATATCCTCTCACCATTGATGGCGTAAAAAAAATAAAGAAGTTGAATTCCCAGAATATTATCCCTGAAGAACTGGAAAGCGTTGACCTCGGTACCGGAAAACCAAGAGAAGAAGAGCATGCTTTTGTTGATCTCACGGGTCAGATCAGTTTGAAAACCCTTGAAAAAGCTGACAGGAAAAAAAAGCACCAGCGGGCTTTGCAAAACCAGCGCCGCAATAAACGGAAGTAAAAATAATTTGTATAAATCAGGATTCCTGATTTATAAGCGGGAATAAGTATCTCCGGCCAACCAGGCATCATCCTCAACACGGCATCAATGAAATTATTTTTTAAGAACATGCTTATTGTGTTAAGCATCATATTAATTCTCTGGCTCGTGCTGGCCCAGAGTTGCATGACTTTCAGAAAAAGTGATGATGAAGCTAATAAGGAATTTGCAAAAGAAGACGTGTTGCTCAAAACAGCAACCATCGTTGTGGATGGCTGCCATATTCATTATGCAATGACCGGAGATGATACTTTACCTACTATTTTTTTTTTGCACGGTACACCCGGAAGCTGGGATGCATTCGAATCTTATTTGATGGACCAGGAATTGTTGCATCATTTTCGTATGGTTTCCATTGACAGACCCGGGTTTGGGCACAGTGATTACGGCAATCCTCAGCATTTGCCGAAGCAATCTGAGTTGATGAGTCCTTTATTCAAAATTCTTAACAATCATAAACCCATGTTTCTTGCGGGTCATTCACTCGGCGGGCCGATAGTTGTGAAATTAGCTGCAGATAATCCGGGTGTTTTTTCAGGGATTGTAATTATTTCAGGTTCGATTGATCCTGCTGAAGAAAAGCCCGAGAAATGGCGGCCAATACTTTTCAAAACTCCATTGAATTATTTCGTGCCGGGCGCCATGCGGCCATCGAATGAAGAACTTTGGTACCTGAAAACCGACCTGGTCGATTTAAAAAAAGATTTTCCAAAAATAACCTGCCCCGTTTATTTCATTCACGGTGCCAGCGATACCTGGGTTCCTCCTGCTAATGTTGATTATGGGAAGAAAATGCTGGTCAATGCCAGTCATATCGAAGAAACATTAATTCCGGGAGCCAATCATTTTATTCCATGGTCAAAGTTCAACGAAATCAAAGATGTTTTGTTAAGATTATATTAATATGAGATGCGGTTTACAGTTCAAGTTTTAAGTTTTGTGAAACAGTTGTCTCTTCTGAAGTCGAAAACTTATTCGTAACTTGCGTGACTTAAAAATTTAAATATTATGGCAATTCTTAAATCGGGTAATCCCGCGTTAAACGAAAAGGTATTTCAGAATACAATAGTAGTTCCGGGGTCCGAGGTGATGACCGAAAGAGGAACACTGAATAAATTTTTCTTTCTTTCACTGATGGTGATAGCATCGGCATCTTTTACATGGAAAGCTTTCTATGATGGGAAAAATGTTCTACCCTGGATAATGGGCGCAGCGATCGGAGGTTTAGTCGTGGCCATCGTGTTGGGATTTAAAAGAGAATGGTCAGCCTATCTGGCACCTGTATATGGGCTGATGGAAGGTGTTGTGCTCGGGGGCCTTTCAGCAGTAATAAATGCTCAATTCGCAAAAACAGCTCCCAATATAGTTACGCAGGCTGTATTGCTGACATTTGGAGCAGTCATCGCGATGTTCCTTCTCTATCGTTTCAGAATCATCAAGGCCACTGAAAAATTCAAGTCAGTTATTTTTATCGCAACAGGCGGGATTGCTATTTTTTATGTGCTTTCTCTTATACTGAGCTTTTTCCATATCAATGTAGGGTTGATATATGACAGCTCTCCGATGAGTATTGGTTTTTCGCTTGTAGTAATAGTAGTAGCAGCATTAAATCTGATTCTGGATTTCGATATGATTGAACAGGGCGTTGCGATGGGCGCTCCCAAATACATGGAATGGTACGGGGCATTCGGATTGCTGGTAACGATTGTATGGCTCTACCTAGAAATCCTTCGTTTGTTGTCTAAACTCGCTGACAGAAGATAATTTCGTTGACCGTTGGTCGTTGGTCGATGATCGTGATTATTAAAGATGTGTTGACCAAGAGTAAAGTAATTTATCTGAAATCTGCCATCGAACAACGATCATCGGCCATCTTTATTAGAATCCGTCTCCATCCAGCAGGTTCCCCAATCCTCCAAGAATACTTCCTTCTTCTCTGCGGTGGCCTAGCTGCGGGCTGTACTGGATGATACGACTTGCCAGTCTGCTGATTGGCAACGATTGCAGCCACACTTTCCCCGGACCGCGCATCAGTGCAAAGAATAATCCTTCTCCGCCAAACATCCAATTTTTTATTCCACGAATAAACTCAATATTAAAATCAATGGTAGGCGAATAGGCCACGACACATCCCGTATCCACCTTTAGAATTTCTCCTGCCTGCAAGTCCTTCTCCACAATATACCCACCTGCATGCACAAACGCTAATCCGTCTCCATCCAGCTTTTCCATAATAAATCCTTCACCTCCGAAAATTCCCGTGCCCAATCTGCGTTGGAATGCAATTCCAATGCTTACTCCTTTGGCTGCGCATAAAAAAGCATCTTTCTGTGCAATGATGCTGCCTCCGAGCTGCTGCAAATCCAGGGGAATAATTTTTCCTGTATACGGCGCTGCAAAACTCACTCTTTTTTTGCCCTGACCAATATTCGTGAATGCAGTCATGAATAAATTTTCTCCCACCAGCACCCGCTTTCCAGCGCTTAATAATTTTCCCAACAGGCCACTGTTTTGCGTTTGTTGTGAACCGTCCCCGAAAATAGTCTGCATCTCGATCCCGTCATCCATCATCATGAATCCCCCCGGTTCGCCGATGACTGTTTCATTCGGATCCAGTTCGATTTCTACAAACTGTAATTCTTCGCCATAAATTTTGTAATCTATCTCTTGATTATTTCGCATAGTAATAAAAGTTCAAACAAATATGGAAATGTGAAAGTGTAAAAATGCTTATCAAATTAATAGCATGAGCCAAAGTCGATATTGTTGAATCGAACACTATGTATAAACTCATTTTCACACTTTCACATTCATCCTATACTTCCACATTTTCGTATTCCTTCACTTTCTTATCCGTATTAAAGCCCAGGTAATTCGGCAACATCGGTTTTCTCTGGAAAATTCTATTTTTCACCCACATCGGAACAAGCATAAGGAAGAATAAGGGGCCGGTAAAGCCCAGCAATGCAACCCATTTGGTTCCATAAAATTTACTCATCGGTCTGCGCAATCTTTCGGAGATGAGATACATCGAAGGCACCAATAAAAGTGTCATGAAGAACGCAAACATCAATCCGAAAATGAGCGTCCATGCCAGGGGGCCCCAAAATACCACGCTGTCTCCGCCCATGAAGATCTTTGGATCGAGGTGTTGAAAAAGTGACACCCAATTCATGTTCAAACCGACAGCAAGAGGCAATAAGCCCAGCATCGTCGCAAGCGCGGTTAACAACACAGGAATAATACGAATTTTCCCAGCCTGCACAATGGCTTCCTTGGTTCTTATTCCACGTCCTCTCAGTTCATCAGTAAATTCAATGAGCAGGATGGCATTCTTCACAACTATCCCTGCGAGTCCGACGATTCCGACTGCGACCATGATCAAAGGCATCTTCATACCTGTAATCGAAAATCCAAAGAATACGCCGATGATGCTGAAGAAAATCTCGTTCAACACTATGAACGGTTTGCTCAATGAATTAAACTGCAACACCAATATGCCGAAGATCATACCGAGCGCAATGATTAGTGCGGTAAATAAAAAGCTCAGGGATTCCTGCTGATCTTCCTGTTGCCCGGTCTGACGAATGATAATATTATCCGGTTTACCCTGGAAATCATCAATGGCTCTTTTAATATCCAGGTTCACTTTGTTTGGATCGAATCCGTCGATCAGGTTGGAATAAATAGAAATAACACGTTTCAAATTTTTTCTTTTCACTCCACCCAGGGTATTGTTATAATCAAATTTCACCAGGCTGCTGATAGGAACCTGTCTTACCTGTCCCGTATTAAAATCACGATATGTTATTTTCATGTTCTGCAAATCGGAGAGGTTGTTTCGCAACATGTCAGTATATCTCACCTGGATTTTATATTCGTCTTCCCCATCTTTCAATTTACTGGCTTCGCGTCCAAACAGAGCGGTACGAAGTTCTGATCCGATCTGGCCGGTGCTGATCCCTTCCCGTAATGCTCTTTCCCTGTCGACTGAAAGAGTCAGTTCCGGTTTGGTTACGTCCACGTCCAATTTCAACTTTTCAACTCCGGGAATATTTTTCGCCTCAAGAAAATTTTTCAGGTTCACCGCTGTTTTGACAATATCATCAAAGTCATCGCCGACTACTTCTACATTGACAGGCGCTCCTGAGGCCGGGCCATTTTGCTGACCTGCAATGCTCACTTCGGCGCCCGGTATTTCTTTGATCACTTTTCTCAGTTCATCGACATATTTCGATGTCCTTATCCCATTTCTTTTTTCGTATTCGACAAATGATATTTGAATACGACCAAGATTAGGTTGCGTACCTCTTTCGCCCTGGTAAGGATCGGTTGCTCCGACAGCCACATTGGATATCACCGATTCAACAATGGGATTGTTTTCGCCCAACACCTGGAAAACCTTTGCCTCGAGTTGCCTGGTCACACTGTCAGTATAAGAAGTTTTCGTACCCACCGGCATCTTCAGGTATACATACACGATAGGAGGATCTCCGGTTGGGAAAAATTCAGTTTTGGTTCGACCCGAAACAATTGACAAGGTCAATAACACAAAGGACAGTATGAATGCACCAAAGACTGAAGCAATCAGCCATCCCGGCCGGTTGCGATATAGCGCCCAGCGCAAAGCCCGTTCATAATGTGACATCAGCCAGGGCAATACTTTCAACTGGAAGCCATGAATGACATCGTGCAATATGTATCGATTGAAAATGATCAGCAACACCAACAACAAAACGAGATTACCACTACCATGCAGACCTCCTAGATGAAGTACTAATCCCAATCCTACCAAAAACCAAAACCAGTTTTTCCTGAATATCGTGCTCTTGGGTTCTCTTATAGGATAATATTCGGGCTTCATGAATGAAGTTGCAAAAACCGGGTTAATCAAAAAGGCAACGATAAGTGAAGCGGTCAGCGTAAGAATCAGCACCGTTGGGAGATAGATCATAAACTTGCCGATGATGCCGGGCCAGAAAAGCAATGGGAAAAACGGGGCGAGAGTGGTCACCGTACCTGATAACACCGGAACAAACACTTCACCTGCAGCCATCTTGGCTGCCCGCTTTATCGGGACCATCCCGTTATTAAAAATACGATGGGTGTTCTCTATGACCACGATTGCATCGTCCACAATAATTCCCAAACCGAACAACAAGGCAAACAAAACGATAAAATTCAGCGTAACCTTGGTGCCGACAATAATATCGGCGACTGGTAAAAACATAAATGCCACGAATACGCTGAGGGGAACGCTCAACGCAACAAAAAATGCATTACTGACTCCCATGAAAAACATCAGCACAATCAACACCAGGATAAACCCGATGACGATGGTATTGATCAGATCATTGAAAGAGGTTTTCGTCTGTACGCTCTGATCCCCGGTGATAGTGACGTCGAGGTCTTTGGGCAATTCGGTCCTTTTCATTTCATCCACAATTCCCTTTATCTTGTCGGACGTGTTAATCAGGTTCTCGCCGGCCCGTTTTATAATCTGAAGCGTTACCACATTTTTATTATTCATGCGGGAATAACTTTCCTGTTCTTTTACCGTATCCGAGAGATGGGCAATATCATGCAGGTAAACCGGCTGTCCGTAAATATTTTTCATCACAATCCCGTCCATATCCTTTACCGTTATGAACTGTCCTTTTACCTGAATGGTAGGTTGCATGGTGCCGATCTTAATATTACCTGCACTGATATCATGATTTTCGTTGGCAATGGCATTAGCGATATCTGTGAAAGTAATTCCGGAGGCTTCCATTTTATATTTATCTACATTCACCTGAATTTCCCGCTCAGGAGCGCCGGCAATATCAGCCCGGTTTACTTCGGGAAGCTCTTCAAACCTGTCCTGTAATTTCTTTGCATAATCTTTTAGCTTGAGCCCGTCATAATTGCCACTCACGTTGACAAACATGACCGGGAAGTCGGAAAAACTTACTTCAATCACATCCGGTTGCTGAGTCAGGTCGGTAGGAAGATCCGTTTTTGCCTTATCCACTGCATCCTTCACTTTCTGTTTTGCCACATCCACTTTTACGTCGGTTTGAAACTCGACCAATATGCTGCTGTAGTCCTGTATGGAAGTGCTTTTGATATTGCGTATACGCGCTCCCGTTATTCCCTTGATCTGTTTTTCGATTGGTCTCGTGACAAGATTCTCCATATCCTTGGGAGAAGTTCCTGCATAGATGGTAGACACGTAAATCTGGGGTATAACGATGTCGGGATAAGACTCTTTGGGAAGACTGACAAAAGTAGTCAGTCCCCAGAGTGTAATGGCAAGAGTAGCCACATAGGTAACCGTGGCATGATCAATCACCCAGCTTGTCAGCCTGAATTGCTTGAACGCTTCGATGATTTTATTTTTGATTTTCATGGTTTGTGCTTTGAAGCATGAACTGTTTTTTACAGCCTAAATAATAACTTCTGATTTTTACAAATCCATATTCGGATAAGAGAACGGTTCATGCCGGTTCTTCGATAATGATACAATTCAACCCTTTCTCCAGATAAACAACCGTCAAATCAGGATGTCGTTACTGCCTGTCCGTCATACAGGCCCTGGAAGCCTTCTGATATCAATTGATCGCCTGCCTGTAATCCCTGCCTGATTTCGATTTTTTCTCCATAAATGGAACCTACAGTCACACTACGTTTTTTTGCTACCGGTTTTCCGTTTTCTGTTGTCATCACGAAAACATATTTGCCGCTTTCGTCTGTTTGCAGTGAGGTGATAGGAATGACGATCACATTGGAAGCAGCATAATCCTGGATCTTCACAGTCGCAACCTGGTTGGGCTTAAGGTCTGCTTCAGCCGGTACTTTTGCTTCCGCAGAAAAAGTACGGGAGTTGGTATTGATCAATTGACTGACCAGTGAAATTGAAGATTTAAAACTTTTACCGATATCCGGAACTTCAATCACTACGGCAGCTCCTTTCTTCACACTCGAAAGATAATTCTCTGGTACTTCGACTGTTGCCTTCAGCGTACCGGTATTGACAATGGAAATGCCAGTTGCAGGAGTACCATTAAAAAATTCGCCCACATGGATATTTACTGATTCCACCACACCCGAAACTTCTGAATATACGCTCGTCATATTCCACTGTTCCTTTAACACGGAGATCTGTTTTTGAATATTGTCTACACTATTTTTGGCGGTGATCAACTGAACTTCCGTTCCAATTTTCTGATCCCATAAATTCTTTTGACGATTGTAGAGATCTTGCGCATAACTCAATTGAGTTTGCAATTGGTTCAGGTTTTGCAGCATCAAGGCATCATCCAGTTTCAAAATCAGTTGACCTTTCTTCACATAGTCACCTTCTTTTACATAAATATCTTTCACCTGACCACCCTGCCCTCTTGGCCCTATATAATAAATATCCTTAGTCATGATTTTGCCCTGCAGTTCGATGTAGTGCGTAAAATCCTGTGTTGACAACGAAGTGGTTTTAACGAGTTTCGGCTTCACGCCAAAACTTGGATCTGCTGAGGCAATTTCATTTTCCAGCTTTTCGATGTCCGTGTTTAGTTTATCCTGCTGTTGCTTTAACTGTTGCAGTTGGACTTTCTTTTCCGCAATATTGCCACCACCTGTTTCCTTGTTAGTCGTGGAAGCTCCACAGGAAGATAGGATAACCATTGCCATTATCATTCCTATGTTGAATATCTTCTGCATACTTGTAGTTTTAATTTTATGGATAAGATTATATTTTTCCAATCGCATTCTGGTAGTCAATTTTTGCAATAACTGTATTGTACAGAGCCTGTATATAATTGGTCTGTGCCTGCTTTAAATCTGATTCAGCCGATGTGATTTCCGTATTAGATCCTACTCCCTGTTCGTATTTTTTTCTGGTTTGATTGTATACGCTTTCTGCCAGATCCATATTCTTCTTCTGGAAATTGAGTGTGGCCATTGCGGCAGCAAATCTCAATTGGGCTTCCTTCACCTCGTCATCAATTGAAATCTTCAAAGCATCCATTTGATTTTCAGTCTGCCGAAGAGTGAGTTTTGCTTTTTGAATATTGGCATCTTTATAAAGGCCGTCAAATATGGGAACAGAAATAGACAAACCCAAATAACTGGCAGGAAACCACATACCCGGACCAAAGATGTCGAACTTGGTTCGATATGCATTTGTATTTAATCCTGCGTTCACTGAAACCGAGGGCAGGTACAGTTTTCTGTATCGTTTGAGATCGAACTCATTCAAATCCCTATTCAGGCCGAGCAATTGGAAATCGCGCCGGTCCGTATACTGATAGTCATTCTCGTTGAGAGAAGCGTTACTTACCATTTCATAGGTAAGGCTGTCGGTCAACACAAGTGAATCACGGATGGGCATGCCGAGCAGTACTTTGAGCCCGAGGTATCCTGTCTCAATAGTGAAATTGGTTTGCACTTTTTCAGTGAGCAGATTAGCCAGCTGAACCGAAGCCTTATCCACATCCAGCTTTTCACTGAACCCATTCTTAAACATTTCGGTAGTATTGTGCAATAATTCTTCAGCCCTGGCAATATTGTCATCGATCAGCTCCATTTGTGCTTTACTCAATACGAGTTGGTAATACACCTTATAAATATTGACGCGTATATTCTGCTCCGTTATCTCAGTGGATTTTTGCGCATAGGCGAGAGCGGTAGATCTGGCCTGAAGCCCGACAAACACTTCTCCATCAAAAAGAACCTGTTTTAAGGTAACCCCAATCGCTGTATTGTATTGCGTACCGAACTTGATCGGAATGAACGTTCCCGGAGCCTGCCCCGCAAATTCGCCTGGCACAAGCGAGGTAGGAAGAATGAGATTATCCGTAAAAGCAATGCTTCCGGAAACCTGGGGCAAAGCTTCGGATGTGATGCTGCGGTTGACCTGTTCCTGCACCTTATAGTTCAGTAATGCATTCTTCACCTGAGCACTGTTTTTGGTGGCATAATCTATGGATTCTTTCACAGAAAAGCGATGTAGCTGAGGCTGTGGCTGCTGTTGAGCCACCGCCTGTATTCCAAATACAATCAGTACAAGGGAAAAGAGATTTCTTCTTATACTAGACTTTTTCATGAGACAATTGTTTTTTTCGTTCAGTCAAATATTTTTCGATCATTTTTTTTCCTTTGGCAGTAGCAATGCTATGCAGGTATAGCATGGCCAGTTCAAAAGAAACCTGGGTGACCTTATACCGGTTCTGGGGGAAAACATCCTGGTTGAATCCCATAAATGCTGATTCAATCCGATGCCTGCATACAATATCAATGTTGAGATCTTCCCGGTACAATTCTTCGCGGATACCTCTTTCCAGGTTCCCTTTCATCACCTCGTACATGAACTGGTATTTGAACTGTTTGAACTTCCTGTAGGATTTCGGATGATGTTTTTCCAAATCGTACATGATCAACGGGTTCATCGATTTCATCATCTCTTCCATTTTTTCGAGAGCGATAAAAATTTCATGCACTGCATTGTCCGAATTCCCCCTGAACTGTTCGCATTCCGATTCATGTTGGCGGATTTCCTGGTCCACCACTGCTTCCACGATTTCATCTTTGTCTGTAAAGAACTGGTAAATCGTTTTCTTGCTAATACCCAGCTGCGCTGCGATTTCATCCATCGTAATCGAGCGGATGCCATAGCGCATAAACAAATCAGTAGCCTTCTGTAATATTCTTTCTTTGACGTCCATATTTCACCAATCAGGCGACAAAACTATGGAAACTTTTTTCGTTACCAAAGTTTCCAGATCAATTTTTCGTTTTTTTTGACGAGCGGTTGCCACGAAGGCGAAGGGTTAACCGAAATCCGATACTATTGGTAAGAACATAAAGCAAATAAATATAAAATGTTACACGTTGATGCTTTTGACAATCGATTGCATCAGCGTGAAAAAGCTGCCAGTCTCTTCATTTTTCCACATTGCCCGAGCTATGCGATTGATTACATTTGATATCTAAACTGCTATTACATGAAACTCCGATCGTTTACCGCCAGGCTCTTCAAATATTTTTTACAGGGCCTTATCATACTTGCACCGATTACGATCACCATTTGGGCTGTTGTTTCTCTGTTCAACTGGATCGACAGCATCCTGCCCAATCTGATTCACAATATATTCCCCAGCCTGATTGGTCTCGATCAGAGCGGAAATCCGAGGAGGTTTCCCGGGCTTGGTTTCATCATCGTGATTATTCTGGTTCTACTCGTGGGATATGTCTCATCTTCTTTTATTGTCAGTCGCCTGGTGGAACTTTTCGATAACATTCTCGAAAAGACCCCTGGCATCAAAATCATCTATTCAACGATCAAGGATTTCTTCGAAGCTTTTGCAGGAAATAAAAGAAAATTTGACAAAGCCGTCCTTGTCAATATTGAATCGGCTGATGTATGGAGGATCGGATTTATAACGCAGGAAGAACTGGCTGATTTTGGATTACAGGATTTTGTTTCAGTTTATGTTCCGCAATCCTATGCATTTGCCGGCCATTTATATTTTGTAAAAAAAGACAGGATCCGTGTACTGACTGATATCAGCTCAACCGATGCGATGAAATTTGCAATTTCCGGGGGTGTGACTGAAATTGATGAATAGGATAATGAATCAGAACATACTTACCTGTCAATATCTTATCGAGACCTTATCCAGCCATGAAAAAAATCATATTGTCAGTAGTCATTCTTTGTTTCTATGAAAAAATATTTTGCTGGGGATTTTATATGCACCGGAAGATAAACTACTATGCCGTTTTCTTATTGCCTCCTGAAATGATGGTGCTCTACAAACCAAATATTGCTTTTCTTAGTGAGCACGCAGTGGACCCCGACAAAAGAAGATATGTTGTATCCGCGGAAGGTGCACATCATTATATAGATATCGATCGCTACGGAAAATATCCTTTTTCCGAATTACCCAGAAACTGGAATGAAGCAGTAGTTAAGTTTTCAAAGGATACGCTGCAAACTTACGGCATTGGCCCCTGGTGGATTCAGACGATGCTGCAAAGACTCACCAACGCTTTCCGCGAAAAAGATCAGGCAAAGATCCTGCACCTCTCTGCAGAGATTGGTCATTACATCGCAGATGCACATGTGCCTTTGCACACCTGCCTCAATCACAATGGCCAGCTGAGCGGGCAGCAGGGTATTCATGCATTCTGGGAATCGCGGATACCTGAATTGTTTGCTGAAAAGGAATGGGATTTCTTTATAGGCAAAGCTCAATACCTTTCCCACCCGGCTGATTTTATCTGGAAAAGAGTGCTTGAAAGCGCAGCTGCTGCGGACACAGTTCTCCGTTATGAGAAGGAACTCAGCAGCAGTTTTGCGGAAGACAAAAAATTCTCGATCCAAATTAAAGGTGCAACGATTGCGCGGCAGTATTCTGAGGCCTATGCTGCGGCTTACAACAAAAGACTGAACAATATGATCGAGCGGCGCATGCGGCAATCAATATACGCAGTGGCTTCTTTTTGGTTCACTGCCTGGGTGAACGCCGGTCAGCCTGATCTGAAAAATCTCACACATCAAAATTTTACGGAATCAGAATTAAAAGAATTTGAAACGCTGGATTCACTGTGGAAGATTGGAAGTGCGCAGACATATGAATGTGAGTAAACCTCTCACGCAGGGGCTCGATAATAAAGAATTCTTTGCGACTTGGCGTCTTTGCGTGATTTTAAACTGCCTCAATATTTTCACACAATGACGCAGGGGCGCGGAGAAACGCGAATCTTAATAAGAATAAAATTGGGAAAATAATTTGTAACTTAATTTCCGAAGTCGCACCAACGCGGCTTTTTTATTTCAACTCCTCAACAACTGATTTATGAAAAAAACAATTTTTATTTTAGCAACGCTGATGGCGGGTTTGGGTTGTAACCAACAAAAAACTGATGCCAAAGCTGAAGGCGAAAAACTGATGCAAACAAGCAGGGACATGGCACAGGCGGCTTTGACAAAAGATGTGGAAAAAACACTGGGCTATTGGGCAGACGATGCCGTATTGATCTCGGCAGGCCAACCTGCCCTGAACGGGAAAAAAGAAATCCGCCAAATGGTCGAAGCCAGTTTTAAAACCCCGGGATTCAAAATAAGCTGGGAGCCCCTGCGGGCCGACGTTTCAGCAAGCGGTGACATGGCGTATCTGGTAGAAAAAAGTCAAATCACTTTTACTGATTCAACAGGCAAATCCATCACCACGCATTCTAACGCAGTGACTGTCTGGAAAAAACAGGCCGACGGTTCCTGGAAAAACGTGGCGGATATCTCGGCGAATGAACCCCAATAATAAATTTCAAACCAGGGAGCCACTCTCGTTTTGATTCAAGTCAATTAGGAGCGACGTCGAAGAGCTCGTGATACTTCAACACATAGGATCATAGACGCATAGTTACACATAACTATGTGCTTCTATAATCCTATGTGTCTATGTGGTAAATATTTTCCAACTTCTCTTATTCCCCGCTTCTTTTGTAATTTTGCATCTCTTTTAATAAAACGATAGATAGGTGATACATAATTTTAACGCAGGCCCAAGCATTTTGCCAAGGGAAGTATTTCATGAGGCAAGTCAGGCTATTCTCAATTTTAATAATTCTGATTTATCCATTCTTGAAATCGGTCACCGTACTCCATTGTTCCAGGCTGTACTGGATGAAGCAGTTGCCACGGCAAAAGAACTGATGAAACTGGATGACGAACATGAAGTCCTTTTTCTTCATGGGGGAGCAACGACCCAGTTTTTCCAGGTCCCGATGAATTTGTTGAATGAAAACGAAACTGCAGCCTACCTGGATTGCGGAGTCTGGGGTTCCAAAGCCATTAAGGAAGCAAAAATTTTTGGCAACGTGGAAGTTGCCGCTTCTTCAAAAGATAAGAACTATACTTATATCCCGAAAAATTTTACCATTCCTTCCCACGCAAAATATTTCCATTATACAACCAACAATACCATTGAAGGAACGGAAATGCATTTCATTCCGGAAACAAATGTTCCGCTGGTTGCCGATATGAGCAGCGATATCCTGAGTCAAGTCATCGACTTCAACCGTTTTGCATTGATTTATGCCGGAGCGCAGAAAAATATCGGTGCAGCAGGAGTAAATATGGTTATCGTGAAAAAAGATATCCTGGGAAAAGTAAATCGTCAATTGCCGGGCATGATGGATTACCGTAAACATATCGAGGCGGGCTCGGTATTAAACACGCCACCTGTCTTTGCCGTTTATGTCTGTATGCTGACGTTAAGATGGCTGAAAAAAATCGGGGGTATTCCGGCCATTGAAAAAATAAATAAACAGAAAGCGAAGCTGCTCTATGATACGCTCGACAGTCTGCCTGTATTCAAACCAACAGTCGCGAAAGAAGACCGCAGCAGAATGAATGTAGTGTTTGTGATGGATAACCAGGACCTGGAAAAAAAATTCCTCGCTGAATGCAAGGAGAACGGGATGATCGGTGTGAAAGGCCACCGTAGTGTCGGGGGATTCAGGGTTTCCTTATATAATGCACTTCCGCTCGAAAGCGTGGAAGCATTGACTGATTTAATGAAGGATTTCGGAACAAGGAATTGCTGAGGGTCCTTTGTCAATCAACCAACAACGATTATGGCCAATATACAACCTTTTAAAGCGCTTCGTCCAAAAACTAATCTTGCCAAACAGGTGGCCTCACCTCCGTATGACGTGTTAAGCTCCGCTGAAGCAAGACAACAGGCTAACGGCAATCCCTATTCGTTTCTTCACATCACCAAGTCAGAAATTGATTTGCCGGAAAATGTAGACAGTCATAGCCGGCAGGTATATGAACTGGCTAAACAAAACCTCCAGGCATTCCGCCACCAGGGAGTTTTGTTACAGGAAGAAAAGCCTTGTTATTACATCTACCAATTGATTATGAATGGCAGGAGTCAGACCGGCCTGGTTTGCGTGAGTGCGGTCGATGATTACGAAAAAAATATCATCAGGAAACATGAACTGACCCGACCCGACAAAGAGCTCGACCGGATCAACCACATGAAAATCACCGGAGCACAGACCGGCAATGTATTCCTGGCTTATAAGACCGATCTAACTATTCATCAAATCATTGAAGACTGGAAAGCCGCTCATCATCCACAATATGATTTTATTGCAGATGACGGGATTCAACATATCATCTGGATCGTGAATGACGAGGGAACCAACAAAAGAATAACTGAATTATTCAAAAATAATATCCCTTATACTTATATTGCGGATGGTCATCACCGTGCGGCTTCGGCTGCCAAAGTGAGGGCCACACCTGGCAATGCATCATCGACGGGCGCAAATTATTTTCTGACTACTTTATTTCCCTCAGATCAACTGCATATCCTGGACTATAACCGTGTAGTGAAAGACATCAACGGAATGACGGCAGGAGAATTCCTGAAAAGCCTGGAAAAAGATTTCTTTGTCGGGAAAGTCGATAAAGCCTTTTCACCGGCTAACCTGCACGAATTCGGAATGTACATGAATGGCAGCTGGTACAAGCTGGTTGCAAAAAATGGTTCTTACTCAACCGACCCGATCGGAGTGCTGGATGTAACCATTCTGCAGGAAAACATACTCGACCGGATTCTTGCCATCAAGGATCCGCGAACAGATAAAAGAATTGATTTTGTAGGCGGCATCCGGGGTTTAACTGAACTCGAAAAAAGGGTTGACAGCGGCGAGATGAAAGTGGCTTTCAGCCTGCATCCTGTGAGTATTGAACAATTATTCAGCATTGCAGACAGCGGCAGCATCATGCCTCCGAAAAGTACCTGGTTTGAACCCAAGCTGAGAGACGGGTTGCTTACGCACCTGATCAGTTAATGATATGCAAACCCTTTGTTTCTGAACAATTAAACAACCATAAATCCGTTTTCACTATGGCGATGATTATCTTTAAAGAATCATGAAACAATTTTTCTCATTCTGCTTGCTGATTGCCATTCACTTCTCATTATTTGCTCAACAGGATGCCAATAGTTTACACGAAACAGCGAAAGCGTATATGCGGCAGGGTGATTATGCCAATGCTATTGTTGTGCTGAACCGCGCGCTGAAAGAAGAGTCAAACAATATTGAAATATCAAAAGATCTTGCATTCAGTTATTATCTTCAAAGAAATTACAGCCAGTCACTCGAAACAGTAAAACCACTGCTCGACCGAAAAGATGCGGATGAACAATGTTACCAGATTGCCGGACTTGTATATAAGGCCATTGATGAAACCAAAGAATGTGAAAAAATGTACAAGCAGGGCATCAAGCGTTTTCCAAACAGTGGGGCATTGTACAATGAATATGGAGAATTGGTCTGGGCAAAAGAAGGCCCTGACGCCATCAGGCTCTGGGAGAAAGGAATTGAAGTGGACCCCGACTATTCTTCCAATTATTACAACGCCTGCAAATTTTATTATTACACTTATGACAAGGTATGGAGCCTGATTTATGGAGAAATCTTCGTAAATCTTGAAAGCTACAGCAAACGAACTCCGGAAATAAAGAGCATCCTGGTAGACAGTTATAAAAAATTCTTTTCGGATACGAAAACTCAAAAAAATCAAAATTCTAAGTCTTCATTCACCACAGCCTATTTGACTGTAATGAATGATCAGTCGGCGGCTGTTGCCCAGGGTGTCACTGCCGAATCGCTAAGCATATTACGCAGCAAGTTTGTTTTGGAATGGTTTGATAAATACCAGGCTAAATATCCCTTCCGCTTGTTCGAATACCATCAGCAATTAATGAAAGAGGGATTGTTTGACGCATATAATCAATGGATCTTCGGTGCTGCACAAAACCTTCCGGCTTTCCAGAACTGGACCACGGTGCATCAGGATGAATATAACAGGTTTATTAATTTTCAAAAGAACAGGGTTTTTAAACTGCCTCTCAAACAATATTATCATGTGCTTCCAAAATAACAAGTGAAGTAGCTTCAATTGAGCCCATCAAAGACTTTATTTGTAGTTTCTTTCTTTTTCTATAATTTAAATGTATTATGCTTTAGAATTTTGGTTACACCTATGTGTTCCTATGTGTCTATGACCCTATGTGGTAAAATTTACCACATAAACACAATAGAATCATAGGAACACATAGATTCTAAAAAATAATTCGCACATTATATGGAACCCACACGGTTGTTTGATTGGGTCGACTACCAGTTGACGAAATTTCCTAAAGAAGATATGCTGGCAGCCAAGGAAAATGGCTCCTGGCGTAAACACAGCACAAAGGAAATTCGCGAAAAAGTGGATCAGCTGACTGCGGGTCTGCTTTCTATTGGTGTATCAGGAAATGATATGACCACGGAAAACAGGGATAAAATCGCAATCATTTCTACCAACAGGCCGGAATGGCTGATCACGGATTTGGCCGTACAGCAATCTGGCGCCATACTGGTGCCTATTTACCCTACTACCAACTCTAGCGAAATTGAATTCATATTCAATGATGCTTCTGTAAAACATGTTTTTGTCAGCAGCGAAGAGTTACTGAACAAGGTCAGAGCTATTCAACCCAAAATACCGACGCTGAAAAATATTTACACGTTCAACAAGATTGACGGTGCCGACCACTGGTCATCCCTCTGCAATCCGTTAACTGATATGAGCCGTATCGAAGCAGCAAAAAATTCGGTCAGAAAAAGTGACCTCGCAACCATCATTTATACTTCGGGAACCACCGGTGTTCCCAAAGGAGTGATGTTGAGCCATAACAATATCATGACCAATATTTTGTTTTCGAGAGTAAGTTTTCCTTTTGATGAGAGTCCACAAAGCAAGGCCCTGAGTTTTCTGCCACTCAATCATATTTTCGAAAAAACTGTCAGCTATATTTATTTGTCGACTGGAATCGGCATTTATTATGCAGAGAGTATGGACACGATAGTTGCCAACCTGAAAGAAGTGCATCCGGATGTGTTCACCACGGTTCCCCGGCTTCTTGAAAAAGTGTATGAACGCATCATGTCAATGGGTGCAGAATTGAAAGGCATAAAACGAAAAATATTTTTCTGGGCTATTGAACTAGGGAAAAAATATGATAACAGGAAAAACCGGGGGTTTTTTTACAATATGCAGCTTTCCATTGCAAATAAACTGGTCTTTAATAAATGGAGAGAGGCACTTGGAAATAATATCAAATACATTGTTGTGGGCGGAGCAGCGTGCCAGGAAAGGCTGATGCGCATTTTTAATGCTGCGCGTATTCCGCTTTATGAAGGTTATGGACCAACCGAAAACTCACCTGTTATCACTGTGAACCGACGCACACCGGGTGGAACAAAATTCGGAACGGTGGGACCGGTTATTGATGGCATTGAAGTAAAACTGGCGGAAGACGGAGAAATTTGTGTGAAGGGTCCGACAGTAATGGTCGGCTATTTCAAACGACCGGATCTTACTGCCGAAACCGTAATCGATGGTTGGTTGCATACCGGTGATATCGGGGTTTTTGAAGATGGTATTTTTTTACGCATAACCGATCGTAAAAAAGAATTATTCAAGACCAGTGGTGGAAAATATGTTGCTCCTGCGGCCATAGAAAATAAACTCAAAGAGTCCAGGTTTATAGAGCAGATCATTGTCGTCGGATCAGAAAGAAAATTTGTAGGTGCCCTGATCGTGCCATCTTTTGAAAACCTGAAAGCATGGTGCAAACAAAAAAATATTCAATATACGTCGAACGAAGAAATGGTCCGCAACCCTCAGGTGCTCGGTTTCTACAAGCAGCTTGTAGAGAGTTACAATCAGAATTTTAACCATGTCGAGCAAATCAAGAAATTTGAATTGCTTCCGAGGGAATGGAGTGTTGACACCGGGGAGATGACACCTAAGCTAAGCCTCAAAAGAAAAGTGATCGTGGAAAAATACCATGATGCGATCGACCGAATTTACGGATGATCCAACGGGTGAATTCTCATTTCATCATTTTCTTAATCAGGCTTCCTACAGTCCTCAATGCATTTTCTACTTCTGCATCCCAGGGTCTTGCACAACTGATGCGAAGACAGTTGCCGAATTTTCCCTGTGAAGAAAAAATCTGTCCGGGTACAACTGAAATATAATGCCTGACCGCCTCCTGGTAAAGTTTATAGCTGTTGATTTTTTTATCCAGCTCAATCCACAACACACAACCTCCCTGTGGCCGGGAGACCTTGGTATCTTTCGGAAAATATTCGATGATTCCCTGGATATATCGAAGGCATTGCGTGTGCAGGGCCTTACGCAAATTTTTCAAATGATATTCATATCTCCCGATATTCAAAAAATGAGCGAGTGCATGCTGAGTGATTGTGGGGCTTGTCAGCGAATGGACCATTTTCAGGCGTATAACCTTCTCCGTGAACCTGCCGGGGATGGCCCAGCCTAAGCGATAGCCGGGTGCAAGTGACTTAGACAAAGAACTGCATTGCAGAACCCAACCTTCCTTATCAAAGGTCTTGCAGGTTTTGGGGCGATGTTTGCCAAAATATATTTCACCATAAATATCATCTTCAATCAAAGGAATCTGGTTTTTTGTAATCAGGTCCACCAGCGCTTTCTTTTTTTCTTCCGGCATACAACTGCCCAGCGGGTTATTGAAGTTTGGAACAAATACACAGGCACTGACCGGAAATTTTTTGATTGCACGGCTCAATTCATCAACGTCAACGCCTGTTGTAGGATCGGTAGGAATTTCAAGAGCTTTCAGCCCCAGGCTTTCAATAGCCTGGAAAATCCCAAAATAAGTCGGGCTTTCGATGGCCACTGTATCTCCGGCCCTGGTAACAGCTTTGAGGCAAAGGACTAACGCTTCCGCACAACCGACAGTGATCACAACATCGTCTGCAGAAATTTTACCACCCCAGGTAAAGGACAGCCGTGCAATCTGCTTGCGGAGTTCCGCGTTGCCTTGTACCGGCTCATATTTTATACAATGATGTTGTGATGTGCGCAGTGCATGAACAACGGCCTTATTCAACTTGGCCGCAGGAAGCAGTTCGGGAGCTGGCGCGGCAACAGAAAAGTTTAGCACGTCGGCTGATGTCATATTCCTGAAAACTGTAGAGATCATTTCTTCCGTACTTACTTCATTGGCTTCCTGTTCCGGTTCCGATTTCTTTGGCAAACTCGGGAATCGACTGAAATTAAACCGCACATAATAACCCGACTTGGGTCTCGATTCAATCAGCCCCTTTCCTTCCAGATGATAATAGGCCTGGAATGCAGTGCCCATGCTGATTCCGTATTCTTCACTCAACATTCTTACCGAAGGAAGTTTGTCGCCAATCTTCAACACTTCTTCCCCAATCATTTTCTCAATGCCTCCCGCAACACGCAGGTATAAATGTTCTTCATCTATTTTTTTCTTCAGCATAAAATAAGTATTAGGGGAAGAAAGAATTCCGGCCCCCGGTTTTGAAATCTGATCTAGTCAAAATTAAATAATCTGAATCTGTTTTATAAATAAATTTTTTGGGAAATTTGGGATAGAAAAGCAATAATCGGGTTGAAAGAAAAAATGAAACTCATAAACTTTATCAGAAAAAGAAAAATGCATGGAAACAGCTTCAATGCGGATTACCGAGGAAACACTAGATCCTTTCGACTGGGATGAACTCCGTGAATTGGGTCACCAGATGGTGGATGACATGATGAACTATTTGCAAAACGTTCGTGAAAGAGCGGCCTGGAAAAAACCTTCATCCTATGCAGTAAAAAGTTTGCAGGAACCCTTGCCGGAAATAGGCCAGGGAGCCAGATCAGTGTACGAGGATTTTTTTTCGCAGGTATTGCCCTACAATAAAAATAATATTCACCCCAGGTTTTGGTCATGGGTGGAAGGAGGTGGCACACCATTCGGGATGCTGGCCGATATGCTGGCCAGCGGTATGAATGCCAACCTGGCCATCGGAAATCATATGCCGGTGTACATTGAAAGACAGGTGCTCGAATGGAGTAAGGAAATATTTGGATTCCCTTCCACAGCGAGTGGCATCCTGACAAGTGGCGGTTCGATCGCAAATATCACTGCGCTGATTGTGGCAAGAAATCATTTTAATGGGCAGATCAAACAAAAAGGTTTGCAGGCCGTGGCAGGGCAATTAGTGGTGTATGGTTCTTCTGAAACGCATAATTGTGTGGTAAAAGGCGTTGAAATAATTGGAATCGGTGGTGAAAATTTCCGGAAAGTACCCGTAGACGAAAACTATCGGATCAGGATTGATAGCCTGAGACAAATGATTATCGAAGACAAAGCAGCAGGATGCATTCCATTTTGTATCGTCGGCAATGCAGGAACTGTGAACACGGGAGCTATTGATGATCTTGATGCATTGGCTGAAATAGCTGCAGAAGAAAAGATCTGGTTTCACGTTGACGGTGCTTTCGGATCGGTTCCGAAAATCCTGCCGGAATATAAAGAACAACTGAATGGCATTGAATCAGCAGACAGTCTCGCATTCGATTTTCACAAATGGTTTTATATGAATTATGAAGTCGGATGTGTATTGATCAAGCATGCTACAGCTCATCGCCATGCTTTTGCTTCGCCGGTGAATTATTTAACCGCTCATGAGCGGGGGTTATCTGCCGGACCCGAGCCCTTTGCTAATTATGGAATGGAATTGTCACGAGGTTTCAAAGCGCTTAAAGTATGGATGCTGCTGAAAGAACACGGTATAAAAAAATTCGAAAGGCTGGTTCGTCAGAATCTTTTGCAGGCGCAATACCTGGGAAACCTGGTAAAACAAAATAAGGAATTGGAATTGTTGGCAGACGTTTCGCTGAATATTGTCTGCTATCGATTCAATCCCGGGAACCTGAACGATGAAGAATTAAATATTGTTAATAAAGAAATTCTGATGCGTCTCCAGGAGGAAGGAATTGCCACTCCTTCTTATACTGTGTTGAATGGAAAATACTCGGTCCGTGTCGCTATTACCAATCATCGAAGCAGGAAAGAGGATTTTGATCTGCTTGTTGACGCAAGCACCAGGATAGGAAATGAAATCACTTCTTAATAAACAAATTCCATGAAAAAAAATGAAATAAAAATATTGGACTTTCATCCGGAGCACCAGCTCTATTTTGAACGACTTTATCGCGGCTGGTTTCAAAAACATTTTCGCACCGAACCCGAACCGGTCGACAAATTCGTTTTGTCTGATCCGGGGAAGGCCATCCTTCGTCGTGGAGGAGCCCTGCTTACCGGATTTGTGAATGATGAAATTGCAGGAGTCGTCGGATTAAAAAAACATGATGATCATATCTTTGAACTCACGAAGATGGTTGTGGATGAAAAGCATCGTGGAAAAGGTCTGGGCGAAGCATTGACCAAATCGGCAATTGAAAAAGCAAGATCACTGGGCGCCAACAGGATTGTACTCTACTCCCATTCATCATTGGGGCCCGCCCTGCAGATGTACCGGAAAATCGGCTTTAAAGAAATTCAGCTTGAAAGAGGATTGTACAGTAGTTTCCGATGCGATATCAAGATGGAACTGTTGATTGATTCGATCAACGTGATCAGAGCGGATGCCCAGCTTGCTCCTGTAATCGCTACGATCGGAAAAAGATCCTTCACAGATACTTTTAAAGCTTTTTTTAACAGACCGGAAGATCTTGACCAGTACCTGGAATACACATACAGTATTGAAAAGATTGCCGGCAGCATCAATAAGCTGAACAATATTTTCTATATCGCCATGCACAAAAATGTGATTGCAGGATTTATTAAGATCAAAAAGCAATCTCTGAACAAACAAATCATTGGCGACAGGCAGATGGAATTACAGAAAATTTATGTTTTGAAAGAATACCATGGCACGGGTGTGGCAGCATCTTTGCTGCAGGCTGCTCTTGAGCTTGGAAAAGAAATTCAGCCCGATTGCATCTGGCTTGATGTCATCGTTCAAAATAATAGGGCCATCCGGTTTTATGAAAGAAACGGATTCAAGAAATTTGCAAAACATTATTTTAAAATCGGCAGCCAGGCTTTTACCTATGAAATAATGGTTATGCCGGTTGCAGCGCCTTCATTAGAGCATTTATCTTCAACCATGTTTAGTTATGGAAACGATTGAAAAAATAAGCGTGCAGAAAACAAAGCATTCAGCTATCAACGAAGTGGATTGGAATAATCTTGAATTTGGAAAATACCATTCTGATCATATGCTCGTTTGCGATTATGCCCATGAAGAATGGCAATCGCCGAAGATTATCCCCTTTACAAATCTTTCACTCAGCCCGACAACACTCGGACTGCATTACGGACAGTGTATATTCGAAGGATTAAAAGCCTTTCGTATGATTGACGGACGTGTAAATATATTCCGGCCGAACAAACATTACGAACGATTTGTCAAGTCGTCCGAACGTATGTGCATGGCTGTTATCCCGGAATGGGTTTTTATGGATGGATTACGCCAGCTTATCGAAGTCGATCAGGATTGGGTTCCGCGTCAGCCCGGAAGCGCTCTGTATATTCGCCCGTTCATGATTGCCACTGAAGCAAGACTGGGCGTGAAGGTATCTGAAGAATTCAGGTTTATGATTATCAGTGGACCTGTCGGGCCGTACTATCAGAACCCTGTAAGCGTAAAAATAGAAACGGAATTCGTACGTGCGCCAAAAGGAGGAACAGGGTATGCCAAATGTGCGGGGAATTATGGGGCGGCTTTTTATCCCACACAAAAAGCAAAAGAGCAGGGATATGACCAGGTATTGTGGACAGATGGAAGAGAAAATAAATATATCGAAGAATCAGGAACCATGAATGTGATGTTTGTCATTGATGGAGTATTGGTCACTCCTCCTTTGTCTGATTCCATTCTTGATGGCGTGACAAGGGATTCGTTTATCCGGATCGCTGAAGATGCGGGATTGAAGGTCGAGGAACGCCTTGTGAGTGTGGAAGAAATCAAAAATGCCTTTATCGACAAGAAGCTTACTGAAGCATTCGGCGCAGGAACTGCTGCAGTTGCCAGCCCTATTAAAACGATTGGCATCAACGGAGTGAACTATCATCTTCCGGTAAACAAACAGGATTCAGTAGCCGAGAAATTAAAATCCACCCTGGAGAATATTCGCACCGGAAAAATCGATGATATTTATAACTGGAATTATATTATTTAAAGGTTCATTCACCAAAAAAATATAATGATGAAGCTGAGATTCCAGCCCAGGATCTAAATCCTGGGCCGGAACAAATTTTAAACTATTCCAACCTCGACGGAATTCATCCATTCAGCAATATCTCTTTTGGGGCAGGATTTTTTTCATGTAACTTTCATCTCCAATTTTTTGGAATGAACAATGAATCCTGAAAAAGAAAGATTACAAAATAAGGATTGGAAAAAATGGGGACCTTATTTGTCCGAGCGCCAATGGGGCACGGTGAGGGAAGATTATAGTGCCGACGGGGATGCCTGGCAATATACTACGCATGATATGGCACGCAGTAAAGCCTGGCGATGGGGAGAGGAAGGAATTGCAGGAATATGTGACGATGACCAGCTGCTTTGTTTTTCTCTTGCTCTATGGAATAAAAAAGATTCGATCCTTAAAGAAAGATTATTTGGTCTCACCAGCCTGGAGGGCAACCATGGTGAAGATGTAAAAGAGTTATATTATTATCTCGACTCTACCCCCACTCATAGTTACCTGAAAATGCTGTACAAGTATCCCCAGGCAGCATTTCCTTATGAGTTGCTGATCCAGGAAAATGGACGGAGGACAAGAACGGATCCGGAATTCGAATTGATGGATACCGGCATCTTCAACGGAAACGAATATTTCGACCTGTTCGTAGAATATGCAAAAAAAAATCCTGAAGATATCCTGATCCGGATCACCATCTGGAATCGCGGAAAAAACCAGGCTCCGCTGAACGTGTTGCCTACAATCTGGTTTCGGAATACCTGGGCCTGGGGCTACGATAACTATATACCCGAAATGTTCGCGACTGATGAGCACACCATTGAAATCAGGCATACTGCGTTTAATCAATACCGTTTGTACTGTGAAAACTGCAATGATCTTCTCTTTTGCGACAATGAAACAAATTGTCAGAGATTATATAATGATGTCGGCAATAGCAAATATTGCAAGGACGGAATCAATGATTATATCATAGAGCAGGCCAAAACAACTAATCCTGACCGGGGTGGAACGAAGGCCGCAGCAAATTATGATCTGACTGTTTTGCCGGACCAACCACAAATAATAAGACTGCGTTTGTGCAGGGATCAGTTTGAAAACCCTTTCAGTGATTTTGATGCTGTTTTCAAACAACGAATGGAAGAAGCGGATGCTTTCTATAATGAATTGCAAAAAGGAATTTCATCCAACGATGCTAAAATGGTGCAAAGACAGGCTTTTGCCGGCTTACTCTGGGGCAAGCAGTTTTATTATTATAATGTCACGCAATGGTTAAAAGGCGACCCTGCTGATCCTCCTCCGCCGCCGCAACGCCTGCAGGGAAGAAATAAGGAATGGAAGCATGTAAACAATTCAGACATCATTTCAATGCCCGATAAGTGGGAATATCCCTGGTTCGCTGCATGGGATCTCGCGTTTCATTGCATTTCACTTTCGCTTATCGATCCAGCGTTCGCGAAGCAACAGTTAATTACGCTTACACATGAATGGTATATGCATCCCAACGGGCAACTTCCCGCTTATGAATGGTCATTTTCGGATGTCAATCCCCCCGTTCATGCCTGGGCAGCCTGGCGGGTATTTGAAATAGAAAAAAAGGAGAATCGTGACAATGGGGATATTCAATTCCTTGAAACTGTTTTTCACAAATTGCTGATCAATTTCACATGGTGGGTTAACCGAAAAGACATGGAAGGCAATAATATTTTTGAAGGCGGTTTTCTTGGCCTCGACAATATCGGGCTTTTTGACCGGAATTCACAATTGCCTAATGGCGCTTACCTGGAGCAGTCCGATGGCACAAGCTGGATGGCCATGTATTCACTCAACATGATGCGGCTGGCCCTGGAGTTGGCAAAATCCAACCCCGTTTACCAGGACATGGCTACTAAATTTTTCGAACACTTTCTGTATATCGCCAGTGCGATGGAAAACATGGGTGAAAACAGTTCCGGGCTGTGGGACCAGGAAGATGAATTTTATTATGATTCTCTGAAACTGTCCAATGGCAACAGCATGAAATTAAAGATCCGTTCGATGGTGGGATTGATTCCGCTGTTTGCTGTAGAAGTAATCGATGATGAAATATTGCAAACACAGGCAGAATTTACCTATCACCTGCGATGGTTTCTGGAACATCGTCCGGACCTTGCTTCTCTCGTTTCGCGCTGGCATGAAAAAGGAGCAGATGAAAAACATTTATTATCCCTCCTTCGCGGACACCGTATGAAAAGAATTTTATACCGGATGCTTGATGAAACCGAATTTCTGAGCGATTATGGAATCCGGGCCCTGTCCAAATTCCATGAACAGCATCCTTATGAACTAACTATTGACGGAACTGATTTTAAAGTACAATACACTCCGGGCGAATCTACCATCCCATTGTTCGGGGGCAATTCCAATTGGAGAGGCCCTGTCTGGATGCCGCCAAATTTTCTTATCATTGAATCCCTGCAGAGATTCCATCATTATTACGGAGATGATTTCAAAGTAGAGTATCCGACCAATTCCGGCCGGTATTTTTCATTGAATGATATCGCGAATGAATTAACCAAACGCTTAACAGGATTATTCCTTCGGGATGGCAAAGGGAAACGCCCCGTTTTCGGAGACAACGATAAACTGCAGTCTGATCCCAATTTTAATAATTACATTTTATTCTTTGAATATTTTCATGGTGATAACGGAAGAGGGATCGGTGCCTCGCATCAAACAGGGTGGACAGGATTGATCGCAAAACTTATTCAACCCAGAGAGACTAGCCCGCCGTATTAATTAATTGCAAAGGCTAAAAAAAATAAGTGTTTTTTGTTCTGCATTTCAATAAAAAAATTGTAACTTTTCAATGCTTCCTGCAAACAACTTTAGCCACCTGTTTTTGTTTGCCCCTTACCCGATGACCAAAACTCCGAGCCACGTTGCCGTCCCTTGAAAACAATTCATTTAAAATCTAAAAATGGAGGCCGCCATGAAGCCGCATCAATCTCCCTTCGTGAACAAGCGGAAAAAGACTATTGAATTCCATATCTCCAATAGTTGTGCTTCCCGCATCTCTTTAGCAGGTAGTTTTAATCACTGGGCACACGACGAATTAAAGATGAAACCTTCCAAAAATGGCGTCTGGAAAATAGAAATCCCCATGTTACCCCATGGTAAATACCATTACAAGTTTTTTATTGATGACAGAATGTGGATGGAGGACATAGAGAATCAGATGCGTGAACCTGATGGCGTAGTGGGATGGAATAGCGTGCTGACCATTTGATACCTAATTCTTCTTTTATAATTCCAGGAAAGACTGAATCGGAGCAGACTGATTCCGTCTTTTTTGCTTTAAAATTATTTCAGCAACACTTCAAGCATTTTATCTGCTGCCAGTTGATTTCCCTTTTCATTCAAATGAACACCATCAACAGTCAATATGCCCCTGTCTTTATTATCAGGGTTGTTTTTGAGATTATATTCAAGAAAAGCTTTTCTGAAATCAACCAACCCGCAATGATATTGAGCGGCAATGTTTCGGATGATTTGAGCATATTTATTCAGATCTCCGTCCTGTTGATTGGTGAAATCAGTCTTTTCTCCGATAGTAGCAGGGGTACATAAAATAACCTGAATATTTTGAGCCTGCAATTTTTTGATGATTGCAACATAAAATTTTTCAAACTTATCTGCATCCGTCCCCGTTCCGAAGGATGCTTTGTGCCAGACATCATTCACACCAATCCAGATCACCACGACATCAGGTTTTTTGGCCAGGACATCATCATCCATTCTCAGATAAAGATCGTATACTTTATTTCCCCCGATCCCCGCCCCGATCAATTCGTATTGGGAAGCTAGTCCTTTTTTTGTCAGTGCATCCCCAATCATACCAATAAATCCACCGGGTCTGGCCCCGGCTTCCGTAATGGAATCGCCAAAAAAGACAATTCTCTTTGCTTTCTGGTTCAGCATTGCTGAAACAATCATGAATAAACAAATTACAAAAACTGAACGGCTGATAAATTTCATATACCTGAATTTTTTTGCAGCATTTAATCGGATAAATTATATATCGGTTCTATCCGTCTAATGAGTTCCATACAAGCTCTCGCATTATGATAAGGGCATTTCCACAAACCTACTTTATCATGCCCCTGCATCAGTGAATGATCAGTGTAAACACCCCAGAACCATTCTCCATGCTGGTGATCCCGGATATAGTTACTCGTAAACCGCCAGCATCCTAACGAATACTGAAAATATTTTTCATCGCCCGTAATTTGATACGCATTGAAAAATCCTATCATCGCCTCTGCCTGAGGCCACCAGTGTTTTTCACTGATCCGATTCTCATTCTCCGATTCATACGCCAGCCCTCCATCTTCATCCAATCCTTCAACAGCAGCATCTGCAATTTTTACTCCCAGGGACCGCATGGTCATGGTCCAGCCCGGGTGATTGACTCTTTCAGCTACCTGATTCAGCAACCAGGCCACTTCAATATCATGGCCGTATGAAACAAGCCCTGATTTGATATTCCATTTTTCATCAAAAAACAAATTCAGGTGATGTGTTTCATCATTCACAATATGATGCGCAAACACTTCAAGCAGGTTTTCGATCTGCTGCTTTAATTTTTTATCAGGCCATACCTGGTAAAGATTGGTATAGGCTTCAGCAATATGCAGGTTTGTATTCGTTGTTTTTTTCTCGTTGGCATCTTTTGAGCTGAGTCGTAAATCTTCCACGGGTTTCCAATCCCGGCTAAAAGCTTCGAAATACCCTTTTTGTTTCTGATCATAAGCATGGTATTCAATCAGCCAGTACATTTTTATTGCCAGGTCAAAGGCTTCGCGTTCAGAAGTTGCTTTGTAATATTCACTTAATCCATAAATGCAGAACGCCTGCCCGTATACCTGTTTTCTGTCGTTTAACTTTTCACCTTTATGATTTACGGTCCAATATGCGCCACCAAATTCCTTATCTATAAAATAAGAAACAATATAACGATAGGCCCTCTCAGCAACGGCAAGGTATTTTTGTTCTCTTGTCTGGTTATAGGCAGCGGAAAAAGTCCAGAGGATCCTGGCATTTAGAACAATGCCTTTGGGTGCTTCCGGATCGGGGATATTACTATTATCCACACTTCCATAAAAGCCTCCCTGTGCATCATCCTGTGCATATTGCATCCAGTAACTGAGAATATCATTCAGTTCCTGCTGCAGTTCTTTGCTGTATTTTTTTAGGAGAGCTTTCACATTATTTTATTTGCTCAGGTTCTACATTTGGTTGAATTCAAAAATTTCTTCCTGTAATTCGTGATTATTTCGTGCAATTCGTGGTTATATTTTTTTTAGTTTTTGCCTGGCCAGCAATTTTTTGTTTTTGTCAATGATATGTTTTAGGGTATCCACTGATGTAGCGGAACGAAATCCATCTTCCGGTGTATGGATAACATAATCCAATAGTTTTTCAACAGTGGTTGTAGCCACATGCAGCCTCGTATCGGACGAAGCGTAATAGATAAAAACCGAGCCGTCTTTATCGGCTATCCATCCATTGGAAAAAACGACATTGGATACATCGCCTGTTCTTTCATCCTGCTCGGGTGCCAGGAAATACCCGGCCGGTTTATGAATCACTTTGGCCAGGTCTTTCAAATCAGTCAGAAAAAGATAAAGAACATAACGGAGACCTGCAGCCGTAGCCCGGACACCATGTGCCTGGTGCAGCCAGCCTTTGGAAGTTTTAATCGGAGGTGCGCCCAGTCCGTTTTTTAATTCATAGATGGTGTGATAATGCCTGGCATCGACCACCGTTTCTTCGTCAATTTTGGCTTTTTCGATGGAAGATGACAATCCGAAACCAATTCCTCCTCCGCTTCCCGCATCAATAAACCCATCCTGTGGTCTTGTATAAAAAGCATATTGACCAATTACAAACTCCGGGTGCAACACCACATTGCGCTGCTGGGGTGAACGCGTTTCCAGGTCGGCGAGGCGCTCCCAGTGTGTCAGATCCTTGGTTCGAGCAATACCACAGGCAGCAATAGCCGAAGATTGATCATACAAAGGAGCAGCAGGGTCTTTTCTTTCCGCGCAGAACAGTCCATAAATCCATCCATCCTCATGCGCAGTGAGGCGCATATCGTACACGTTCACATCCGGCTCATTTGTTTCCGGCATTATTATCGGATAGTCCCAGAACTTGAAATTGTCGATTCCGTTTGGGCTTTCGGCTATCGCAAAAAAAGATTTCCGGTCGCTGCCTTCTACCCTGGCTACGACGATATATTTATTTTTCCATTTGATAGCTCCTGCATTAAAAACAGCATTGATACCAAATCTCTCCATAAGATATGGATTGGAGCGGTTGTTCAGATCATATCGCCAGAATATCGGAGTATGTGCAGCCGTCAATACAGGATGCTTGTAGCGGTTAAAAATCCCATTGCCGCCTTTAACCATCCGGTTTGGCCGGACGATTAATGCATTCCAGGATTTCTCCAGTTTTTTTAAACGTTTTTCGAACAGGTCGTTAGTCATGGTCAATTAATTAGAAGTTTCAAATCAGTCATGTGATTTTGTATTCTTCAATATTCACTGAGCCGGTTCCACCAGGTTTTTTTCAGTATCAGAATGATAATGAGCAAAATCAAAATCGTAACGAATAAGGGGAGTTTTAGCCAGAGTACAATGTACATGGGCAGAATAGTCAGGCATAACTGCCCGATCATCCCCAACACAATATTGAATGAATTGATACCAAAATTTTTATTCCCTACGAAAGAAGGATCTTCGGCGAAGACCATTTTATGCACAGGTTTCCAGAAACCCCAGGGCCGGACCAGTTTATAAAAAGATTTCAGTGTTTCCCGGTTTGCAGGAGGAGCTGCATAAGTTCCGAATACTGACCCTGCCAATGAAATCACAAACAACCAGGGCCAATAATATAAATCCAAATCCTTCAGGACTCCATACGATTTCAGTACAGCCAATGCAATGGCTGGAACGATTCCGGCAAGCATTCCCCAGAAAAAACCGTTTGCATTAAACCGCCACCAATGCCATTTCAACATATTCGCTGCGATATATCCGCCATACAAACCGGAGACAATCCATTGCAAAACCGTATTTACATTTTTTACAAAAATCCCTAATATCACGCCAACCGCTACGACAAGCAATCCCGCGAGATAATTCATTGAGATAATTCTTTTCGTAGCTGCTTTCGGATTGATATATTTCAGATAGATATCATTCACCAGGTAAGCCTGGGCTGCATTGAGTGTTCCTGAAAAAGTTCCCATAAATGCACCCAGCAATCCGGTAAGAACCAGGCCCATTAATCCGCTCGGAAGAAAATTATTGATGGCAGAAGGCAATATTTTTTCGAAATCGGTTCCATCCGGCGTTTGCAGGTCACCGTTAACCTGGCCAAAATATAATAAGGCCAGAACAGTTAAGCCGATGATCATTGAATAACGTATCGGAAGAAGAATAATCGAAACAAAGCCGCTCATTTTACTGGCTTCTTCGGGGGACCTCGTGCTGAGGATTTTCTGCATATCGTAGTTGGGCGCTGGTCCGGCCAGGCTGGCGAAAATTCCTTTAAATGTCATCATCATAAAGAATAGGCCGAACAAGGAAAAGCCATCTTCTTCTATTTTTTTATTTGCGTCAGGTACGATATGACTCCAGTTTAAATCAAGCTTCCATCCGAAAAAAGGATTGACCCATCCTTCAGGCACATGAACGGAATGACCGTGCAACCTGATCATCGCGATGATGCCGATGCTGATACAGGCAACAGACATGATCAGGTATTTCACTACATCGCCCCACACAATACTGTGCATACCGCCGAGAATAGAATAAAACATGGCGAACAAGGTGAACACGATGCCATAAAAATGCGGAACATAAGCGGGGCTCACGTGAAAAGGGACATATCTTTCTACTTCATTCCAGGGAATGAATATCTGCATGAATTTACCAAGCCCGACAAAACCGTATGCCATAAAACCAAGGCAGCTCAGCAAAGCAAAAGCAACGACAATATTATGCGATGCTTTTACCCCGGGGCCTTCTTTTCCAAAACGACCAGCGAGCCATTCCGCACCTGTGGTTGCATTGGAACGGCGAAGCCATCTGGACAAATACATCATGAGAAAAACCTGATTGAATACAGGCCATAACCAAACGATCCAGATGCTTTTCATTCCATACACAAAACACAAGCTGACCATCCACATGGTTCCTGATATATCAAACATATCCGACGCATCACTTAATCCAAGCATATACCAGGGAAGTGATTTACCCCCCAGCAGATAGTTCTCTTTATTGCGCCTGGCTTTTTTTCTGAGCACCCATCCTATCGTAACCATCGTAGCCAGATAGGCAATGAGCATGGCAAAATCAATCGCTTGTAATCTCATTGATCCTGGATTTCAATCTCTGATTTCTGATTACAGAAATTCTTAGTTTTAATTCTTATATAAAATATGGTGATCCTGATTTCTAACGATAATCATTATGCTTTTTCAGGTGCATCATTGGTACAAATTCTCTTTGGTGACTTCTTTTTGAAATAAGGTTTCCGGCGCTTCATAAAATTTCACGAAATCATTTGCAGACCCCTGCCCTTTATAGGGAACATAAAATTCATACCTGCCTTCACCATGAAATCCGGAATTTCTCCATGCAAGGGCATAGGCAATGGTGTGAGAAGAAAGAGTTTTCAATAACACACTCGTCCACCAGCTGCTATCGGGTAATCCATTGTATCCAAATTCTGTCAGCGCGGGAATTTTATTTCTTTCTTTGGCAATGGCATCAAGTGTAGTAAGTGTTTTGTCCAGCTCCTGCATAAAATCTTCATTCTTCTTAATGTTATTGCCCTGGTAGATATCAAATCCGGCGATATCTACCCATTCATCTCCGGGATATCTTTCCAGATAATCTTCTCTTGTGGCGAATCGATCGGTGTTATAGGCATAGAGCAGATTATGGACATTCTTTTCATCTCGTAAATAAGTTTCAGTAAACCGGTACAGTTGTTTGATCTCATCGGGTGTGCAATTTTTACCGCCCCACCAGAACCAGCTCCCGTTCAGTTCATGAAAAGGCCGAAAGATCACGGGAATCAATTCTCCTTTTTTCCCTTTCAGGCTAAGCATGAAAGCCGCAATTTTGTCCAGCCAGCTTTTATACAGATCATTTTTTTCGCCCCCGGGTAAAACCGAAGCTACCGTTCCCGGAGCAGGTTGCCAGGCAGTTTGTCCCGTCAGCGGATTGTTCAAATGCCAGCTGATGGTAATCACACCCCCACGCATATACGCTTCCCGGATAAATTGCCTGATTTTATCGAAGGGAACACTGTCGAGGTTAACAGGATGATCAATTTCAATTCTTCCCAGTTCCCATCCATACACAGCCGGATAATCGCCCGTTACATCTTTGATATCACTTCTGCCGGGGATATATTTCCAGCCGACACCATAGGCCAGGTCATCCTGGTGGCCCATCATGATTCCTTTCGATAATAATTTTTTTAAGTTAGTAAAGAGATGAATAGTTTCAATAGTGGCTTTTTTATCAACCGGCAAATCGTTTTGCGCTGATGCCGCCAATCCAAGCGACACAAATAATAATGCAATAGATTGCTTATATGCTGACATTTTTTAATAATAAAATGATGGAAACCTGCTGACTTTTTTGCCCAAACCAAATATAAGTTTAGCTCTCATTTTGATATAATACTTTTTTGCCCCTTGTTTATTTTAATTTATCAAAAAATGAACATTTTTAATATCTTTCGTCAAAATTGATTGAATAATAGTCCTTTTAGAAAGATACTTTTATTCCCATTTCCTAATATTATTTTATCTTTTTCAAATAATGCAGCTATTTGACTAAGGACAATGTCTTATAATTCGTTACCAAATTATGAACAAAGACATAATGCGGGAAATCACCCCGCTAACCCAGAACGATTGCTTTACAATTTTTTCCCGTGAAAAGAAGGAGTTCTCCTTCCCCCTACATTACCACGACGAATTCGAGCTGAATTTCATCAGGAATGCAAAAGGTTCCAAAAGAATTGTGGGCGACAGTATCGAAGTGATAGAAGACCTGGAACTGATACTCATTGGTCCCAATTTGTATCATGCATGGTTCACCCATCAATGCAAAACTGAAAATATTAAAGAGATCACTATTCAATGGCATAAGGATCTTTTTGATGACAAATTCCTGTGCAGGAACCAGATGAATTTTATACGCGCAATGTTCGAGAGGGCTTCCAGGGGAATTTTATTTTCAAGGGAAACCATATTATCCCTGGCTCCGCGGCTGCTGGCATTAAATGAAAAAAACGGGTTTGATTCAGTACTGGAATTAATGTCTATCCTGCATGATCTCTCTATATCCCGCAACATACGCACTTTGTCCAACGCTACATTTGCGAATGAACACTTCAGTTACAACAGCAGAAGGATCGAGAAGGCATTTCAATACATGTATAACAATTACGACAAAACAGTTACGCTGAGTGAAGTGGCGAGACTGGTCAATATGACCGAAGTTTCTTTCAGCAGGTTCATGAAAAAAAGAACCGGCAATACATTTATTGATAGCCTGAACGAAATCAGGTTGGGCCATGCTTCCAAAAAACTCATCGATACCACTCATTCAATAGCTGAAATATCTTATCACTGCGGATTCAATAATATTTCCAATTTCAACCGCATCTTCAAAAAGAAAAAAGGATGCACTCCAAAAGAATTTAGGGAAAGCTTTACTACGGGAACGAAAGTGTTTATCTAAACGAAAATATTTTGGTTGAACCTGTTGCACCTGAGGCGCTACATGGATGAGATAATTTTTTCTGCCGACGTCCGGCCCCTACAGGGCCTTTCATTGAATATTGAGTGTTTAATTTCAAAGAAATATACAATAAACCATATTCAACTCTTCGCTAAAGCTTTATGTCTTTGCTCAGCGCGGGATTTTTATCTTTGCAGCTCAATAAACGCAGGTGGAGAAATCAAATTTTGTAGATCAGATCAGGATATTTTGCCGCAGCGGTCACGGCGGTGCGGGAAGCAAACATTTTATGCGGACCAAATACAATGCACTGGCCGGACCTGACGGGGGCGACGGAGGGCGCGGGGGACATATCATTCTTCGCGGCAATAAAAATCTATGGACCTTACTTCACCTTCGATATTATAAAAATGTGCTTGCAGAAGACGGAGAGTCGGGAAGCGGAAACAACCGGACCGGGCGTTTCGGAAAAGATATCATTATTGACGTGCCGCTGGGTACCATTGCCAGAGATGAAGAAAGCCACACAAAGGAAGCTGAGATACTGGAAGACGGACAGGAAATTATCTGGATAAAAGGGGGTATTGGCGGGCTGGGTAATGCGCAATTTGCTACGGCTACCAACCGGGCTCCTGAACATGCACAGCCAGGACAACCCGGTGAGGAAGGTTGGAAAATCCTCGAACTGAAAATGCTTGCTGATGTGGGGTTGGTCGGATTTCCCAATGCAGGTAAATCCACCCTGCTGTCTGTCATCACTGCGGCAAAACCAAAAATCGCAGATTATGCTTTTACCACGCTCGTGCCTCAGCTTGGCATTGTGGAATACAGGGATGGTAAAAGTTTTTGTATAGCCGATCTCCCGGGAATCATTGAAGGCGCGGCCGAAGGCAAAGGCCTGGGGCATCGGTTTCTCCGTCATATCGAACGTAATGCCGTATTGCTTTTTTTAATTCCGGCCGACAGCAGCGATCATAAAAAGGAATTCGAGGTCCTGGTCAGTGAATTGAAAAAATATAATCCCGAATTGCTGCACAAGAAATTTCTGATTGCCATCAGCAAATCTGATTTACTCGATGAAGAATTAAAACAAGCTATCGAAGAGGAACTTCCCAAGAATATCCCGCATGTATTTTTTTCCTCAATCATGCAGACCGGGCTGGACGTGTTAAAAGATATGTTATGGAAAGCGCTGAATGAAACTGATGGGAAACATACAATTGGCAATTGACAATGACCAATGGTCAATAAAAGATACTAACGGTAATTTCGATAAGCGCATATACAAGACCGTTACCAATTCCGGCCAAAAATAACATACCCCACTATTAAAAAAATGTTAATCATAAAAAAACGGCAACAAGAAGAAGTATATTTGCGTTATCCAATTGAACCGAGTAGTCTTTTCTGATTATCCTGCTTAGAAAGTTTGTTCTAACTCCTCTTTTCCAACTACGCTTGCGCCAACCTGACAGATTGCTGGCTAATTCGATTGCGCCATGCAAGAGCTTTATTTTGTCACCAAAAACCACAATATATGAAAAAGCAAGTATTGTCCGCAATCAGTAAAATGACCATGGGCGCATTATTATTGACAGGCTTATCCATTTCCAGCGTAAAAGCAGGATCAGTTATTTCGGGCGACCGTGCCGTAGTGAAATACCTGGGAACTGCACCCGATGCCATACTATTCAGGGTATCCGTGGATAACCCGTCAGGAAATAAATTCAGCGTCATTATTCTGGATGAAACCGGGAATGAAATATTCCGGGAAGTATATACAGATAAGAATTTTGAAAAAAGATTCAGGCTTCCGAAATCAGATGAGCAGAAACTGACATTTGTGATTCGCGATTATAAAGGCGCTGATATTAAACAGGCTTTTTCAATCAATACGAATTATGTTGAAGATATTAATGTAACAAAACTATAATCATCTTCCCTATACTTATTGATTTTTTGCGGCTGAGACTTTATGGAAGTTTATCTTACCTGTTCCGGTTCCTGTAAGACCGGAACAGTTTTGTTTTATGCTGACTGTCAATGAGATTTTTTTCTTCGGCCGGTCAACTCTTTATTATTATCCCACGGTATAAAGTAAATTTGGAAGGAAATTAGAGAAGCCAGGCATAATACTATGAAACAAATACTATCTCATTTGTCAGAAACGCTCATCGGTTCGGAAATTGTAATGCTGGGCGGGGTTATCCGCGAAAAGATCCGCAAGGGAGAGAAGATTTACAATTTTACTGTAGGCGACTTTGATCCCAGTATATTTCCCATTCCACAGGCACTGGAAAACGGGATTGTTGAGGCCTATCGTTTGCATTATACAAATTATCCCGCGGCCGAAGGCAATCTTGACTTACGGGAATCCATATCCGCTTTTTTAAGCGAGCGCGAACAGCTGAATTATTCTCCCGAGGAAATCCTGGTCGCAAGCGGAGGACGTCCATTGATCTATTCCCTGTTCAGAGCCATAGCAGATAAGGGCGACAGGATCATTTATGCAGTCCCATCCTGGAACAATAATCATTATACTCACTTCGTACAGGGCGAACATGTGGTCATCGAAACCACGCCTGAAAATAATTTCATGCCCAGGGCCGAAGATATGCGCGAACATATTAAAGGAGCCACAATGGTTTGCCTTTGCTCGCCGCAAAATCCTACAGGAACCACGATCAGTAAAAAAGACCTGGAATCAATTTGTCAGATGATACTGGAAGAAAACGCAACCCGCAGAGAGAATGAAAAAAAGTTATACCTGATGTATGATCAGATGTACTGGCATCTTACCTATGGCGAAACAAAACATTATAACCCTGTATCACTTTGCCCGGGGATGAAAGCTTATACCATTTACATCGATGCTATCAGCAAGGTATTTGCTGCCACCGGCGTACGTGTCGGATGGGCATTCGGACCTGTTTCGGTGATCAATAAAATGAAAGCCATGCTGACTCATATTGGGGCATGGAGCCCGATGCCTGAACAAAAAGCTACAGCCATTTTTCTAAGACAGAAAGAAAAAATTGATCATTACCTCTTACATTTCAAAAAAGACATAGAAGAACGATTGCGCCGGATTTATGATGGATTTCAGGAGCTCAGAGAAGAGGGGTTTGACGTCGATGCCATCGTCCCGCAGGGAGCTATTTATCTGACCATCAAGATCAATCTGGCAGGTAAAAAAACAGTTGAAGGAAAATTACTGCAAAACCAAACCGATGTCACGTCTTATATACTGGACGAAGCAAGACTGGCCATTGTCCCTTTTTCTGCATTCGGAGCCACAAAAAACTCACCCTGGTACAGGCTAAGCGTAGGAACCTGCCATATAGATGATATACCTGCCATGTTCATGCAATTGCGCGCCGCGATACAAAGACTATCCTGAGAGCTATAACTAAATTTTTCCTCAATATCCCGGCTGAAGGGTTTTATCTTTTGCAGGATTTTCTTAAATTGAGGATATGAATTTTGTGCAACTTCGGTCGTTTGACAACTATATTCAGGCTAACATTCAATTGGGCATGTTGCATGATCAGGGCATCAACTGCCACCTGATGGATGAATATACAATAACGATTGACCCTTTGCTGAGCCCGGCAATCGGCGGAATGAAACTGATGGTTTATGAATCACAGGTTCCCCGCGCCATGAAATTGCTGGATGAGGTTGACAAAAAGGATAACTGGGAATGACAGAAAAAATTGAATAAGCAGTAGTTTAGTCTCTTACTACGTCCCGGCCCTTACTTCCAATTCCTTATTTCCGACACTAACAAGTTTGCTATGGAAAAAATGATCAGTTTTTTTGAGCACATCGAATCCTGGCAACGTACCTTACTCGTGATGGCTGGTATTGTTTTTTTTTGGGTGATAGAAAGTTTTATTCCGCTTTTTCATTTCCACTACAACAAATTCAGGCATGCCGGGCTAAATATTTTTTTTACTGCCACTACTCTTATTATCAATTTCCTGTTTGCCTATTTTATTGCAGTGAGCAGCAGTTACACTTACGAGCACAAACTGGGATTACTCAACATCGTTCAATTGCCGCTTTGGCTCTATATCATAGTCGGTTTGATGATCCTTGACTTCATCAGTTCCTGGCTGATCCATTGGATTCAGCATAAAATAAAATGGATGTGGAAGTTTCATCTTATCCACCACTGCGATACCTGGGTGGATACCACTACTGCCAATCGCCATCATCCGGTTGAAAGTGTATTCAGGGCTGTATTTACGCTTTTGGCTGTCATCGCTACAGGAGCTCCAATATGGCTTCTTTTTATGTATCAGTTTCTTTCTGTTGTATTGTCCCAATTCAATCATGCTAATATTTCGCTTCCCAAATGGCTGGACAATGCCATCAGCTGGGTTATCGTTTCACCCGATATGCATAAAGTGCACCATCATAATATTCAGCCACTGACGGACACTAACTATGGAAATATTTTTTCTTTCTGGGACAAATTATTCGGAACCTATGCAAAAGTAAAGGACATGCACACCCTCAAATATGGTATTGATACCTATCCGAAAGAAGAAGAAAACAATTCATTGGGTAAATTGCTAAAAATACCATTCGAGGAATATCGACCCCCTTCAGGAGCTAAATTCAGCAACCCTAATTCATAAGCATGAGATACCTGTCGAGTCAACTTACATACCTTATTCTTATTTTCTTACCCGGTCTTTGTTTTTCGCAATCATTCATTCAAATAGCTGATTCTATCAGGAAGACGAGAGGCATCCCTGCCATTGCTTATGCTGTATGCTCGAGCGACAGCATTTTCGATGCCGGAGTTTGCGGTTTTAAAAAATTCGCAACCAGGGACAGCATCCATATGCTTAGCCGGTTTGATATCGGCACCAACACTGCTGCATTCACTTCCTATATCGCAGCCCAAATGGTACAAAAAGGAAAAATTAAATGGAATACAAAATTGCTGGATGTCTTTCCTGAATTCAAAAAAAAGGCATTTCCGGTCTATCAAAATATTACCCTACTGGAGCTATTATCCAACCAGACCCGCCTTCAGCCACTTCTCACAATTGACGATTGGACACGTGTTCCTCCAATGCTTGGCAATACCATGTCGGCCAAGAGAAGGGCTTTTACTTTGTACATGTTGCAACAAAAGCCATACCTCGAAAATGTTGTTTCAAAAAAAATTGTGTATTCTGTTGCGGGTTATGTGATCGCAGCATCAATGCTCGAAAAAGTTGCTCATAAAAAATGGGAGAACCTGATAGTCGAATATATTAATACTCCTTTAAAAATTGTTTTGACACCGGGATTCCCTTTTATTACCAAACCTGACAGCACGGTCACATTCGGGCATTGGTTCCAGGGCAATTATTATCACTATGAAGATGCTTCAACCTGGCTAAGAATTGACCCTGTCCTTGATCCCGGCTTTGATGCCAATATCAATTTACCTGATTACATAAAATTTGTGCAGGAAAATCTAAAAGGATTGACAGGCAAAAATGCAAGTCTCAGTCAAACCGCCTTTGAATTCATTCACTATGGTGTTTTGGATTATTCGTTGGGATGGTATAATGGAAGTTTCAACAATAATTCATTTTCTTTTCATGAAGGGGTGAGTCCCCTGTATGATTGCAGGGTTGAAATCATCAAAGAAAAAAATATCGGAATAATTGTGATGTGCAATTCAGGCGATAAAGACGGCCGTGGCGGAGTCCTCGATTTAATCCGGTTATTGGAGGGATATTATTTCCACCGTTAACAGAGTCATCCGGAAATTCCTTACTGCTGCTGCATCATTTCCATATAGCGCCGATAAGAATTTTGCTGGGTCCCGTTTCTCGCAGGTAGCTGGGTAAGAATTGTATTGGGTTCCTCCGTTGTTTTTCCGTCTTCATAGGCAACGGATACTCCAACTTCAAGGACATGTTCAGATATTCCTTTGTACGTGCCTTTCACTGGTGAGCAATCCGTAAAATTTCTTCCTACTGCAAGGCGCACATGCATTCCATTAGCAAGGCAGTTGTTCGTCGGGTCAAGTCCCAGCCATCCGTAGAAAGGAATAAATGCTTCCACCCAGGCATGTGTGGCTCCCTCACCCCGCATCCCATTTTTGTTAGGGCAGATATATCCGCTCACATAACGGGCGGGAATATCAATCATTCGCAAAATCACAAGTAAAATATGAGCAAAATCCTGGCACACGCCGGCTTTTAATTCCCAGACTTCATCCAATGTTGTTTCCACACTGGTGATGCCTTTGATGTATTTAAAATGCGTATACACATATTCCGTGATTTTCTTTGCGGATTCCAAAGGCGTGTAAACAAAACATTGTTGCTCTTTCACAACTGTCAGCACTTCCTGCAGGGTATTAAACTGCTCCTGGGTCAGAAAATCAATATAGGGAACCTGCCTCCGTAATTGTTTCAAATAATCCCATTGATCTTCACGGGCTACATCATCCTTGGGCAATGATCTGATCCGCGTAATTACTTCCACTTTTGAATCAATAATGAGTTCGTTATGGGGTTCGGTATACATAAACGTTCCGATCTCGTTTCCGTAATAATCCCTAAAAATATCAACATCAGGATCGCCTGTAATATGCAATTCCTGTTTCATCACTTCCTGGTAATCGTCTT
>DATJWE010000154.1:0-4142 GCA_035501475.1 Puia sp. | reverse complement strand
AAAAGATTTCTTAAACATCATCTTCAAAATAATTGCATTCAAAGATTAAACGATGCGAATTGAAAAAGATTATTCGTCTGTTTAAAAGATATTCTACTTTAACAATTTTACAATCCGGTCAACGATATCTTTTGCAACCTGCCATTTAGGTTTTCTATCAAATGTTAATTCCTTACCGCCCCTTTCAAAAATAGTAATTTTATTGGTGTCGAATCCAAAACCTGCACCTTCATCATTGAGCGAATTCAGCACGATCAGGTCTGCGTTTTTACTTTCGAGTTTGTTGATCGCATATTCTTTCTCGTTTTGGTTCTCCAGCGCAAATCCAACGAGTAATTGTTTTTTCGTTTTTCGCTCTCCCAGACTTTTCAGGATATCCTTTGTTTTGACGAGTTCGAGAGTAAGAATATCCGATGTCTTTTTTATTTTCTTTTGCGACACTTGTACCGGGGTGTAATCAGCTACTGCAGCTGCCATCACTGCAATGTCCACCGAAGGAAATTTTTCCATGCATAAGTCGTACATCTCAGCAGCAGATTCAACGCGATGAACCCGGATTCCGGGAGCCTTCGCATTAATTGCGGAAGGGCCAAGAATCAAATCAACCTCCCCTCCCCGACTGGCGATTTCTTCAGCAAGGACAATACCCATTTTTCCTGAAGAGTGATTGCCAATAAATCGAACCGGATCGATGGGTTCATGCGTGGGTCCGGCGGTAACCAATACTTTTTTACCGGACAAATCCCTTATAAAAAAAAAATTGTCTGCTACAAAACGAAAAATCGCATCAGGTTCAGCCATTCTTCCTTCACCTTCAAGGCCACTCGCCAAGTCTCCTTTCTCAACCGGAATAATGATATTGCCGCGCGTTTTAAGTTTTTCCAGGTTGTCGCGGGTTGCAGGATGATGCCACATGTCTTCATCCATTGCAGGAGCAACAATCACGGGGCAGGCAGCAGAAAGATAAGTAGCAAGTAATAAATTGTCACACAACCCATTCGCCATTTTCGCCAATGTGTTACAACTTAAAGGGGCAATGATCATCAGATCAGCCCACCTTCCCAGCAAGGCATGATTGGCCCAGGTATCTTCTTCAAACAGGTCAATCAAGACTGGATTTTTTGAAAGAGTAGCTAAGGAAAGAGGAGTCACAAAATCTTTTGCAGCGGGAGTCATCATTACTTTAACATCAGCACCTTCTTTTACAAATTCCCGCACCAAAAGAATTGCTTTATAAGCCGCAATACTTCCGGTTATTCCCAACAATATTTTTTTCCCTTTGATCATGTTCAGGTAATTCATATCGGAAACTGATCAATGACCCAATATTAAAACTAAAAAGCGACAACTAAATTGTTGTCGCATCGGATTTCCCAAAATAAGATACTTATTTCATTAGCTAAATAGGTCATCGTCATTCTTACGATAATAAATCTTGTCTTCTACAAACTCCTGCGTCGCTAAAAGCGCCGGATTGGGCATTCTTTCGTAAGCCTTGGATATTTCTATCTGTTCCTTGTTTTCATGAATCTCCTCGAGACTGTCAGTATGAGTTGCGAACTCTTCCAGTTTGTTATGCAACTCTTCTTTCAGGGAAATATTGATCTGGTTAGCCCTTTTCGCAATAATAGCGATTGACTCGTACAAATTTCCCGTTTTGTTTTTTAAGTCAGTAAGGTTTCTTGTTTCTGCAGTATTTGCAGTATTTGCACTAGCTTGTCTTCTTAGTCGGCTCATTTTTTAAAACTTTTATTGTATTAGATGCCAGGTCCAGATATTCCTGAACCTGTTTTTTAAATTTACTCTCAGGAAAACGATCCATAAAATCATTACAATCCGTAACTACCTGTTCAAAGCGCGGTTCTTTTTTATCTTCAAAACTCTTGGTTGCATATTCGTAATCGGACTTAATAACATATAATTTATACTCATCGCTTTTTTCAGAATCCGGATAAGTATTCATCAGGATATTGAAAGTAATTGAAGCTGCTTTAAGATAAGCAGGGTTTGAAGCCCTGAGATCATAATAAAGTTTTGCATTTTGAAAATCTTTCTCTTCCAATTTGGTCCTGCACTTGTCAATTATTTCCGAAGCCTCTTTAACCTTGTCAGAACCTGGATGCGTGCTGATATAAGCCTGCATAAATCCTATTGCCTTAGTAGTGTTTGTCTGATCCAGTTCTACCCTGGGCGATTGTTTATAGAAGCAATAAGCCCGCATATAATCCATCTCATCTGATTTCTGGCTGTTAGGAAATGCTTCGACAAACCCTTTAAACAGATTTTCAGCATTCACATAATCCTTCAGATAATAGGCACAATAAGCGTATTTATAGAAGATGTCTTCAAAATGATCGGTCCCTTTCATCACACGGAAAAGGTCATCATACAATTGCTGCGCATGATTATAATCCTTCTCTACATAATACTTCTCAGCCATCCTCAATTTGTAGTCATAATCCGTACTTTTCATGATTTTTGAAAAACCCTCATTCTTTCTCCAGGATTTGGGAAACAGAGAGCAGGATGAAAACATAATGATTATGAACGCTATGAATAATATTCTCATAAAGGCCTGCAAAGTTAATCTTTTTATTTAACCTTTTCAAAGATCAATACTTTGGAAATGGGGAAGGAAAAAAACTAGTTAAGGATTCTATAAAAAAACCCCCGGTTGTTTGTTACCGGGGGTTTGAACTATTATTGGGAAGTTTATCTTCTTCTGAGATTGGGATGAGGGGCCGGAACTGTATTCGGTCCTTCCTCTCCTGTGGCGTCTTTGAGATCGATTGTATTTTCATCACCACCACTCTGGCCATATCTGAATATGAACCGGTCAGAATTGATTCCTTCTTTTTCAACCAGGTATTTAATCACTTCGTTTACGCGATCCCAACTCAATTGCTGAGCAGATTTGCTGGATTCGCCGTATCCGATTACTGCTACTTTACAATTCGGGTTTTCGCGCATTTTTTCAGCAACTGTAGCTAAAAGGGCCTGACCGTCTTTGCTCAAAGTCACAGATCTGCCTTTGAAAGTAATGCTTGGCAAATCACCGATACTGCATCTGGATCTGCCTACCCCGCCAACTCCTCCTGAATCAAGTCTTGCACTGAGGTCCTTACAACAGGCCGGATCCGGACATTTACCCACACCGTCTGCATCCACAGGCTGACACTGAGTCGGGGTGATCTTTTCCTTATCCTTACAGTCGGGCACTCCGTCACCATCCGTGTCCAGGCTCACACCATGAGTATCCACTGGGCAGCCGGCCGGTGTATTAGGTTCGTGGTCGAACTGGTCGGTAACACCATCACCATCAGCATCATCCAACACCGGTTTGGGAAGTTTCATATGACGCGGAGCATTGATTTCGCCGTATGCATAATCGAGTGGATTGATCCACCACAAAGGTTCTACAGCCTTTCTTCCTAAATTATAATTTAACCCTACTGATAGGAAATTATAAGAATCATAATCCCTGGTTAAAGCAGCCTGTGCGGTTTCCTGCCATTCCATTCCGTCGATAAGATCGGTCTTCGTAATTGTGAACTTATCTTCCAGGGCAATATTGAATCTATCGGTCAGTTTGAATTCTGCTCCTGCTCCAAACACAACAACGGGTTTAAGCGGAGCTGATCCGAATTTTGGTTGTGAAGGGTCTCTTTGGGCCATTGTTTCAAAGGATCCATCCAATATGCTTTTAATTGCTTTTTTAATGTCCTTCCTATCCGAATAATTATAATTGGGTCCATATTGCGCAACTATACTGGAAAAGTTATAAGGATTTCCGCTTCCGTCGAGTGCGTTATAAAATGTGCTGTATGTCATCGCCCCAAAACCGCCGAACCCATAGAAGGTGACACCCGTTTTCGCCCTGTGAAAACGAATATTGTTAATAGAGAAAATGCCCTGAACTGTTAGTTCGTGTATTGTTGTCCGGTAGTTCATGAAATAAACATTGCCACTGCCAGGCGGATAATATTGGGCCAGTTGAGGAATATTTTTCAGACTTAGGTCGGAAGGCTGCCAGTTCAAACCCTTGGCCCTCATCCAATCATATTCAGCACGAACGGAAAATACATACCCTAAGGCTTTTCTGACATGAACTCCCCAGCCCCCTGTGGGGCCCCAATACCTTA
>DATJWE010000153.1:0-8295 GCA_035501475.1 Puia sp. | reverse complement strand
TTGTTTTTTTATTTTCGTATTCGTAAAGATAATTCGATGTGTGACAGGCAGCCAGGCTAACAACTACTGCAAGTAAAGCCAGATCTTTTCTTGTCATGATTCAAAATATTTTATTGAGTTTGATATTTGGAAATGAAAGAATATTCACACTAAAAGGAGCCCGAAATGTAAATCTAATACAATTTAAACTACCAGGCGGATGATTTGAATTCTGCGGTGAGAACATTATTGTTATTAAATAGCTAACCACTTTTCCAGTCTTGCCGGGAAGAATATTAAGATTAAATTTAATGATGGAAAATTAAAGCCTGCATGAAATCCTGTCTTGTCGCCAATATTATTTTTTTCTTTTTTTCAATCGGCCCCGGCCCCTCTCCGGAAGGCATAAAATTGAAACTGTTAGATTATTACCGCAAATATCCCCAGGAAAAAATATATGTTCAGACAGATAAACAGAGCTATTTAGCCGGGCAAAGCATTTGGTATAAAATATACTCGCTTTCTTTTGGAGTGCCATCGGATTTAAGCAAAATCGTATATATCCAACTTATTAATTCCGATGGAAAAATTATGATCAAGAAAAAATTTCCTCTTGAGGCAGGAACTGCAACCGGAGATTTTCAATTACCCGATTCACTGACAAGTGGTGTCTACCAGTTGCGATGTTTTACCAAATGGATGATGAACTTTGATGAGCTGGCCCTTTTCCATCGGGACCTTTTTGTAAAAAACCCTTCTGATAGAGACGATAAGAATTTTAATACCGTTAAGCCTGGTAAGCAATATGAAATACTTTTTTTCCCTGAAGGAGGAGACCTTATAAATGGCGTAAACAGCACTGTAGCTTTTAAGGCAACAGACGAATATGGCTTACCTGTCACTATTCATGGTAAAATATTTGATGAAAAAAATAATTTAATTGATTCCTTTAAAACATTTCATGATGGGATGGGCAAATTTGACTTCCTGAATGAGGCCACACACGACTATTATGCAATGGTGTATTGGCCGGATAATTCTTCTGAAAAACGATTACTTCCAAGAGCTGAAAATTCCGGGATCAACATTAAATTAATAGATCAGTCAAAAGATGCATTTGCGATAAAGGTAGTTTATCATGAAACTGTACCCGGGGAATTTCAGCAGATAGTGCTGGTGGCAAGTCAGAAAAACGGCAAGGTAGCAACCTATCCACTTGTCCTGGACCCTGGAATAAATACTTTTAATATCGATACAAAGCAATTTGCCACCGGTATTTTGCGAGTGACAATTTTTGATAGCAATGGAGTGCCACAATCAGAAAGAATTGTTTTTATCAACCACGGCACCGAGCCGGAGGTTGAACTCGTAGACGATACAATATCGGCAAAACCAAAGTCAAAATCAGTTTTTTCATTGCAGCTCAAAAACCTGAATCAGCCAATTAACGATGCTGATATTTCCATTGCGGTAACAGATGCAGACCAGGTTGAAAGTGATTCCTTGGGTGAAAATATTTGCAGTTCGTTTTTGTTGTCTTCAGAATTAAAGGGAATAGTACGCAACCCCGGATATTATTTTTTGAACAACTCGGATAGCATCAAAGCTGCTTTGGATTTGGTTATGATGACCAACGGATGGAGGCATTTTGAATGGAAAAAAATACTCGGTGAAGAAACAGTTCCGTTAAAATATGCTGTTGAAGACTCACTTTATATACGGGGAAAATTATTGGGTTATACAACTCAGACAAAGGACACACATCCCGTTAAGATGATAATCACGGAAAATGATTCGACCAGGTTTATGGGATATATTTCACCGGACAGTAACGGTAATTTTATTGTTCAGGATTATGTGCCAAGGGGACGGTCAGTGGTTTATTTACAACAAAAAGAAACCAAGGCTAAAGAAAAGAGATACAAACTGAAATTCCTGGCCAATTCATTCGAAGAGACGGATACTGCGCATTTTGTTTTCACACCGGATGCGGAAGAGGAGCTGGTCAATTCATATAAAAATGCGTTGAGCAAACAGAGTAATGAACGTTTTCGTAACTACTTAAACATGCTCAAGCCTGTTACGGTAAGAGGAAATCCACCGACTGCAGCAGAGCAATTGGCAAAAAAATATGTAAGCCCTTTTTTTCAGGCAGGTGTTTTTTATGATATTGACCTGGTGAATAATTTTTATCCTAATAGTATGCCTCTTTTTGATTTTATGATGGGAAAGTTTCCCGGGTTAAGCGTTTCCGGTACAGAAAACAGCCCACTGTTTTCTTATCGGAATTCAGCAGTGAGCGAATTATTAGCCGTAAAATCTACAGTTAACAATGATGTGATACCGGAAGGAACACCCACTACAGCCATGCCTTACTTTTATGTAAACGAAACGCCATCCTCTTACCAGGATATTGTAAATATCAGATTAAGTGATGTCGCCATGATCAGGTTTGTGCCGCCACCGGCTTCCATGGCGCCTTTTAATGGGGGTGTTATTGGCGTGATTGCTATTTATCTGAAAAAATATGACGAAGGAATGAAAAACACGACAGCTATTGGCAATAGTGATAAATATATTTTTGACGGGTACAGCGTCACAAGGCAATTTTTTTCTCCAAATTATGATATAGATAAGGCAGCCTTAGCAAGGGCAGACAACAGGGAAACCCTGTACTGGAACCCCGGGGTAAAAATTGATAAGAGTGGCCGCGCAAAGCTTTCTTTCTTTAATTCTGATCACGCAAAAAGATTCCGCATTCTCATGGAAGGAGTCAGCAGGAGTGGAGATCTTATCTATTTTAACAAGGTGGTCGACCAGGCAAAATAAGCTCCGGATGTCGTTTTATAGATTTATCTTTTATCCCCGGCTTCAGGAATACTATTGGGCATCGTTGCGTCGCACACTTCAACGGCAGGAATTCTGTCCGGCGTTATTATCTCACGCAAGCTCAAAGCCCAGAAACTTTAGTTTCTTTGATCTCAGGACCTTTGCGCCAGAATATCGTTTAATAGGATTACAACTGCTGAAGTGTGCGACGCAAGAATGCTGAGCAGGATTACCGAAGCTCATGACAAAAAACACCATTCACTGCCGTGCTAATTGCTCAAAATAAAACACTCCATTTTTATTACTCACTATGATGTCTATTCGCCCATCATGATTGATATCTGTTGTAACCACCTGCAGGCCTACACCTGAATGATCGTCGATAAGATGTGGAATCCATTGCGGCGTTTTGCCGGGTTTGAATTCAAACCAATACAATACAGATGGCTCAAAAGCGCCGGGATCTTTTCCATTATGGGCGAAATGCCTTTTGCCTGTTATCAAATCCGGGTGACCATCATTGTTGATATCAGCCAAACCCATTCCGTGTGACTGGGAAAACCCATTGAAAATAAGATGATGAATCCACACACTGTCATACGGGTTGGCTGAAGATCTTTCATGCCACCAGATGCCATATTTGTGAGCCGAAGCGCTGATCAGATCCTGCCGCCCGTCTCCGATCACATCCAAAGAATAGATTTGCGAGCAGTCTTCACCCAGGTCAGCAGGATGAAATATCCAGTTTGACCGGGCCGGATTTGCAGGACTTTCCCACCAGCCTTTTGTAATAATTACATCCGGCCTGCCGTCTCCGTTCATGTCCGCATAACCCAGACCGTGAGTATATCGGTCTGTGCCCGGAATATTTCCCGAAGCAATCACATGACGAATCCATAAAGTGTCACCGCCGCCGGGAGATTGCATCCAGATTATTTGTTTGGCTACCGGATCATTACAAAGAATATCCGGCCTGCCATCTCCATTGATATCAACAAAGGCAGGTGATTCATTTCCGCAATTGCTCAGGATAGGATGCTCTTTCCAAAAACCAGGTTTGTTTTTAGGATTTTCATACCAAACCGCTTCTTCTCCCGGCAGGCTGATTCTTATCAAATCCATCCATCCATCCTGATTCACGTCGAGAGTATAATTCAAAAATGAATTGCTAAAACTCGTAGCTGGATCATAATGAACCGGATTGGCGAGTTCATGCAGGGTCCAGGACGGCGCTTCAAACCAATATGCTCCCGCAATGATATCCATTCGTCCATCCCGGTTAACATCACCAACAGCCACTCCTTCAGAAATGAAATCGGTTGTAAGTATATGTTTGAGAAATCGAACGGTATCAGATGATTTCGCAACAGATTGCGAGTATATATTACTGTTAGATAAAGCGATAAATAGTATTATCAATCTTGTTTTCATTTTAAATTTATTTATATTAATGTCTTATCATCAGCTTTTCGATCCACAGTTACATTAATCCCGGATACAACCTGAGATAGATTTCACCGGCCAGCGGATTTTTTCCATATAAACTTACAAGCGCCGGGGGAGAATGATACCAGGAGAACTGACCCCCCATCATTATTCTCATCCCACCGAATCGAAATAAATCATAACCCGCTCCGATGGTAGTTGCGTTTATCGGAAATAAAGTTTCATTGCCATAGGTCGATGGATCAAGGTTCAATTCCTCTACTGATTTTTGTACCCATTCATATCTGAAATAACTGACAAATTTGGTCAGTCTCAAAGAAGCTTCCAATTCCACATCGTTTGATCCATTCAGGTTTTTTCCCTTGTTCATTCCCCATATGGCCGTGCTGCTGAAATATTTTTCATCCCCAAAAACAAAAACATATGCCGCCGATGCAGTGGTGCGATTAACGTTTTCATCGGGCCTCAGCACTTCCGGGCTCTTAAGAAATCCATGTGATGCCTGCATAGACCAGTTTTTATTTGGATTGAATGAAATTCTTCCGCTCCAGGAATCAAATTTCGGAGAATCGAAATTATACCTGTTCTCGTCCGGCTCGCGTCCGGTGAAAGAAGAGCCCTCTACCTTAAATTTTCCGTACCTGAAGCCAATCGTTGCAACCCCAAAAGTTATATGCGTGGCATCTGTCCAGTGATGGCCGACAGGTGCATCGGGGTTGTTCATTCCGGAAGTTCGATGCATAAAGGATACTGGGCCCAATGCAGGTTCTCCCGGATATCCCAGGTAAACAAATAGATCTGTTTTTTTCGAAAATGAATAGGAATAGCTGACTGATAATTCTGAAAACAAATCATGAGGGTGCTGACGATCTACCAACGGCTGGCCTTTCCATGACTCCCCTGTCTGAAAAAGAAGCGGGTATCCATATCCACCCACAATCGGCGCTTCAAGAGAAAACATGGTATTGAAATGAAATAGCCCGTTGTTGCCGATTTTGGTTTGCCCCATAGCCATTAGCATATCCGGCGCGTCAAACATTTTGCCGCCTCTCGTTCCCTCATTGGTGAGATCCTGTTTATTGTAACGGATGAAAATATTTCCATGCAGCATGTACATCCATTTCTTAGAATGTATCATATATCCATACATGGGCGAAGCATCAGGCTGCCAGGATGTACCTGATCCATTCCGGTTCATGGGTAAGTTGAGTGAATAAGCATTACACATCACCGATATATCCATCATATCATTGTGCTTTGGTACTGAGTCCTGCATCACGGTCTTACTGCTATCAGCTTTCATATTCATATGCACGTGCTGTGCATAAGCAGACTCAATACAGCATACCGAAAGAAAAAGAATAAAAATATTTTTTTTCAAAACAACATACTGTTTGGTATTTAAAGTTAGTGATTGTGATTTTCTAATTGTTTTGTCAACGAGGTCTCCTTTTATTTCGGGTTGTCGTTTCCCTGGATTGAAATATTTCGTCTCATAACCGGATCGCATCCAAATGACAATTTTTTGCAATTGATTTATTAATGTAACTTTAGTTGTGCTGTAGTTTATTTTTTAATGGTTCAATAGAAGGTCACAGCTTATCTCCCGGTTAGTGAATCCTGGAAGGATTTCATTTCAGCGATCTCCAATATATTTTGTCGATTAATCCGCCTTCTGCTTACTTCCGATCTTATTATACTGACTATAAAACAATCAACCTAAACCTTATCCTTATGATTTTTCAATCAGCCTGTCTGCCGGCTTTTTCGAAAAAAGGCATTGCGCTATTTGCAGTATTGATTGTTGCATTCCCGCTTTTCTTCCATCCGGCTCTTGCGCAGGCCAATAATTTACAGGACAGTTTAGCAAAAGATCATTTTTTTCAGGTCATCCGCTCGGGTGATGCTTTTGAGCTAAATAAATTATTGGAAAACGGAGCAGATCCGAATGTTGTATCCGGCATCTGTTCTGCTTTAATGGCGGCTGCACTCTATGGTTCGACAGAACAAATGAAAATATTGATTGAGCATGGTGCAAATGTCAATTATGTCAATGAGGACAGCATTACTGCATTATGGTTTGCCATACCGAATTGGGACAAAACACTGCTATTAATGAATCACGGAGCAGATCCGAGAATTCATTCTAAGGAAGGATACACTGTATTGGTTAAGCTGGCGCTCATGCCCGGAACTGTCAGAATTTTTCATTTGCTCATGGATCAGGGGGCTGACCTGAAAGGAGCCGCGCCTGATAATTTTTTACTTTATAATGCTGCTGGTGCAGGCGACACTGCTGTTATGCGGCTGCTGATGCAGAATGGATTTAGGGCAAATGATACAGTATTTTATGGAGATTATCCTATCAATAATGCGCTGAATTATCGCTGCTTCGAGGCGGTAAAAATGCTTGTCGATAACGGTGCAAACGTAAATGTGCATCCTTCGTTCGGCCTGGAGTCGATCAGGGGGTTCACTCCATTAATGTATGCTGCGCTTAGTAATGAGAGAAAATCGTTTTTTTATCTGTTGGATCACGGAGCCGATCCGAATATCAAATCAAAAAAAGGCTTTACCGCACTCATGTTGCTTCAGCAGGCCGAAACAGACCAACCGGATATGACACTTGCACTGATCCAACATGGTGCAATACCGTACGAAAAAGCAGCTGATGGAACGGACGCATTATATTATGCTCAGAAAAAGGGGAATACAGAATCTGTAGCCATATTAAAAAAGTATGCAAACTAAATATTCATTCCTTTTAACAACCATCATATGAAAAGAAAAATACTTCTTACCATTAGTTTGATATCGTGCGGCGCTCTCTTTTCGGTTATGCTTATGGGTTGGATGAATAAGCCGGTAAATACTGATCCCGCTGATATTCAGCAATCGGTCACTAAAAGCTTCCTGATTCTTCAAAAAAGCGCTTACACATTTACGCAGCGGAGCAGGCAAAAATGCGCTTCCTGTCATAACAATACCCTGACCTCAATGGTTGCCGCGTTGGCCAAACAAAAAGGAGTTCCCGTTATCGATTCGTTTAGTGTGGACAGGGTAAGGTCCATGGAAAGAACAATTAAAGAAGCTAATGATCCCAATATGATCAATGATTTCATAACTGCCAATTTTATAGCGCCTTATGTTCTCCTTGGCCTTTGGGCTGAGAAATATCCCCCTGGCATCTATACAGATATTGCAGTTGATTATATGATGAGTCAGTCAAAGCCGGACGGATCGTTCCTGACAGAATCAGCAAGAGTACCCCTGGAAGCAGGCGATATACACCTCACGGCGATGACCATACGCGCAATTCAATTATATGCATCACCGGCAAAAAAGGCCCAGGTGGAAAAATTGGTGACCAGAACAAGGCAATGGCTCGAAAATGCCAATCCCGATCAACAACAGGAACTCAGTTTTCAATTGCTGGGTATGCAATGGTGCGGAACTGAGAATGATAAGAAAGAAAAAGTTGCCGATAAGCTGATATCCATGCAACGGCCGGATGGAGGATGGGCGCAATTATCCACGTTGAAAACAGATGCATATGCTACCGGCCAGGTTCTATATGCTTTGTTCGAAAGCGGGATGGTTAAGCCGGAGGATGAAGTCTATCAGAAAGGACTAAATTATTTATTGAAAACACAGGATGACAGCGGCGCCTGGATTGTGATGACGAGGGCCTATCCTCTTCAACCTTTCGTGAACAGCGATTTTCCACCTTACGACGAAAATCAGTTTATTTCCGCTACTGCCACCAACTGGGCTACCATGGCTCTGTTAAATGCTTTACCGGATAAGAATTAATTTTTTGCCGGAGTTCGATTGCATTATTCTTTCTCTTTTATTTTTAGCAGGTCTACATTTTTGTAAGACCTTTTTTCTACTTTTAAATTGGTGATTTATCCCGGGCACGTATCTATGAGGATAGCACTATTCTGTTTCCAAAATAACTGCATGACCGAACCATTGAACATCAAAGGTTTTATTGACCTCCAGGTAAACGGCTTCAAAGGAGTAGATTTTTCTTCCGCG
>DATJWE010000152.1:0-10117 GCA_035501475.1 Puia sp. | reverse complement strand
TTGTTAAAAATTAATTTTTTGTAATCAGTTCATCCAGGTTCAGCATGGCATTAGTTACAACTACCAACGCTGCAGTCTCCGGGTTATTATGCTGATCCATCAGCCCGATCATTTCACAGGTTTTATCTTTATCATCTTTTAACTTTTCATAAGCTTCATCATATAATTTTTCAAGCGCCTGCAATTTTGCTGTGGTGATCGGTTTGTATAACATCATCTCATAGCCTGTTTTAATTTGCTTTCTGATATCATTCGGAGTTCGTTCCTGGATGCGATACGCAAAATGACGGGCGGCATCCAGATAAGATTCATCATTTAAAGTGACCAAAGCCTGTAACGGAGTATTGGTTCGGATGCGACGAGCTGTGCAGACTTCCCTCGCTGCGCCATCAAATGTCATCATTGCCGGATAAGGTGCAGTGCGCTTCCAGTAAGTGTACAATGCCCGACGGTATTGATCTTCTCCCCTGCTTTCAACCCAGTCCTGCCCGTTCCATGGTGAAAGCCAGATTCCTTTTGGCTGATAAGGCATCACACTCGGACCAAACATTTTATTGCTCATGAGCCCGCTGATGACCAATGCCTGGTCACGCAGCTGTTCTGCAGATAACCTGACTCTTGATCCTCTCGCATACAATTTATTATAGGGATCTTTTTCCAGCAGTTCAGGACTGACTTTTGAATCCTGCTGATAAGTCGCAGACATTACAATTTCCTTTAAAAGTTTTTTAAGGCTCCATCCATAATCATTCATCAGTTTCCAGGAAAGAAAATCAAGAAGGTCTTTATGCGTCGGTTGAATACCCTGTGTGCCCAGATCTTCCAGTGTTTCTGCCAAACCTGTTCCGAAAACCTGCTCCCAGAGCCGGTTTACGATGGTACGGGAAGTCAGCGGATTTTGTTTGCTCGTTATCCACATTGCTAATCCCAAACGGTTGTGTGGAGCCCCTGTAGGCAATGGATTGAGTGCATGAGGTACATCCGGCTGCACCTCTTTTCCTTTGACCAGCCAGTTACCTCTTTCAAAAACATAGGAATTGCGGTGCATGTCGACTGGATTATCCATCATGATCGGTGTAGTAGGCATATCTGCTTTCACCAGTTGCCAGAAATCTATCTTAGCCTTTTCATATCCGGGTTTATTTTTTCCCGGGAAAGGTTCAGTGAAATAAAACCAGTCGAACTGCATTCCATTATCCGCAGGTTTTTTCAGATTTGGATTGTAATAAGTAAAATAAAGATCGTGTACTCCACTGACAGATGGGATATCCATTCCCACAATCTCCCAATCTTTCGTGGGCTGAATTGGAGTCGATTTTAAAACCTGTCCGTCGGGATTATCAAGATGAATTGTCCAGGTGCCGTCTTTAAGAAAACCGATATAACGATAAATGAGATAATTCTTACCTGTCAGATCTACTCTCTTCAAGCGACACTGGGCGTGGTTGCGGAAAATTAACCATTTGGTATCTGCGAGTTCACTGTTTATAAATCGGTCTGCCAAAAGAGAGTTGATCGCCGGCTGCCAGGTTTTCAAAAAAATATGTGTTTCTTTTGCCCGTTGAGCTGATGCATTCTTTCCAACCCAGTCCGTCACCGATTGCAACCTGGCCTTATCTTCGGGTGTATATTGCCGTAATAGAGGATAATCGGCATAAGTATCTTCATCACGGGAATCATTGAAGAAAGCCATGAACTGGTAGTATTCATCGTGGGCAAAGGGATCATAGGGATGACTATGGCATTGTACACAGCCGAAAGTAGTTCCCATCAGGGCTTCCCAGGTCGTGTTCACACGGTCAAGCACAGCCGCAGTCCGGAATTCTTCATTATCGGTTCCGCCTTCATCGTTCGTCATAGTGTTACGGTGAAACGCAGTAGCAATATATTGGGCATCGGTAGGATTCGGCAGGAGGTCGCCCGCAATTTGTTCCGTTATAAACCGATCGTAGGGTTCGTCATTGTTAAAAGCATTGATCAGCCAGTCACGATACCGCCAGATGCTGCGGCTATCATCACGCTCATATCCTTTGGTGTCTGCATACCTTGCCAGGTCCAGCCACATGGCAGCCCAATGCTCGCCAAAATGCGGCGAAGCCAGCAGGCTGTCTGCCAGTGATTCATAAGCGGTGGAATTTTTATCATTCAAATATTTTTGAGCCCATTTTTCTGGAGCAGGCATTCCGATCAGATCAAGACTTACCCTACGAAGCAAAGTGGCCTTGTCGGCCTGTGGCGATGGTTCCAGTTTTTCTTCCTGCAGCTTTTGATAAATGAAATAATCAATCTCGTTCTTCATCCAGTCGGCATGACTGTCTGAAACCAGTCCGAAAAATTTTCTTTTTGGTTTAGGCAGTTCCACGGGTTGAACGGCAACATATGCCCAATGATCTCCCCATTTCGCTCCTTCCTTGATCCAACGCCGCAGAATGCCGATTTCGTCAGATGATAAAGGCTCATGTTTATAAGGCATGCGATCTTCAGGATCCTTTGCTGTAATACGTTTGATCAACTCACTATGATCCGGATCACCGGGAATGATGGCGAATTTGCCTGATTCCGTTTTGGCAAGTGCTTCTGAGCGGAACAATACACTAAATCCACCTTTCTTCCTCACTCCTCCGTGGCAAATAATACATTTTTTATTGAAGATGGGTTTGACCTGTGTACTGTAGTTGACCGGTTTTTGATGCGTACTGAATGTAAACGCCAGGACAATGGCAATGAGACCAATGAGAACCAACCATTTTTTCTTTGACAGAGCAACCTTCATAGCCACGCAATTGTGTAACTGTCTAAATTACAATTTTTTTCCGAAACATTGCGTATCGAAGTGGCAACCTGAATTGATGAGTCAACCACTTTTTCCTTGAGGTCGTCGACCTGATCTGATGAGTCGACCACTCCTTCCTTGAGGTCGTCGACCTGAATTGATGAGTCGACCACTCCTTCCTTGAGGTCGTCGACCTGAGATGATGAGTCGACCACTCCTTCATTGAGGTGGTCGACCTGAATTGATGAGTCGACCACTCCTTCATTGAGGTCGTCGACCTGAATTGATGAGTCGACCACTCCTTCATTGAGGTCGTCGACCTGAGCTGATGAGTCGACCACTCCCAATTGCAAGACATGGGCAATCCAGGAGTTCTCCTAACATTTTGCCTGCTTATATTCAATCTGCACTTTACTAGAAATCCAAAAATCGAAATGATAAGCGGTAGCTGATTACTTGGTGACATAAATTAACTTTGTCTTTCGTGCGCTAAAAACACCAAATTTTGCCTATAAATGAAGCAGACGCTAACCTATCTGCTCCTTATCATTTATTCAGCAGCATTTGCGCAGGATGCTGAAGTGTTCAAACCAGATTCTACCAAAAAAGAAATAGAAGCTGTTCAGATCAGTTCATTTCTTCGCGTGGATGGTTTGCTGAATGAACCAGATTGGCAAAAGACAAAACCATCTCCCCGCTTTACTCAAATAGAACCCCTTCAGGGAAATCTTCCCAATTTTGAAACCGAAATAAAAGTGCTTTACAACAGGCAATACCTGTACTTAGGCATTTTTGCACGCGACTCCCTTGGCAGAAAAGCCATAAGAGCCACAGATTTCAAAAGAGATTTTGATTATCGTCAGCACGATCTCGTCTCTCTTGCGTTTGACGGATTCAATGATAAAAGAAATGCAATGTCATTTGTAACGAATGCATATGGAGTGCAGCGAGACCTCTTATCATTCGATGATCTGTATTATGATATTGACTGGGACGGACTTTGGAAGGTTCGGACAAACAGAACGGATTCGGGCTGGACTGCAGAAATTGAAATTCCCTGGCAAACGCTGCGTTATCCGAAAACGACCGACAGCCTCCAGAATTGGGGATTTAATGTTTACCGCAACAGGCGGCTTTCGAATGAAATCACAGCGCTTTCGCCTTTTCCCCGCGTGTTCACTTCACTGCGCATGAACTATGCCGGTATATTGAAAGGCCTGAAGCCTCCCCCACCCAAACCCAATATCAGGTTTCAACCTTATGTGTTGACTTCGTACGATCATTATTATTATTCTGATTCGGCCATTCAGCCTTATCAAAATAATTTTAAAGTTGGCGCTGATTTAAAATGGGCAATCAATCCTAACGCAGTGCTGGATTTGACAGCCAATACAGATTTTGCGCAGGTAGATGCAGACGTAGAAGTAAATAATGTAACGAGATTTGATGTCTTCTTCCCGGAAAAAAGACAATTTTTTCTGGAGAATGCTTCTCTTTTTGGAGTGGGTGTGGGTCCGGCCGAGGATTTGTCCGGTGGATCGATGCGCATCCAGCCTTTTTTTAGTAGGAGAATTGGACTGGACGATAATGGAAATCCGATTCCTATTGAATTTGGCGGAAGATTCGTGAACAGGTCATCAAAAAAAAATTACGGAGCGATATTGATGCGTCAGGCTGCATCGAATGCTGAACCGGAAACAAATTTTTTTGTAGGAAGATATTCTCAAAATTTTGGGACAGAGAACAGAGTTGGCGGACTGGTAACAATAAGAAATAATTCCCTCGGAACAAATATAGTAAGCGCATTGGATGGCTTTGTGCGTTTTAATGAATCGAATTCACTTAACACGATGGTGATTCATTCTGCAACAACCAATACCAATAAGCAGGGCTTTGCAGGCTTCGCACAATATTATTATTCTACTGACCAGATGAAAGTCTGGTGGACAGAATCTCTCGTCACAAAAGATTTTGATCCGCAAACCGGATTTATTTCCAGGAATGATGTCATCGGAACCACGCCCGGAATGTATTATTATTATCGCGGTAAACTGCTCCCTTTTAAAAAAATACTCAGAGCATTTGAACCCAGTTTTACTCCTGAATTTTATCACCAGGCATCAACTGGAAAATTGATTGAACGTACATTGACCTTTTTCCCTGTTTGGTTCAATTTTCAAAGCGGAGCTTTTTTAGGATATGGAATCATTCCCACTTTCGAGTACCTCACTGTTCCCTTTCAGCCCCTGGGTGTAAATATTCCTCCTGGAAAATACAATTTTACTCAGCAATGGCTCTGGGGAAGTACGGATCCGTCCAAAATGTTAAACCTGCAGGTCATGTATACCTGGGGGCCCTATTATAATGGCCGGCTTAATTCGAGTGATTGGAAACTGCAATTTGCCCCCATCCCTTATTTTTCAGTGACCGGGCATTTCAATAGAAATCATTTTACTTATGTAGGAGAACCGAAGACAAACACTACTGTTGATCTGTATGGGCTCGAAGCACGATTGGCATTGAACCCGCGGATACAGCTTACAGGCCTTTACCAGTACAATACGAATAACAAATCACAGAATTATAATATCCGTCTTTCCTGGGAATATCGTCCGTTGTCTTATATCTATGTCGTGTATAACCGAAATGGATATAATGACCTGCAGTCAAAACCACAAGGTGAAGAACATCTCATTGCCAAAATCAGTTACCTGAAGCAATTCTGAAATGAGCTCCTAATTTACACGAGGGGTTTTCACAGGAAGAATCATTTTATTTTTTGATAACACCTATGTGTATCTATGTGTCTAGGATCCTATGTGGTGAATAAAAAAAGTACATTAAATTTATTAATTAATTTCAGTAATGCATTTCAGGGATGCTCAGGTTGAAGATATCAGTAATCTGCATGAAGTCAGAATATCGGTGAAAGAAAACATGCTGCCTGATCCCAGGTTGATAAAAAAAGAAGACTATGAAGAATTCTTACTCCATCGCGGAAAAGGCTGGTTATGCGAAATTGATCAGGAAATAACTGGATTTGCAATAGTGGATCTGAAGAAAAATAATGTCTGGGCTCTTTTCGTAAAACCGGGATATGAAAGACAAGGTATCGGAAAGAAATTACATGAGTTGATGCTTGATTGGTATTTTTCGCAGACAAAAGAAAAAATCTGGCTGGGCACAAGTCCCGATACGAGGGCTGAAATATTTTACCGGAATGCCGGGTGGAAAGAATCGGGTAAAAGACCAAATGGAGAAATTCTGTTTGAAATGAGTTTTGAGGAATGGAAGAAAATTGTTCAAACCGATAATAGATTTTATGACTAGGATCTTCCAAATAAAAACTGAGGATAGTCAGATCATTCGTTTCACCACGTATGCAGAAGCCCCGATAACCAGCTTGACATTTTTAAAAGCACTGCCTTTTGCAAGAACATTTTTTCATGCAAGGATTTCAGGTTATGAGATCTGGATCGACAATGCGCCAATCTTAGATATCATCCAGGAAAACGCTTCGGTATTCGCTGAACCTGGAGAAATCGTCATCAGTCCTAAAAGTCCAGGCAGGAACAAAATTGCCGGCTGCATGGGCATATTTTATGGAGAAGGAAAATTGCTCGATGCAGGAAATATTTTTGGAAGAGTTGTGGAAGAAGATATGCCCCTTCTCAAAATCCTGGGCGATAATATCTGGAGAAACGGAGCACAGGAATTGACTTTTGAAATGCACTGATTATAATTATATGAATATGACTACCTATGCAATAGTCTGCCTCCTTAAAAATGGATGGCCAAATGGAAATTGTTTTATTCGCATGAATCATTACCCGTTGGAATTAAGAAAATAAAATAGGCCAAAGCTCTGCTTTCCTATCCATTTTCTCATTTCATCTTTTAAACAGCTTGTATAACAAAAGAGCCAGAATGATAATAACGATTGAGGTGTAGATCAGCTTATTGTATTTAGCAAGCCAGTTAGGTAGATAAATATCAAAGTTGTCTTTTTGCGAATCAGAATATTTGCGGGCAACTAAAGTGATGGGGCAGATCAATTTAAATACTGCCAAAACTATTCCCTCTAAAATAATAATTCCGATACATATCCAGGTCCATTTATCGATTCTGTCAATGATCACAGAATAAGCGAGATAAAATATTACAACATTAAAGAAAAGCCATATCAACGTATGGGTAGCTTTAATAATGATAAGTTTATTTTTATCCGTCATAATAAATCACAAAGATGTGGATTCCCAGGCTTTGCCTTTTCTTCTACACCCTTACCTAAAATTCAAAGATGCCCTAAGAATTGAAAGTTATTTGCGTCGCGAAATTTCATGGTTCATAAATACCCCAGCCATTTTTTTTCTTTATGATTCAACTTGTAATTCCCATACCATTTGCAAAGTGGGTACATAAGAATCACTACTCCAATCCAAACGAGATAAACCATTCCAAGGCTAAGTCCGCTGCCTTGCTGTGGCCTGCCGAAATTAAATCCGAATACCAGGTCTTTACTGGTAAATCCCTGCAGGAAAACCATTGCAAAAAGAATGGGATGTAAAATATACCAATGAACTATAAAATAGAACAATGGTACTCTCCCATAAACAGTCGTGATCTTCGCGAAGCGATTCGTAAGATTTTCGGTTAATCTAAGCATCAGAAACATTATGCCAAGTGTCACAAGGCAAAATAAAAGTGAAGGAGGGTATTTGGTTATATTGATGAAGGAAAGAAAGCTAAACAATCCATTTTTCTGAGCAGACCAGCGATTAGGATCACCATAGATATTGATAAATCTAAGGATAAGAAAAAGGGCAAGGGCTCCAATCCCAAGTTGGAGAAACATTTTTTTTCTTTTTTCTGTCTCCATCATAAAAAATTTCCCGCAGGCAAAACCAACAAGCATGATACCCAGCCAGGGTATTGGCGGATAGGCAATGACCAAATTCCTGGCGGCCGAAAGCTGGTAGGATTGAGGGAAGAATAGTGGAGTCAATATATTTCCTATGATGGAATCCTTTGCAAAAGGAATGAGTGGAAACAGATCATGACAAAAAATAATAATTAGTCCGGCAATACCCAGTGTCCTTGGCTTCGCGTTCAGGAAAATTCCTAGAACAATGAATCCAAAGCCAATGGCTGCAATGATGTCGGAAATAAAAACACGAAAATGGATATCAAACCATAACCCGAAGTTTACCAGGGTAAATTCTACAATGATGAGCCAGATCCCCCGGCTGATCAAAAATTTCCTGCTGGCATTCAAATCATTTTTTGCGGAGAAAGAGAGCCAGGCTGATGTTCCAGACAAAAAAACAAAGGTTGGTGCACATATATGAGTGATCCATCGCGTGAAAAAAACGGCAGCTGTGGTTTTTGTGAGGTCGGTAGGGCTTTGTGTAATAGAGCTGACATGCAGCAAATCACGGGTATGGTCAAGCGCCATTATAATCATCACTATACCCCTGGTAATATCGATGCTGCTGACTCTTTTCATATCTTAAAAAATCGTTGATCTCTCAAGTTCTGTAAAAAAGTTAAAAAATCAGTCTTATTTTATAGTAACCGTGATTCTAAGGGTGCTATGGTAAAATTATTTTTACCACAAAGGGTCATAGGTACATAGATACACATCGAAATGATAAAAATTAATTTACTTATTAAATCCCACTTAATATTACCTGTGAAGGAAAAAATGATTTAAGAAAAGTCTATTGAAAGTTTGTGGAACTAAATCAAAAAAATAACGGACCCCAACGCTGTTGAAATCCTTTTAATATGATTCGGGAAGATTCCGTTTCAAACGAGACGACCCTCCCGACTAAAGTCGGGATGCGCTGTCTCATGAATCAAAAAAACTTCACCATCTGAATAATGAAGTTTTTACGAAGTCGGGAAGACAGGATTCGAACCTGCGACCCCCTGGTCCCAAACCAGGTGCGCTACCGGCCTGCGCTACTTCCCGAATATTTTTGTTCTTTTTTAAACAAATTAAAACCGCCTGTCAAGGCGGCTTCGCGGAGAGGGAGGGAAATGAACCTCTCATTTCCATATTGTTTATCAATTATTTGAATGCTGCAAAATGAGGCACTCCACGAATGACGTTATCTAATTCCTAGAATTATAAGAACTGAAATACGACATAAAGTTAGATAAAATCTGAGTTACTGCAATAATGTGCAATTTGTAGGCTTAACGCTAATAAAGACCCCTTAGTCTGCTTGGTCGATCTTTGGTTTGCTACTGCCAAATTACAAAAGATTATAAGAATTACAAATGATAATAAGCCATACATGTCGGCCGCTTGCTACTAGCCATACCCGTCTCTAGCAGGTTAATTCGGCATTCGGATAAGAAATGGATTATGTAATTGTGATGATTCCCGCATCATCCAAATGAATTCATTAAAATATTCGTTATGCGAAACTTTGTTTTTGTTTTATTTCAGGTATTACCTTTTTCTGTGAATTGTCAGGCAAATAAAATCCACGCGGAGACATATATTGAAAATGTAACCATTTACTTTTCCGGAGCGCGAGTGGAAAGAAGTTCTACTGTAAATGTACGCCCAGGCCGTTCAGAGATATATTTTGAGGGGCTGAGTAACCGGCTCGATCAGCAGACTGTCCAACTCAAGGCCGAAGCCAATATCACTCTTCTTGCAGTCCAAACCACAAAGGATTTCCTTGGCGAACATAAAATCCAGGACGAGGAAAAAGAATTGACAGACAAAACTGAGGTTTTAAAAGACAAACTTAATCTTGATCAAAAATTACTTGAAGTATATAAAAATGATGAGGCGATGCTAATAAAAAACCAAGTCATCGGTGGAACCGCAGGAAGTCAAACTCCTAAGTCTAATTGGTTTTTTACCAATCTGTAGTATTTCCCTTTGAGTAACGCAAGTTCATAATGATTCCCTTGTTCAATGATCTGTCCTTTATCAAGTACGATAATGTTGTCAGCATTTCTAACTGTGCTTAGACGATGAGCTACAACCACAACAGTTCGTTCGGAAAAGAATTTCTGCAAATTATTCATAATAACCATTTCGTTATTGGCATCTAGTGCATTAGTAGCTTCATCAAAAAAAATATATTCAGGATCCTTGTAGACTGCCCTTGCAATTAAAATACGCTGACGTTGACCTTGACTAATTCCGTTGCCTTCCGCCCCTATTTGTGTCTTTAATCCTAATGGCAACTCATCAATGAAATCTTCAATGTTCGCAACCTTAATGGCATGCCTCAACTTAGAAGAATCGGGGTGATGATCTCCCACAGCAATATTTCTTTCGATGGAATCAGAAAAAATAAAACCGTCTTGCATGACTAC
>DATJWE010000151.1:0-14119 GCA_035501475.1 Puia sp. | reverse complement strand
AATCCGTCTATGCCGCGTACTTATGGCGATGGGCTCATTCACATAAGCAAAATCAATGCTTTGGTTGAAGTAAAGGATGAAATTCTGCAGGTCGAAATTGAAAAACCCGATGCTTTGAACCTAAAAATAGCTGAAAATGTTGCTTCATTGATTGAAGACGGAGCCACGCTGCAAATGGGTATCGGCAAAATACCCAATGCAGTATTATCTATGCTCTCTTCGCATAGAAAATTAGGAATTCATACGGAAATGTTTTCCGATGGGGTAATCAGCCTGATTGAATCCGGTGTGATAACGGGTGAGATGAAAAAAAAGAGAAAATATAAAATCGTTTCAAGTTTTATGCTGGGGACAAAACGATTGTACCAATTTGTGAATGATAATCCTATGATTGAGATGCTGGATATTGCTTATGTAAACGACGTGCATGTAATTCGACAAAATCCTAAAGTAACTGCCATTAATAGTGCACTGGAAGTGGATATCACTGGACAGGTTTGTGCTGATTCGATTGGTTCAAAAATGTATTCAGGTGTTGGCGGGCAGATGGATTTTATCCGGGGCGCTTCTCTTTCCGAAGGGGGCAAGCCGATCATCGCCATGCCATCTACCACAGGAAGAGGTGAAAGTAAAATAGTTCCGGTTTTGAAACCGGGAGCGGGTGTGGTGACAACAAGAGCTCATGTGCACTATATCGTAACGGAATACGGGATTGCCAATTTATATGGAAAGAGTCTGAAAGATAGAGCGAGAGCTCTTATAGATATTGCCCATCCCTCACATCGGGAAAAGCTTGAAGAAGCCGCACACATATTTACAAACGCTGGTCAATATTCTTTAGGATAACCACCGTTGATTGCGGGTTATTTTTTTCTTTTCAAAAATTTATTGAAACGCTGGCTGATATAGTCAATACCTTTTTCTGCCCTGTCTTCAATTTGCTCTCCTGCCTTCTGTAAAATTGTCTTGGTGAGCGTGGATGCAGCAATGCTCAATCCGTTCACCAGCCAGTGATTAAACTCGTGACCCTCTGATGCATGATTGAAATGATTTTTCGGCTCCATTTTCTCCCTGATTTCCTGCCAGTCATTCCTGAGTTTTTTTTCAAGCTCAAACTCCTTTACCTGAAGCCTCATTTTTTCTGACCGTAAATGTTCCGCATTCTTAATTTTCTTCATCTTCCTTAGTTTCATTGATGAATAAACGCCTGAGGATTGCATTCATAACTGGTATCCGAAGTAGCTTTTCCCTACCAAACCAGATTACCAGCCCCGCGAGCAGGTAAAATCCTGCGACAATAACGAAACCCAGCCAGGTTTTATCGAAATAATCGCCGAGACCATAAGCCAATGCGCTACTTCCAAAAAAAATAAAAAAGAAAAATACGACAGCCACGAGAAGCTTTGCAATGAATAGGGAAATCACATCAGATGTTTTTTCGGCAGCACTGAGTTTTAGCTGTGCGATTTTTATGTTCACATAACTTTTCAGGTGCTCTGCTGTTTCTTCTATTTTTTTAAACTCATCCTGTATTTTCATGGCATTTTTGATATTGATTCAAAAATATTTTTTTCATGGATCATACTCAATGATCTTTATCATGATCAGGCCTGATCATAAGCAAACCTTTCATTTATCTCAACAAACCATATATATCGTTATAATAAGACAGGTTATCCTGTGTGATCGCCTCTACAGGAATATAAACAACAAATACAGGAATCGGACTGCCCAACTGTAAGGGAACCGGTGACTGATTTTTCAGGCAGGATTCAAGAAATTTATTGTCCAGCCCCTTATCCAATAAATACCCGGCCAGTTCAATGGGTTTCTCAAGGCGGATACAACCATGACTGTAATAACGGTGATCAGATAAGAATGCAGATTTGAAATTGGTATCATGCATATATACATCATAGGGATCAGTCAGGTTAAACTTGACAACACCCAATGCATTATCGCAGCCGGTGGATTGCCTGATCTGATACGGAAAATTATTTTTATTATACAAGGACCATTTTACTGTATCGGGATCAATGATATTGCCATGGCTGTCGATGATCTGCATATTCATTGAATCAACTAGGTTAGGGTAATGTTTGAAAAGAGGAAGATATTCATGAGTCGCTATTCTACGGGGAACATTCCAATATGGGTACAGAATGATCTGGTTACAATAAGCAGAGAAGCGTGGAGTTCTGGTTGATGGTTTGCCTACCACAACCTTCATTCTTAATTTGATGCTGTCGGACTCATAATATCTTAACGTGGCGGAGGGGATATTGACAACGATAAACCTGTTCAATTCGAAATGATAAATCCACCGGAATAAATTCAAAGCCAGGTTTAATTGATTTATTACCTGGGAATCTCTTTTTTGCAATTGATAAGCCAGGGCTGATTTAAGACAGGAATATTCTTTTTCGAAGGGCTCTAAAGATTTTAGGAATATGATCAACTCTTCCCCGGATCCTGATGCAATCAAACCTTTTACCACATGGTCATTATCTCTTTCGGCATATTTAGCTGAAAGCTCATCAGTACTGACCCAGCTGCTGATATTTCTCCCTTGATAAATATCCTTACAATATTTGATTGCCGCATCGGTGAAGATCCTGTCAGCAATCATTGCTTTCAGGCTGTCTGCCGGCTGAAAAACATTGTTGGTGCTTTGGGCGATTCCCTGATAATGATAATCAGTCCTGCAAAGACCGATATATACCGAACTGTCAAGACTGGTTTTTATTGCGCGACGTAAGGCATAAGATTGTTCTCCGGATGCGAACCAAAACAGATGATGCCCGTTGTACTCGTAAAATTTATTGACGAGTTGCTCTTCAATGATTCGTTCATTCGTTTCAGATACGCCAAAGCCGACCGGTTTTTGTGTACTTGGCTGGGAGAATACGAAAGTAAATGAATGGAAAAGTACAAAAAATCCGACTGCTTTTTTAAAAGCGCTGACCATTCTTTTAGTCGCCAATAATGCAGCATTAGTCCGAATCAACGATGTTATCTTCAATTTGCTGATTTAAAGATTTTCTGTCGGAGGAATTGAGCAATTTGCCTTCCGAATTCTGTTTTTCCAATGACCAGTTATCAGTCAGTGAGGTTTCGATCCAAAGATTTCCTGATTTACGGAACACCTGAACAGACAGGCCAAAAGTATCCAGTAATTCCTGCTCGAATTGGGCGACTGTTCTATTTCCATCTATATTGATTCTTCCGGATTCAAAAATTCTGGTCAGCGTACTTATCCGTTCCTCCGGATTAATTCTTTCTGCTTTGGAAGGAGGTTTATTTCCCTGGTTTCGATTTCTGAAAAATTCAATTTTCAAAAAGGGATAGAAACCATTGAATTCTTTCTGAATTCCATTAATTGTCATCTCCCTGTCTACTCTTAATTCCATATTCGTTTAATATTAGGTTGAATAGCACTTATTCATTCACGTTGGCTCCCTGAAAGCTTTTATATTTCCTCCTTTTGGTTTGGGACTGCATATTTTCGGACGGAAATGCTTTTACCGCGTTGATTGTCGCAAGAACAAACAAACCGAACACAATAATATAAAAGTTCACAACAAAGATTCCTGAAATGATCAAAGCAAAAGCTATGAATGTACTAATAAGTTTTTCGATACTTGTGGCATTGACTGCGTTCATTTTGATGCTGAGAACTGTTCTTACCATTCTGCCTCCATCCATTGGGAAAGCAGGAATAAGGTTGAGGATTGCCAATGACAAATTGATTACCTGTAACTGGAATAAAAAATTTTCTGCATTCACGACGCCGATATTTTCTGATTCATTCCAATAAGCCTGATAGGGATGTATAAAGAATATCAGCAGGCAGGCTATAACCAGATTCGCTAAAGGTCCGGCAAGCAGAATAAAAAATTCATGCCAATGCGATCTTGCTTTTGATGTCATGCTGGCTACTCCGCCGATTGGTAAAATGACAATTGCAGAAGGATAAAGACCAAAATAATTAGCAGCTACGAGGTGTGCAAGTTCATGGACCAGGATCGACGCAAACAGAGTAATCAATAATACTGCACTCCATATCAGCCCGGAGATTACTGAAGCATTTGAAAAGTTCACAAGAAAAATCCATATAGCCAACACGATAAAGGTCCAGTGTATCGAAATATTTATTCCTCCAAAACGACTGATGGAAAATGAGGTTTTCATAATTAATCCCTGGTTTGAAACAAAATTATCCTGCTGACACAGCACAATCAACGATCATCGTCATTTAGCGGGGTGAACTTTATCAGGTCACAACTTGTTTTGCAGGAAGATGCGCCAGCTTTGTATTATCGGGATTTTTACAATTCTTACAAAAGAATTAATCATTGATAAGAACTACTTTTAATGCTTTTTCCCTGTCAGCATGCTGAAAAGTGTCGTAGGCTTTTACAATCTCGGATAGTTTGAAGCGGTGCGTGATGAGTTGCTTAGAATTGAGTTTTCCTGACCTGACCGTTTTGAGCAACATGGGAGTGGTGACGGTATCAACCAGCCTGGTGGTAATTGTGATATTTGCGGCCCATAATTTTTCCAGGTGAAGGCTGACGCTCTTGCCATGCACTCCAATATTCGCAATCCTGCCACCCGGCGCCACCAACAACTCGCATAATTCAAATGTTTCGGGAATGCCGACAGCTTCAATCACCACATCTGCTCCCTTCCCCGTCAGTTGCATCACTTTTTTTACCGGATCTTCTTTTCTATTGTTAATGGTCTGAGTCGCACCAAATTTTTTTGAAACCGCGAGACGGTTATCATCCGGATCAATCATGATGATTTCTGAAGGCGTGTAGAATTGAGCAGTGAGCAATGAGGCCAGCCCTATCGGACCCGAGCCTACAATAGCAACGGTATCGCCTGGTTTGACTTCGCCATTGAGAACCCCACATTCAAAACCTGTGGGGAGAATATCACTCAGCATTACCAGTGCTTCTTCATCGCTGCCTGTGGGAATGTGGTAAAGACTGGTATCTGCAAAAGGTGTCCTTACATATTCAGCCTGTGTGCCATCAATCAGGTGTCCCAAAATCCATCCGCCGTTTTCGCAATGCGAATACATGCCGCGTTTGCAGTAATCACATTTACCGCAGGAAGAGATACAGGAGATCAGTACGTGATCTCCTTTTTTAAAATTGGTAACAGCGTTTCCGGTCTCTTCGATTATTCCCACTCCTTCATGACCCAGGATTCTGCCATCGATTACTTCAGGAACATCCCCTTTCAGAATATGAAGATCGGTTCCGCAAATGGTGGTTTTGGTTATTTTCACTATGGCATCCGTGGGTTGCTGAATAACCGGTTTTGGTTTTTCTTCCCAGGATTTACTATTAGGACCATGATACACTAAGGCTTTCATATAATTGATTTAGCATTTAGAAAGAAAATTCATAATGCCGATAAGCTTTCAATAATATCGGATCAGTGCAATGTGGTTATAATCTTTCAACACGCCATTGTCGACAAACTCTACGTCGCCTCCGGCTTCAAGCACTTTTTCCATCACGTCGTCAACTGCGTCTTTAATGTAAAAAGGATTATTCAAATTCAGATCCTCTTTATAAATCTCATCGGGATGTGCTCCCTGGTGGGCAGCATATATAAAATCTTTTTCAACGATCAGCAGGTGACAATTTTTATGTGTGGCTGCTTCCCAGACATCCTTTATTCCATAAACCAGTTTGCCATCGCTCATTGCCTTTTCAATTTGCAGCAGGCTGTTTTGCTGTTTCACCTTATTCCAGTCAGCCACATAAGGCTTAATAACCTGTCTTATTTCGGATTCAGTCGCTTCCTCATAATTCCCATGGATGTATTGCAGGATGCTTTTTTCATTCTTTGTGATTTTCCTGAAATGACCAAGCGTTCTTTCTGCGCCCATTACAAATACGGGCAGTGGATATGCATTCAGGATCAGTGAAAGCCCTTCATCCATATGACGTAAGAAATTATCCAGTACAATTTCCTTATGTTCATGCGGGTCTGAAAAGTGCGTTACTTTCTGCGGCATATCCCGCTCGTAGGCATAAACGTTATCAGGTATATTTGATTTTATAAGAATAAATTTCGAACAGTTTCCAAGATAGGTTTTTGAAGATTTGCCGCTCAACAATAAAATCAAATATTGTATAGTTTGCTTCTTGCTGTATACCAGGTCGCGTATTTCAAATGATTCATCGATCACTATCCTCTCTTCAACCGGGATATCGAGATAAAAAACTTTTTCTACAATGGGAGATACAAATATCGCAAGGCTTTTCTTGTGTGTAAAATAATTGACATTCTTGATCACCCGTTGCAACTTTTGAATAATAGGCATGCCCTTTTCGGACGGATAGTTGGAAACCAGTTCTTTTTCCACTTTGGCCTGCATAATCTTCAGCTTGTATTGCAATTCCTTTTTTAGTGACATTTTCGGTTCAAACGGTAAAATAATTGATACCGCAGGCAGATACTTCACATCCAGAAGTTTTTTTTCGTCGTTTGTCAACACGGTATTCATATTAAAATGCTTTACTCCTCAAAGATATATGGGCAATTTGCCCGAGAGATTGACAACCGTCACGCAGTGCAATGATTGTGATCAATCAACCCTGCCTGGCAAGTGAACTGATTACGATCATGAGCAGGGCTAATCAGCATCATTTTCAATAAGCAGCGCTACTGATATTTTTGAATAATCGTTTTTTATGGAAAATATTTTGTTAGCGATAGATGGTTCCCGGCCCGATATGAGCACAGTAGATTTTGCCTGTTATATCGCGAAGCTCATGCATTCCCGGCTTACAGCTGTTTTTATTGAAAGCCTGGTTACGGAAGAAAAGACTGTTTTTAAACAGCTGCATGGACATCCTTATGCTGAGACAATCGAACCGGGAGACCTTCCTGAGAATAAGGAAAAAGAATCAGCCTTTCAAAATAATGAAAAGCTTTTTTGTGATTCATGTGTAAACAGAGAGGTCAATTATCATATTCACAGGAACAGGAATGCATCGGCACAGGAGATTATTACAGAAAGCCGCTTTGCCGACCTGATCATTTTAAATCCTGCAATCTCGTTTGTAGAAAAAGAGGAAGGAGCGCCTTCACATTTTGTAAAAAAAATTCTTGCAGGTGCTGAATGTCCTGTGGTTATCGCTCCGTTTAGTTTTTATGGAATTGACGAGATCCTTTTTACTTACGATGGGAGCAGATCCTCTCTTTTTGCAATAAAGCAATTCATGCATCTTTTCCCGGAATTAAATGATAAAAAACTTACTGTTCTGCAAATTGATGAAAAGGGAATTCAACCTATTGAAGAAGGCGAGAAGATAGAAGAATTGTTGAGAGCCCATTATTCCCAGGTCAGTTTTCAACATCTGGCAGGAAATGCAAAAGATGAATTATTCAGTTACCTGCTTGGAAAGGAAAAAATATTTGTTGTGATTGGAGCGTATGGACGAAGCGTGGTTTCCAGTCTGTTCAGGCAGAGTACAGCCGACCTGGTAGTTAAAACTATCAACCTGCCAATTTTTATTGCTCATAACTGATAATATATTTTTTATGCAAAAAATTATAGCTGCACTCGACGGATTGAAATTCTCTGAAAGCACGACGAATTATGCCATTCAGATGGCGAAGCAGTTAAATGCCCATCTGGTGGGAGTCTTCATGGACGATCTTACTTACCACAGTTACAAGATTTATGACCTGATCCATAGTGAAAGTGATGTGCTGGAAGCGATAGTCGAAAGATCTGAGGCTGAGGACAAGGAAAGAAGAGAATCAGGAACCAGGCTCTTCGAGCAGGCCTGCCGAAGTGCCGGGATTAATTATTCCATTCATCATGACAGGAATATCGCTATACATGAACTTCTTCATGAGAGCGTTTATGCAGACCTGTTAGTAATCGACAGGAAAGAGACGCTTACTCATTATGACGAGGAGCCTCCTACCCGATTTGTCAGAGATCTTTTAGCTAATGTGGAATGCCCGGTACTCATGGTTTCCAAATATTTCAAACAGATCAAAAAAAATATTCTGTTATATGATGGAGAGCCCTCCTCTGTTTTTGCGATTAAGATGTTCAGCTATATGTTTCCGACATTAGCTGATATCGAAACGGAAGTGCTGACGATAAAACCTAATCATCAGACATTACATGTTCCCGATAACCGCCTGATGAAAGAATTCATGAAAAGACATTTTCATGATGCCACCTACACGATATTGAAAGGGCTGCCTGATATTGAAATCGTAAACCATTTAAAAAACAGGAACCAGGGCGAACTAATCGTTCTTGGTGCATATCGCAGGGGAATGGTGTCGCGTTGGTTCAGGCCAAGCATGGCAGATGTGCTGATGCAGGAACTTAATTCGCCTTTGTTCATAGCGCACAAATAACAAATGCATTTTTATGAAAGGAATAATAATTTACAAAAGTAAATATGGCGCGACCCGGCAATATGCCCAGTGGTTAGGATCAGCGCTGCGTTTACCAGTAATGACGTCGGAGGATATTGATGGAACAATTCTTACAAACTCTGAATTCATTGTTTTAGGAGGTTCTGTTTATATCGGGAAGCTCCTTATCAGTGACTGGATTAAGAAAAATGCAATGTATATCAAAAATAAAAAACTGTTCCTGTTTATCGTTAGTGGAACGACGGCAGATGAAAAGGAGAAACAGGAAGAAATCATAAGAGAAAATATCCGTGAAGAGATCAGGGATCACTGCGATATTTATTTTCTTCGCGGCAGAAAAATCATGAAAGACCTTTCATGGATGGACAGGCTTTTGCTGAGAATGGGAGCTGCACTGACCAGGAACCCGGACGATAAAAAAAGGATGTTGCAGGATTTTGACGAAGTAAAAACGGAAAACCTGAACCCGTTAATAACCTCAATTATGGCCCTTGCCGCGAAAGGCGAAAAAAATACAATTAACAAGGCGGTGCGAATTTGATCTCATTGTTCCGGTTTTTTTGTTTTGCAACCAGCCAGGCATGCAAAAGGCGGCGTAAATAGCATGATGCCAATTTCAAATCCTGCGCCGTGAGTTCCTCCAAATTCCTGGCCATAAGTCAGCGCAATAACTGCATACTGGCTCGGTTCCCAACGTGGACCGATTTTGAATTCCGGAATGGTTCCCGTTGCTCCTGCCGAACCAAACAATTCCCCTACGATCGATAGATTAGGTTTCCACGGATAATATGCCAGGCGGGTTGAATAGGTAAATGCCCAGCCGTTTGTTTTGGTTTCATCGTAATTGATCGTCATACTTGCACCCGGCATAATATCCCATGACAATTTATTATCAAAAAAAGGAATGGTTACCGGTACGTTCATCCAAAAGGTTTTGAAAGCATCTTTTACTCTTTCCTGAGCATCGATCGTTCCCGGGAACATCCCTGTTCCAAATTTAACTGCAGCTCCACCTGTCTGTGCTTTATTTTCATAAAACATATACTTGGCATAAAAGGATGCAGAATATCCGTCATTGGTTTTAGGATCGTTGTCGTTATTGTACAAATAGGCAGCCATTGTAAATTCCCATCTTGAAAAAAGTGAATATGTGTTCATGATCATTGAACTGCGTTGCCCATAGGTGGGAATGATGGTGATGGTACCATGCGCTTTTGAAAGCCAGCTGTCAGAATTAAACTGTTGGGCATAACTTCTGTTAGTTGAAAAAAGAAACAGGGAAACCAGGCTCACCAGTATACAAATTGCCGGATAAGATTTGATAGCCCAACTCCACTTCATTATAGTCACTATTGTATTCATAACAACTTAATAAAGAGTTCTCAATTACCAGCCCGTCAGGGGAAAAAGATTAGCATTTATCGGTTAAACGATCAGCTCGCAAAATTCTTTCATAATCAATCATTATATCCGTGAAAACCAGTATTCAGATGTTTTGAGATCGCATAAAATCATTTTCACTACTGATTCCGGTCATGATTGAGCTTTCAATAATTCTTAATTTTGAAGAAACTTATTAATAATGTTTGGAGAATTGACTGAAGAACAGATAGAAGAAGTACTGTACCATCATTTTGTCGGCCGGATTGGGTGTCATGCAGATAATACGACATATGTGGTGCCGATCAGTTATGCTTATGACGGTAAATATATCTATGGACACACGCAGGAGGGAATGAAAATAAAAATGATGAGAAAGAACCGTAATATTTGTTTTGAAGTGGATACGATGCAAAATATGGCCAATTGGCAAAGTGTTATTTCCTGGGGTGAATTTGAGGAGTTGACTGATGAACGGGAAAGACACCATGCTTTAAAGAAATTGCACGAACGAATCCTGCCGATAATAGCCAGTTCCACTGCAAAACTTTCTCCGGAATGGCCTTTTGCTCCCGACGATATTAATGTAATAAAAGGTGTCGTTTTCCGGATCCGGTTAAATAAAAAAACCGGAAGATTCGAAAATAATACGGTCCCTTCTTTTTTGGCATGGGGGTAGATTCAGGATATTTGAGTAAAAAATGCCAAAGACAAATTCGGAAATAAAAACCTTATTCCTCGATATCGGAGGTGTTTTACTGACCAACGGATGGGATCATGAATCCCGGCGGCTTGCTTCACAAAAATTTAACCTGGATTTATCCGAAATGGAGGACAGGCACGATCTTACCTTCAGTACCTATGAATTAGGAAAGCTCACGCTGCAGGAATATTTGCATCGCATCATTTTTTATGAGAAAAGATCATATACGGAAAAAGAATTCAGGGAATTTATGTTTGCCCGTTCGAAAGCATTCCCCGAAATGATTGAATTGGTAGTGGGATTGAAAAAAAAGTATGGTTTGAAAATTGCTGTAGTGAGCAATGAAGGAAGAGAATTAAATGCCTACAGGATCCAGAAGTTTCAACTGGCCGGTTTTGTTGACTTTTTTATTTCATCCTGCTTTGTCCATTTCAGAAAACCCGATATTGATATATTTAAAATGGCTCTCGACATCTCACAGGTCAATGCCAGTGAAGTGGTTTATATTGAAGACCAGCCCATGTTCGTAAGCATTGCGGAGAGGTTGGGAATAAAAAGCATTCATCATCTCAACTACGAAACAACCGCGACCCATTTGAAAACGTTTGGTTTAATAAAATAAGTAGGGATGAAGGGAAATGAAGCATTGACAAAAACTGCTCACCTGATGCTTGCCAATGGCAAAGGATTTCTCGCTATGGATGAAAGCATCGGCACATGCAACCATCGGTTTGAACCTTTGGGCATTCCACAAACTGTGGAGATGAGGCATAAATTCCGGGAATGGATCGTCAAAACTCACGGTCTGAATCAATTTGTAAGCGCAGCCATTTTGTTTGATGAAACCATCCGGAGTAAAACATCAGATGGAATCCCATTTGCCGATGCGTTGAACAAAACGGGTATCATCCCGGGAATTAAGGTCGATCTTGGAGCAAAACCCATGGCGGGTTTTGCTGAAGAAGAGATTACCGAGGGGTTGGACGGATTGAGTGAACGAATGGGCGAATATAAAAAACTAAACGCCCGCTTCGCAAAATGGAGGGCGGTGATTAAAATCGGAAAGGATATTCCATCATATGGCTGCATCGAAGCAAATGTTCATGTTCTCGCAAGGTATGCAGCAATATGCCAGGAATTCGCATTGGTGCCGATTGTAGAACCTGAAGTGCTGATGGAAGGAGATCACTCGTTAGAACGTTGCTTCGAAGTAACGGAGAAAGTGTTGAAGATGTTATTCAACCAGCTTTACGCTCAACGTGTCCTGCTAGAAGGAACAATCTTAAAGCCGAATATGGTAATTGAAGGAACCGAAGCTCACACGAAAAGCAGCGTTGCTGAAGTGGCTGCTGCAACCGTGGAATGTCTGCTACGGGCTGTCCCAGCTGCCATACCCGGAATAGCTTTTTTATCGGGTGGACAGGATTCAGAGCTTGCCTCAGCACATTTGAATGAAATGAATCTGCGATTCGGCAATCGTGTACCATGGGTCTTAACTTTTTCTTATTCCCGTGCCCTCGAATATCCTGCCATTGAAATATGGGGTGGAAAAGAAGAGAATATTCAAAAAGCCCAGGCGTCATTGCTCCATAGAGCAAAGTGCAATGCGGCCGCACGTAGAGGAGAATATAGTGTGGCGATGGAAAAAGAATCCTGAAGACAATGTCTGTGGTTGAAATCATATCGTCATATTAGCCGGTCTGATAAAAATCAGATTGCTTTCTTTCCCAAATCATGACTTTTTCTTCTTTTACTCGGTTATTTTGTATTGTTTAATTAACAATAAAATAATGAGTACCGTACATTTTTATATTAACAAGGAAGATTCAGTAAAAAAAGTGCAGGAAAACTTCTCTCTTTTATTCCCCTTCTTGAAAATTAATTTTTTTAAAACAAGAGGTAATAATAAAACAAATATCAATCAGAGCATATTGTTCTGCCCGGAAGTTAAAATGATTGAAATGAACAAAAACCTGGAGAAAGGAGAAATCGAAATTGGCGACGCGACTACCGTATCCCAGTTGGAAAGCGGCCTATTCGATAGGTTTGGATTAACTGCACAGGTAGCCAGGAAGAGCGGAAATTTGTGGATGCCAACCAGCATGACAGACAGTTGGACCCTGAGAGAACAAAATGAACATGGAAAAGAAATTTCAAACAATCAGGGTAACCTAGTATGCTTTCGTGAAGTACCTTATGGCTGTTGAACTGTTTAGTAAAGAAGGTTATTCAGTTTGTCTATGTTGAGGATATGAATTTTGCTATCCCTGATTTCTATTAATTTTTCAGATTTGAAATCACTGAGTGTGCGGATCAGCGATTCGGTAGCTGTTCCAACATACTGCGCAATATCTTCTCTTGAGATATCGAGCAATGCAGGTTTTTCATTGCTCTTGAATTTTGAATGAATATCGATCAGGGCTTTGGCTACACGTTTCCTGAGCGAACTGTAAGCAAGATTCAACAACCTGTCTTCTTTTTCTTTTACATTTTTCGTAATTAGTTTGATAAATTTTGCAGCAATATTCAGGTCATTATATACCAGTCCGGTGAATTCTTCTTTCGGAATCATGATAACCTCGGCAGTTTCCATAACCTGTGCAGAATCTTCGTACGAAGTATTTTCCAGCAGTGGCATATACCCGATAAAATCTCCGGCGCTGTATAAATTGGTGATATATTCTTTCCCGTCTTCGTGCAGGCGATAGGCTTTTATCTTTCCACTTTTCAGATAATATAAATATTTCGGTCTTTTGCTTTCTGTATACAGATTCGTTTTCTTTGAGAAAGTCATGCTTTCATAATTGTCCAATTGCATGTTGATCAGTCCGGAGGAGCGAAGGTCTTCTATCATTGCACTGGCCCCTTTCTCTGTAGAAGGATATTTTGAATGAAGAATATCATATTTCTTCAGCCTGATTTCAATGGCATTCAGCAGTTCAATATCATCAAATGGTTTTGTAATATAATCGTCGGCTCCCATTCCCATTCCCTTTCGAAAATCCGTGCGCTCTGTTTTTGCTGTCAGGAAGATAAATGGGATATTTTCTGTTTCCGGGTTTTTTTTCAATAAATGAAGCACACCATATCCATCTAATTCCGGCATCATAATGTCGCAGATAATCAGTTCGGGTTTTTCCCTGATCGCTGTTTCCACTCCTTTTTTCCCGTTCTCGGCAGTCAGGGCCCGGTACCCTCCCAGGGTAAGGATTTCCGCAATATTTTCCCGGATCTCATCGTGATCGTCAATAATAAGCAAGGTGCGCATGATATTTATTTTTACAGTATAACTGCTAAGCCTGGTTGCATATCGTCCATTTTCCTTTTCCAAAATCCAATCATCAGCTTTGGCAAAGATAAAAGTTCTGTAAAAAAAAAATATTCAATTTCAAGACCGGCTGATTGAAATCAGGACCAGGATTGATTAATATCAGGTACAATTACCCCGGTGGGGGATAAATTTGAATGCATATTAGAGGAAAGAGGGGGAAAAATATTCATGTTATATCAAACGAACAAGATAGATAAGCTGGCATTCGTGAAAGACATCGTAAAGCAGGATTACAGGGCTGCGACCGTATTTCGCAGATATGGCATTGATTTTTG
>DATJWE010000150.1:0-26725 GCA_035501475.1 Puia sp. | reverse complement strand
GGTGCTATATCAAAATTATCTTTCTTGCAGGAAGACATCAATGAAAAAATCAATAAGAGTGATGCGAGATAACGGAAATAGAATAGGGGTTTCATAATTGTAAGTTTAATGATGAATAAAAAAAAGCAGCGGGATAAAATTATTTTTGGATGTCTCCTCAAACGGCCGGCCTGGATAATCTGCGGAAAATTATTTGCGCAGGAAGATTATTGGAGGGTTAATACAGTCATTAATTATTTAGTCGGACTAATTTGTCCGGAGTAAACAATTAATAAAAGCCAATTATTCTACAAGGACTTATGGAAAAAAATCTTTTCCGATGCTTTCCAACGATATCCAATGTGCAGAATTGAACACCCGTTTCTGCAATACGTGAAAAAAGAAGAAGTATTTGTGGAAAACTACTGCAACCAAAATAGTATGGATTCGGGCTGCAAAAACATTAATTTGCAACGGAATCTATTTTTAAAGCGCAGGTAAATTTTTTAACTTATGATTAAATTACAAATAATCGGGAACCTTGGAAAAGATTGCATCACCAACACAGTGAATGGCAAGAATGTGATCAACTTCAATGTGGCACATACTGAGAAGTTCAAGGATGCGCAGGGCAATCAAAAAGACAAGACCATTTGGGTAGAATGTGCTTATTGGACCGACAGGACAGGAATTGCTCCTTATTTGAAAAAAGGAACGCAGGTCTACGCTGAAGGAACACCAGAAGTGAGAACTTATCCAAAGAATGACGGAACCACAGGAGTTTCTTTGACTTTAAGAGTGTTCAGTGTACAACTCCTTGGTAGCAGTAACAGGAATGGAGAGTTATCAGGAGGAGGGGCATCGGAGTCATATGCACCTCAGACTGCTTCAGCCTCTGCAGCTATCCCTTCTGCCAGTGATATCACTGCGCCGATCGATGATCTGCCATTTTGATAAAACTTCAGTAACCCGATTTTCTATTAAGATCATTAATGCTTCACTATCAGGTGAAGCATTTTTATTTTCTGACCGGATTTTTTAATTTGAAAAAAAATTGAAAGTATGCGCGTGCAGATTTATTTTTTTACACTCTGCATTTCCCTTCACTTTTTCTCAAGTGACATATTAGCTCAGAGAATAATTAAAACCGAACTGCTGGTTGCAGGAGGAGGAACAGGAGGCACTGCTGCGGCCATTCAGGCAGCAAGATCCGGGGTAAAAACAATCCTCGTTGAACCCACCAGCTGGCTGGGTGGCATGTTCACTGCAGCAGGAGTGAGCTGTGCCGACGGCAATGATAGCCTTCCTTCCGGAATATGGCAGGCTTTCAGGCAGGCGCTTTATGATCATTATGGAACGACACAGCTTGCCACCGGATGGGTCAGCTCAACCTGTTTTGAGCCCCATGTCGGAGACAGTATTTTCAAAGCCTGGTCAGCCGGTGAACCTAATCTAACGGTCATGTATAGTTGGCATTTGCTGAGGGCGATGAAAGAAAAAAATAAAGTGACAGGAGCAATTTTCAAAAATGATAAAGGTCAGACAATAGAGATACATTCAGTGATCTGCATCGACGCCACAGAACTCGGCGACCTGTTTGCAGTTGCAGGAGCTGAATATGATATAGGTACAGAAGATCCTATGGAATCGAAAGAAAAGATGGCGCCCGGTAAAACAAATATTATTCAGGACGCAACCTGGGTAGCAGTGCTTAAGGATTATGGACCCGGGACAGATAAAACCATTGTAAAACCAGCGAACTATAATCCACAGACCTATTATTGCTGCTGTACTTCAGCTCCATGCACAGGAAGCCCGTACAAGACAGACGCTCGTGGAATGCTGGATTATGGAAAACTTCCCGGTAATAAATATATGATCAACTGGCCTGCTCATGGAAACGATTATTACATGAATGTTGTCAACGAAAATGATGAACAAAGAAATAAAACATACGAGCTTGCCAGGCAGCACACGCTTGGATTTGTTTATTTTATTCAAACTGAATTGGGATTCAAAAACCTGGGACTTGCTGATGATGAATTGAACAAGGGCCTGGCATTCATCCCGTATAATCGTGAAGGAAGAAGGGTGAAAGGATTGGTGCGATTCAATGTCAATCATATTCTTGACCCTTATCATCAGCAGGAAAACTTATATCGTACGGGCATTGCCGTGGGAGATTACCCGGTTGATCATCATCATGGGCAGAATCCCAATACTCCTCAAATTCAGTTTCCGGCTATCCCGTCTTTCAATGTGCCGCTTGGCGTGCTCGTTCCCGAAATAATACAGGGCCTGATCGTTTGCGAAAAAGGAGTTTCAGTTTCCAATATTGTGAATGGAGCTACCAGGCTGCAACCGGTTGTCATCCTGACGGGTCAGGCAGCAGGTGTCCTGGCAGCATGGTGCATAAAAAACAATAAACAACCCGCGGAAGCTGATGTACGTGACATTCAACAACAATTGCTGGATCGCAAATGTTACCTCATGCCTTATGTCGATGTGTTGACGAAGGACAATGACTGGGTAGCTATTCAGCGCATAGGCCTTACAGGGATATTGCGGGGAACAGGTAAAGCCGAAGGATGGGAAAATAAAACTTATTTCTATCCTGATAGTTTTGTAACCGTCTCTGAACTGAGCCGTAATATTTTCCAATTAGTTGGCAAAACGGTTTACTCAAACGATACGTCGAGAATAAATGCAATGAATTTATCTCCCATTATTTCTTTCTTAAAAAAGGTAATTGTCAATGAAGCAGGAAGGTCCTCTGGGCTCGTCGATCCTGTTTTTGATGGAGTAATAGATGAAAGGGTGTTCAGGTATTGTAACCTGGCAAATTTCAGCCGGGAACGCCCTTTAATACGCCGGGAAGTCGCCGTACTGCTGGATAAAATAGTGCACCCGTTTTTATCTTTCCGCGTTGATATTAAGGGGAACTGTATTTATTCCTCGCGATGATACACTACAATTAATCAATGGGATAAAAGCGCCGATGTTCAAAAAAATTTTAAGCGTACTTATTTATGGTAATAATGCTTACCTTCAAACCCTCTTTTTTTTAACCAATTGAAAATAGCTGTATGAAAAAATTTATTGCATTTCAATTTCTTTTCTTGTTGACGCTTGCAAGTTTTGCCCAGTCAAACTCCGGGGGACCGAAAGACTGGAAGATCGGCGTTCAGATGTGGACATTCAGAATGTTTTCCTTTGCTGAGGCGCTGGACAAAGTAGATAGTGCAGGAGTAAAATACATTGAAGCTTTTTTTGGACAAAAATTGGGAGATGGAATGAAAGGCAGTTTCGGATCGAACATGTCTGCTGAAGATCGGGCCACCCTTAAGGGCTTGTTGAAATCCAAAGGAATTCATATTGTAGCGATGGGCGTGATTTCTCCGAACAATAGAGAAGAATGGAAAAAAGCTTTTGATCTTGCCAAAGAATTTGGACTCAGCTATATCACTGCCGAGCCCAAAAAAAATCAATGGGATATGGTAGACAGTATGGCTGGCGCTTATCAGATCAGGATAGCTATTCATGATCATCCCCGGCCCAATCCATATTGGAGTCCTGATTCTGTGCTTGCTGCTGTAAAGGGTCATCCGAATATCGGCTCATGCGCTGATATTGGTCATTGGGCCAGAAATGGTTTAGATCCCGTGAAATGTCTTAAAAAACTCGAGGGACATGTGTTCGGAGTTCATCTCAAGGATATCGTCAAATTCAATAACGTCGCGGCGGAAGACACGATTGTAAGTAAAGGAGTGATTGATTTCCCTGCGGTTTTCCGGGAATTGAAACGCCAGGGTTTTAAAGGCATGCTTTCAATAGAGCATGAATCAAACTGGTATCACAATTTGCCTGATGTTATCGAAACGGTCAGGTATTATAATGTACAGGTTGCTAAATTAAAATAAAGATTCAGGGTTTATTAGTTGGCATCCTGTGTTCAGTTTATGCAGCTATAAAATAAATCAGATGTCCAGTCACAATTTATCATCTAGGCGCAGATTTTTGAAACAACTGGGTGGCACTACGCTAATGCTGTCTGCAGGATCATTGCCATCAGTTGCCTCATCAAAAAATGGGGAAACAAAAATGATTTCTACTGTTCAAAAGTTTAGCTCCAATGACAAAATTCGCATAGCCGTGATCGGTACGGGAATCATGGGATATAATGACCTGAGCACCGCACTGAAAGTTCCCGGGGTTGAATTGGCCGCAGCCTGTGATTTGTATACCGGGCGTTTGGAAAGAGCAAGAGAATTGTATGGAAAAGATTTATTCATTACGAGAGATTATCGAGAATTGCTCGAAAGAAAAGATATCGATGCGGTGATTGTTGCTACGAGCGATCACTGGCATTCCCGCATTTCGATCGATGCCATGAACAAAGGGAAAGCTGTATACTGCGAAAAGCCGATGGTGCATAAAATTAGTCAGGGTTTAGAAGTGATCGACGCTCAAAAACGAACGGGAAAGACCATGCAGATTGGAAGTCAGCGGATAAGCAGCATCGCATATGCTAAAGCAAAAGAATTATACAAATCGGGAGAGATCGGTCAGTTGACCTGTATCGAAGCGACCACTGACAGGCAAAGCGCGTTGGGTGCATGGGAATATACTATGCCGACTGATGCTTCTCCTGCTACGGTTGACTGGGACCGTTATATTGAAGGGATGCCCAAAGAGCCATATGACGCAAAAAAATTTTTCTGGTGGAGGAATTATCGTGATTTCGGAACAGGTGTAGCCGGGGATCTTTTTGTTCATCTTCTCACAGGCATTCATTTTATCACAGATTCAATGGGACCTGAAATGATTTTTACTTCCGGTCAGCTTTCTTACTGGAAAGACGGGCGTGATGTGCCGGATATCATGACAGGCATCATGCATTATCCCGAAACGAAAGAGCATCCTGCTTTTGAAGTGATGCTGCGCGTAAATTTTGTCAGCGGGGAAGGTGAATCAGGGACAACCCAGTTTATCGGTTCGGAAGGAGTGATGGAAATGGGATATGAAGGCTTCACCATTCATCATCACAAAATGTCAAAAGCGCCGGGCATCGGTGGGTGGGATGCACTTGACACTTATCCCAAAGCGATGCAGGATGAACTACTGAAAAGATACAATCAACAGTATTCACAGGATGACCAGAAAGAAACCAGTGCGCCTCCGACGAATTACAGAACTCCTGAAGGATATGATGAACACCTTGATCATTTCACCCATTTTTTTGACGGTGTTCGTACAGGCAAGCCTGTTATAGAAGATCCAGTATTTGGATTCCGGGCCTGCGCTCCCTGCCTCGCTGCAAATGAAAGTTATTTTCAAAAAAAGATCATTTACTGGGATCCCGTAAATATGAAATTGAAATAGCCGGAAACGGAAACTATTAAAAACTATCTGAGAAAGGATGCAATATCCTCAGATCACATTCTTTTAAGTTAAGCATTACGAACCCGGGCTTCATTAATTTTCAATTCGATTCATGATATTTGCGAACCTGAATGCATTGCATGGAACAAGTATTTCAATACGAACGGTTATTATTATTCACAAAAAAAATATTTCAAAAGATAGGATGTACAGCGCAGGATGCTGCTACGGCTTCCACTGTTCTATTAAGCGCTGACCTGAGAGGGATAGATTCGCATGGAGTCGCAAGACTGGCAGGTTATGTTCGGTTATGGGAAGCAAAAAGAGCAAATACAAAACCTATCATTCAAATCATTCATGAAACTATTTCTACGGCCGTAGTGGACGGCGACTGCGGACTAGGACTGGTCGTCGCGCCTTATGCGATGCAGATCGCCATCGAGAAAGCCAGAAAAGCTGGCACCGGGTGGGTCAGTGTGCAGAATTCAAATCATTTCGGCATAGCAGGATATTATGGGTTGAAGGCAGTAGAAGAAGATATGATTGGAATTGCTATGACAAATGCCAGTGCATTGGTGGCACCAACATTTTCGGTGGAAAGATTATTGGGCACGAATCCGATCTGCATAGCAGTACCTGCAGGAGAAGAACCACCTTTTGTGGCCGATCTTGCCACCACAACCGCTGCAAATGGAAAACTGGAAATCCTGCAAAGAAAAAATCAGTTGGCTCCTGCAGGTTGGATCCAGGACAAGGATGGAAATATTTCCACCAATCCGCATGAATTAAAAGCAGGAGGTGCTTTATTGCCGCTCGGCAGCGATAAGGAACATGGCAGCCATAAAGGCTATGCATTGGGAGCCATTGTTGATATTTTTTCTGCTGTATTAAGTGGAGCAAATTATGGTCCCTGGGTTCCACCTTTCCCGGCATATGTCGCTATGCCCGAGCAAATGCCGGGCAAAGGAATTGGTCATTTTTTTGGAGCTATGCGGATAGATGCGTTTAGATCTGCTTCATCATTTAAGGAGCATATGGATAAATGGATCAGAAGATTCAGGTCTGCTAAACCAGTAAAGGGACAGGAATCTGTCTTAATCCCCGGCGACCCTGAGCGGCAAATGGAAACAAAAAGATTAAAGCAGGGCATCCCCCTGCTACATCCAGTAGTTGAAGATCTGAAATATTTAGGGGAAAGATTTGATGTTCTTTTTGACTAATTTCCATGACATTGTTGCAGTTTTTGCCTATAAAATTCCTCTTCGTATTACAATAAATTATGGTATCAGTAAGTTATTACACTTACTAATTTCAAGTGTCTTTTGCATTTTGTTATAGCTTATGTGAACCCATGCCTACCAAATAATTGCATCGAAAAGTGAAAGCAAGGCTTATTTTTTAAAGCAGTTCATGTAAAAAATTCAGCTCAAAATCAATTTAGGAAAATTTATCTCGAATTGGGAATTACCAGTTTGGCATCACCGGCATAAGTCAATGATAATCAGACAAGATAGATTTGGTATATCGATTGATTTTAACGAAGTGTCAAAAACCGAACCTTATGAAACGTGCCCAGCCCTACACAAGCCCTTACAGCGTAAGTGGCCGTAGAATGATGAAGAAGGAAAGTTTATCTCAGGCGATTGCCTGCGAGATAACACTTTTTAGGAAAAGGTCTTTTGCTGTTGTCAGCAGGTTCTTGCTCCTTTCATTTTCTTTATTATCCATAACAAGAGCAGTTTATTCACAAACCTGCCCTAATTCCGGTACACATTCGCAGTCAGCTAATGAAAATACTTATTATCCGGGAACTCAGGCAACGGTAAACACAGGCGCTACTTCTATTACTTTAGGAGCTATTGGCTCCGGAGCAAATTTCGGAAACACTCCTATCGCATCCGGTGATATTGTTTTGATCATCCAGATGCAGGGTGCCCAGATTAGTACAACAAATAATAGCAAATATGGCAGTGGTACAACCACCCCTATACAGGTAAATGGTTCAGGATTTTTAACTACCGGCTTAATGGCAGGTTATATGGAATTTGCAGTAGCCACTAATGCTGTGCCCATTACAGGTGGTACACTTAATATTGCTTCCGGTACTACTTACTCATATGCTTATTCCGCGTATGGTACCTGGGGTCAATACACATACCAGGTAATCAGAGTGCCTTCTTACTATAATATTAAACTGACCAATACGGTGACAGTGCCAATTTGGAACGGTGCTACAGGTGGAGTCACTGTTATTAATGCGGTGAACCAGCTTAATTTTAATAGCCAGACCATCAGCGCGGTTGGTTCAGGATTTCGTCCTGGTGGTGCAAGGCAGTTAAGCGGCGCTTCGGGTTTAAATAACACAGACTATGTAACCCTTTCTACTACCAATGCAAATGGTAGTAAAGGTGAAGGAATTGCCGGTACTCCGAAATATCTTTATTATAATGGTGCATTGACCAATACCGGTGTTGAAGGCTATCCAAATGGTAGTTACGCACGCGGGGCCCCGGGTAATGCAGGTGGTGGTGCAACAGACTATGACCCCAGTTCCAACGACCAGAACTCAGGTGGTGGTGGTGGTGGTAATGGCGGCACTGGTGGTATCGGAGGTTGGGGATGGGACTTATCAGGCCCTTCCGGAGGTAAAGGAGGTTTGAATTTTGCATTGCCATCTTCTCCCTACACGCCATACTATAGTCCATCAAGATTGATCATGGGTGGTGGTGGTGGTGCAGCTACAACCAACAACGGAACCGGTACACCTGGCAGTGGATTGGCAAGTAGCGGTGCACCCGGTGGTGGAATGGTGATCATCAGTGCTACAGCAATTTCCGGCACTGGTACTATTAATGCATCTGGTTCAAATGCTAATAATACAGTTACTATCGATGCTTCAGGTGGTGGCGGTGGTGGTGGAAGTATTTTAATATATGCAGGCAGCGGACAGAATGGAATAACTGCTATCGCAAACGGTGGTACTGGTGGATCGAATGATCCTGCTAGCCAGGGCGCTACACAACACGGACCTGGTGGCGGTGGTGGCGGGGGAGTAATATTTTCAAATGCGGCGCTCAATGCAGCCTCAACTGTTACAGGTGGTGCCAACGGTATTAGTACAGGTACAAACAAAACTGACAATTTCGGTGCAACTTCCGGAGCCAATGGAGTGCTAACACAAACATTTCCTTTTTCTCAATTGCCTCCGAACATGCAGATATGCCAGATTACTATATTGGCAATTAATTTAATTGATTTCAATGCTTCTTATATATCTTCAGGTACTACGAAAATAGCATGGACCACATCCAATGATGCTAATGCAGGGTATTATGAAGTGGAAAGAAGTTCAGATGCGTCCAACTTTATACCTGTAGGCCAGGTATCAGCAGACCAGTCTGCAGATGCTACACACGATTATACATATAATGATTATGTCGGAAACATCAATTCGGGAATTGTTTATTACCGGTTGAAAATGGTTGGTGCTGACGGTACATTCAGCTATAGTAAAATCGTTGCGGTGAACCTGGGTCAGCCCACAACAAAGATTTCAGTTTTCCCGAATCCTGCATCCGATTTTGCTGTACTAAGCCTCTATTCTGAAAAACAGGCGGTTGCCATGATGCGTCTATTCGACGAATCAGGTAAACAAATAGTATACAAATCATTCAATGTGAATGTAGGAAACAATAGCCTGATGATTGATCAATTAAGCAGCCTGCCAAAAGGCATCTATGTTGTTCAGGTCATTTTCAACAATTCCATGTACAACGAGAAACTCGTAAAAAACTAAACCCGGAAAATATATTCCTGCAAGATAAAGAGGCATATAAGAAATATGCCTCTTTAATATTAGATCGAACCAACTATTAAACAGACGAAGTTCTCTGCATTTTTATTTCTCATTTTTTGATTCGGCACGTACATGTATCTTTGCCATCCCAAAAATGAATCAATAATGAAAGTAATGAAATTCGGAGGTACATCGGTCGGAAAACCGGAAAGGATGAAGCAGGTGAGCCAACTGATTACGAAAGATAAAGAAGATAAAATTGTTGTGTTGAGCGCACTCAGTGGAACCACCAATGCATTAGTGGAAATCGGGCTTTCCATTGCAGCTGGTGAAAGGGAGCAGGCAAAGCAGCAGATCAATAAGCTCGAAACACATTATCTTTCTTTTATTAAGGAATTGCTTTCAAAAGAGAATACCTATGGTAAAGCAAAGAATATTGTTGTGGAGCATTTTGAATTTTTGAATATTATTTTAAAAATTTCTTTCAGTGAGGCTTTGAATAAGGATATTCTTGCACAGGGCGAATTGCTCTCGACTAAATTATTCAGTATCTACCTGGAAGAATGTGGAATCGATCACGTATTGTTGCCGGCTTTGGAATTCATGAGTATTGACACTCATGATGAGCCCCAGTTGCCTGTAATTAAAACGAAATTGAATCAGTTGTTGAAACAACATAAAGGCAAGTCCCTGTTTATTACGCAGGGGTATATTTGCCGCAATGCGAGGGGAGAGGTCGATAATTTGAAGAGAGGAGGGAGCGATTATACAGCTTCCCTGATCGCTGCAGCAATTAATGCTTCAGTTTGCGAGATATGGACTGATATTGATGGGATGCATAATAATGATCCGCGCATTGTAAAAAAAACCATTCCGGTGGAGCAGTTAAGTTTCGATGAGGCGGCAGAACTCGCTTACTTTGGTGCAAAGATTCTTCACCCCACATGTATCTGGCCGGCACAGCAACAGAATGTTCCGGTGAAACTCCTGAACACTATGCAGCCGGATGCTCTCGGTACCGTGATTAAAAAGGATGCCATTGCTGATGGGGTAAAAGCGATAGCGGCGAAAGATAATATCATTGCAATCAATATCAAAAGCAGCCGGATGTTATTGGCATATGGTTTTTTAAGAAAGATCTTTGAAGTATTTGAAAAGTATAAAACTTCTATTGACATGATCACAACTTCGGAAGTGGCTGTATCTGTGACCATCGATAATTCAGAACATTTGAAAAATATTATGAAAGAACTCGAACCTTTCGGATCGATAGAAGTGGAAGAAGAATATACAATTGTTTCCATTGTTGGCAACGAGATTGCCCAGACAAAAAATATACTCAGCAGATTGTTTGAAGCCTTGGTGCCTGTTCCCGTGCGTATGGTAAGTTATGGTGGAAGCAAACACAATGTTTCCCTGCTTGTTCCTTCTTCTTATAAAACTAAAACGCTTCAACTGCTGAATAAGGGATTGTTTGGGTTAGAATGAGTGAAAGGTATATGCAAGAATTCACTGCATCCTGTTAATGTTTGATTCTATAATAACTAAAATGATGTCAAACAAAACGAAAATTATACTCACCAGACATTCTGCCTGGATGAACCGGCTGCGTAGCTACACAGTGTACATTGATAACAGGGAAGCTGGCAGCATACGAAATGGCTCATCCGAGGAATTTCCCATTGCTCCAGGTTCCCACCAGGTTCAGTGTAAAATGGCATGGTATAGCAGCCAGCCATTTACTGTGAATGTGGATGAAAATAAGATTGAATATCTCGTGGTGAAGAGCGGAATAAAATATTATTGGCTGATGTTTGTTTTGTTGCTTACAGGCCTGCTGATAAATGTTTTTCATCAGAGCCGGGGCGAGGAAAGGCCAATGTGGATTTTTGTCCTGCAATTCGCTTTAATTTTACCTGCTCTTTGTTACATGCTTTATTACCTGACAGTAGGAAGAAAAAACTACCTTCTCATTGAAGAAGACAAGGAAAATATTTTTGCGAACTGATAAACAATATTAAGAATGATCTTTCAGGAATAGTTCGGTTGAGTTCTTCTCTTTTTGCTCTTCATTTTTTCTGGATGATCCAATTATTTTTTATCATCCATTGCCTCAGTAGTTCCATCCATTTTACATCACTTGTCGGGTTGTTTAACCCAAACCCATGTCCCCCTTTTTCATACAGGTATATTTCAACAGGGACATTATTTTTTCTCAATGCTTCGTAAAAATGAATACTATTCTGCACCGAAACCCCGTCATCATTTTTTGCGTGGACCAAAAAACAGGGCGGAGTCTGCGGAGTCACCTGTAATTCGTTGGAATATTCCCGGATTTTTTCCTGAGATGGATTTTTCCCTATCAGGTTATTCCTTGAACCAATATGCCCGATACTGTCGGTAAAGCTTATCACAGGATAGATGAGAATCATGAAATCGGGGCGAAGGTTTATTTTGTCCTTATTATCAATGACAGGCTTGTTGTAATGAGTGCCTTCAGTGGAAGCAAGATGCCCACCGGCTGAAAACCCCATGATTCCCACGCGGTGCACATCAATATGCCATTCTGCAGCCCGCTGTCTTACCATTTGGATTGCCCTTTGTGCATCCTGCAGGGGTCCGATTTCCGGATTAATCATACTGTTTTTGTCAGGAAGCCGGTATTTGAGAACAAAGGCCGCTACTCCTATTTCATTGAATTTTTTTGCCACATCATAACCTTCATGACCAGCCGCAACAATCGTGTAGCCCCCGCCGGGACAAATCACTACCCCAGTTCCATTGGCTTTTTCTTTTGGAGGAAGAAAAACAGTAAGTGTGGGCTGAGTGACCTTGTGAATGATCAGGATATGCGGTGTGTCGGAAGTGATTTCATACGTTTCTTCATTTTTGACAGGCATGGAATTGGGAATTCCATCACTGTAAAGCGGGATCACTTCCTGTGAATAAGACATTAGGGTAAAATGAAAGATGACAATTGAGGAAAATATTTTTTTCATATAACTGTTCCAGGGTTTAAAAATAAAGTTTTTAATCAAATTTTTTTATGTAAAGCTGCAGAACTTATCCCTAATTTTATAGGGAGGGATAGGATGAACCAGGAGAAAATATAACCTGAAATATTTTTTGTATGAACTTTCTTAAAAAAACCATCACTTTTGTTTCTCTTTTCACTTTTTCCATCGCCGGCGCACAAAACGGCTGGACCAGTTTGTTTGATGGCAAAACGCTTAATGGATGGAAGCGCGTTGTAGGCTTGGCAGATTATAAAGCGGAGAATGGAGCGATCGTTGGTACATCGGTGGCAAACTCTCCAAATTCTTTTCTGGTAACTGAAAAAGAATTCGGCGATTTTATTTTGGAAATGGATGTAAAAATAGAAGATACGACAAGCAATTCCGGTGTGCAGGTCAGGAGCCATTACGATCCTGTCGGTCGTAATGGAAATGGGCTGGTTTATGGATGCCAGTTCGAAATTGATCCTTCCTCACGGCGATGGTCAGGTGGAATTTATGATGAAGGCAGAAGGGACTGGCTGTACCCCGGTTCGCTAAATGCAAAAGCACAGGATGCTTTTAAAACAGGAGTGTACAATCACATCAAAATTGAATACATTGGCAATGAAATGAAAACCTGGATCAATGAGACGGCCGTTGCTTACCTGGTAGACACGTTAGATCGAAAAGGTTTTATAGGGCTGCAGGTTCATGCGGTCAGCAAACCTGAGTTTGCCGGCGAAAAAGTGTATTTTAAAAATATCCGGATTAAAACCTCCGGACTTCAGCGCCAGGCATTCCCTGCAGGCATTTATGTGGTGAATAATATTCCGAATAGGCTTAATAGTTATGAGAAGCAAAGCGGATGGAAATTGTTATTCGATGGGATGACTTCCAAAGGATGGACTGGTGCTTATAAACAAGCATTTCCGGCAAAAGGATGGATAGTCAGAAATGGGCTTCTTACTGTCTTGTCTTCTGAAGGAAAAGAAGCAGCAAATGGGGGGGATATCGTAACAACGCAGAAATACAGGAGTTTTGATCTCTCATTTGAATTCAGGCTGACTCCGGGCGCTAACAGTGGCGTAAAATACTTTGTGACACTGACAGAAAATAACACCGGTTCAGCTATCGGTCTCGAATACCAGTTGCTCGATGATTCATTGCATCCGGATGCCAGGCTGGGCAGGGATGGGGACCGGACGTTATCTTCTTTATATGATCTGATAGCTGCCTCCAAGCAAAAACGCTTTATACATCCAATTGGTCAGTGGAACACTGGCCGCATAATTGTATATCCCAATAATCACGTTGAGCATTATCTTAACGGAGTGAAAGTACTGGAATACGAAAGAGGTTCTGAAGCTTTCCGAAACCTTGTGGCGATCAGTAAATACAAGATCTGGAAAAACTTTGGCGAAGCGCCCGAAGGATATATTCTCTTACAGGATCATGGGAACGAAGTCAGTTTCAGAAGTATCAAGATAAGAGAATTCAAATGACCTTCTTATTGCGATACCTCGACAATTGAATGATGAATCGAGGGATAATCTATACTTTGGGTTCCCACCCATTTTCATATTGCCTTCGCCACAACTGCATGGCTTCTTCATCATTCAGGATATGACCGTTTGATGGATCACAGTGCAGAGTTCTACCGCGGCGTTGCGAAATATTTGCCAGGTGACAAAGCAAAACACTTTTATGTCCTTCAGTGACCGGAGAGTTCAGGGAAGCTTCACCTCTCACAGTGCGGATAAAATTATCGAAATGGTATAAATCAAGATTGCCAGTTGCACTAACCGGGTTAGTTGGATCTGCAGCCACATCCGATTTTACTTCTTTGATTAATTTATTTTTTTCGTCCACTATTTTATAATCTCCACCTCCAAGGTTGATCAGTGATCCCTTATCTCCATAAATAGTAAAACCGCGGCCGGTTCCTTCTACCGGGAAATTATTACAGCTCCTGCCTTCCCAGCTGATGGCTTTTTCATTTCCAAATTCAAACGAAGCCACTTGGGTATCCGGAGTCTGCCAGTCGTCCTTAAAAGCATATCTTCCGCCTGCTGAAGTTACTTTTGTGGGAAAATCTACTCCCAAAAACCAGCGGCAGCAATCAATTTCATGTGTTCCATTATTACAGGCTTCACCGGTTCCCCAATGCCAGAACCAGTGCCAGTTATAATGAACCAGGTTGTCCTGATAATCTTTTCTCGGTGCCGGCCCCTGCCATAGTTCAAAATCCAGCGTTGAAGGCACTGCGATTTTTTTTCCGTAGCCAATTGATTTTCGGTCGTTGGTATACCAGGCTTTAGCAAAATATGGATTGCCGATAATTCCTCCCCGCACTTGTTTCACCGCATCAATTAAGGTGGGCATTGATCGGCGTTGGTTGCCCATCTGGATATGTTTTCCGTACTTGTTCAGGGCCTGACCAATCAATTCTCCTTCGTATGGGTTTTGTCCGCATGGTTTTTCCACATATACATGCTTGTTATGCTGTACGCCAAGAATGGCAGCGGGTGTGTGCCAGTGATCGGGAGCTGCAATGATCAATGCATCGAAATCTTTTTGTTCAAGCAATTTGCGGATATCCCTGATGACAGTTGGCTTTCTGGGTGCGTCTTTCAGCGCATTCAGCCCATTGCCGATGGCTTTATCTTCCACATCGCATATATAAGCTACTTCGACATTTTGAAGTTGCGAGTAACATTTGGCGAGATATGCTCCACGGCTGTTCACTCCCATCACGGCTACAGTAACTTTATTGCCTGGTGCATTCTTTCCAAAAACAGGGAAATTGAGAACGGTCAATCCAGTGGCGGCTACGGATGCATTCCTGATAAATTCTCGGCGTCGCATAAAAGTTTTTTTATGATTAAAGATAAACATTAATAAGCTGAACGACAGCAAAGACCGTTAAGTTGCATTTTCTTTTCTTCATCTTATATTTGAGAACCTATTATAGAATTATTTTTCAACAATGAATAGCTAATTGTGAAAAACGGCCTGACAGATTCATTAAATATTGCAGTTGTTTGTCATACACCTGCCGGGAATGGCAAATCAGCCACAGTACTTAAAGAGGTTCTGCAAAAAATTGAAAGCTTAGCAATCTCTCATCAGGTTTTCACTATCAACTGGCCGGATAATTTTGATGGATTTACTGCCGTATGGTTAATTGGAGGGGATGGCACATTGAACTATTTTATTAATCGATATCCACATATCAATATTCCCGTGGCGCTGTTCAAAGGAGGGAGCGGAAATGATTTTGCCTGGAAGCTATATAAAAATAAATCTGTTGATCAATATCTTGAAACTGTATTGCATGGCAAACCTTCACCCGTCGATTTGGGTATATGTAATGGAAGATATTTTATCAACGGAGTTGGAATCGGTTTCGACGGTGAAGTGGTCAAGGCAATGGGTTCAAAAAGATTCCTTCCTGGCCATTTGGCTTATCTCTGGACGGTTATAAAAAAAATTCTTTTCTATAAAGAAAAAGAAGTGGAGATCAGCATCGAGAATAGTATAAAGAAGGAAAAAATATTTATGATCAGCATAGCGAACGGATCGCGATATGGTGGTGGATTTTTAATCGCTCCCCATGCTGTATTGAATGATGGAGAACTGGATATCATCATTATTAAACCTATCAGGGCATGGAAAAGATTTTTCTATTTGCCATTGGTTGAAAAAGGGAAACATACAGCATTATCATTTGCTGAATGTACAAGGGAAAAACAAATCAGGATAGAATCGACCTCAGTTTTAGATGCTCACCTGGACGGTGAGCTGATGGAAGGAAATATATTTGATATTGAAATAGTAAAAGGAAATATTTTGTTTGTTTATTGATTTTTTTTGAGATAAACTTCTTTTCCGTTTACAATGGTTCGCAATACTTGGATATCACGAATCCTTTCCGGAGCAATGGTCAGTATATTATCTGACAGTACAACAAAATCGGCAAGCATCCCTGCTTTTAATTTTCCGAGTTTATTTTCCTGGAAGCCAGCATAAGCATTGTTCAGGGTGTAGCATTTTAATGCCTCTTCGGCGCTGATTTTTTCTTGGGGATACCATCCGTTGGGATTTTTATCATCCAGCGTTCTTCTGGTAACAGCCGCGTAGATACCTGCAATGGGGTCAAGTGGAGCCACAGTCCAGTCCGATCCAAAGGTTAGATTAGCCTTCGTAGCAAGCAGGCTTTTAAAAGCATAGGTTCTTTTTAATCTGTCACTGTCGAGACGCTTGGCTGCCCATTTTCCATCATCAATCGCATGATAAGGCTGCATGGAAGGGATAATATGAAGCGCTGCAAATCTTGGGATGGCCTGCGCCGTTAGGTGTTGGGCATGTTCGACGCGCATGCGCCGGTCCTTTGCTCCATTTTTATTCTCGGCTTCTTCATATATATTCAGTATCCAGTCATTGGCCCTGTCACCAATAGCATGTGTGGCAATATGGAGTCCAGCTGCATCTGCACTCAGGATCCACTGCCGTAATAAGTTGGTATCAGTTACCTGCAAGCCTTTCGATTTTGGCGCATCAAGATAAGGCTGATAAAACCAGGCAGTAGTTGAACCCAGGGATCCATCCACAAATCCTTTGAGCCCACCCCATCTTAGCATATCGTTCCCGAAACCATTTTGTTTGACAAATGAATCCATCCGTTGCCAGGTACTCACCGGCACAAAAGAATAAATCCTCAGATTCAACTGGTGATTGGAATAAGCTCTCCGGTAAGTGGCCAGGTCGGGCCATCCGCCAAAACTTCCCATATCGTGAACCTGTGTGAGTCCGTGTGAAAAGGCATGTTGAACAGCACGCCGGAGACATTCATCCAATTCAGCATCTGAAGGATTGGGGGTTATTTTATCAATAAGTCCGATGGCTTCATCCCTGAGAATTCCTGTCGGGTTGCTGGTTTTGGGATCTTTTACAATTTCTCCGCCGGGTGGATTTGGGGTGTTTTTATCAATGCCTGCCAATTTCAGGGCTACCGAGTTGGCAAGCCCCATATGTCCATCATACCGGCTGAGGAATACGGGATGCTTCCCGGTAATGCTGTCAATCCATTCTTTTCGCGGTAATTCACCGCCCCAGGCCTCATGATCCCAATCGCCTCCGCGTATCCAACGGTCATCATTAAGCGCAGAAACATACTGTTGCAATGTGGATATGAATTCCTTCTGTGATTTGGAATTTCGCAGATTGACGCTGGCTAATTGATATCCGCCACCTAGGAAATGAGTGTGGTTGTCAATAAATCCCGGAACAATCATTTTCCCATTTACATCGATGACTTCTGTGTTGTTTCCCCGCCATGCAGTATAATCTGTGCCCACAAAAACGATCAGGCTGTCTTTTAGCGCAATGGCAGTTGCACGGTAATTGGACGAATCTCCGGTCCAGATTTCAGCATTGATATAAATACGATCTGCTTTGGGTTGCTGACTGCAGGAGAATAAGAAGAATAGTGAAAAACTGATCAGGATGAATTCAAATTTTCTCATATCAGTAATTTAGAAAAAAGGCCTTTAGTTTTTCATAAGCATATCTTCTAGACGATTATCTCTTTGGTAAATGTCTTTTCTCAGATTCAACTTTCCTGTTTTATCCACCCATGATGTTAGATAGGCGATAAAGACGGGAACCGGATCTTTTAGAGTTACGTATTGTTCTTTCCCGCTATTCATTGCTTTCACAATCCTGGCATCTGTCCACTGAGGATCTTTTCTCAGTAAATAAGCAGCCAGCTTTTTGGGTTCAGCCACTCTGATGCATCCGTGACTAAATGCTCTTATGTCTTCATTGAAGAGGTTTTTCGCCGGACTATCATGGAGATAAATATCATGATTATTAGGGAATAAAAATTTTACCAGGCCAAGCGCATTATTGGGTCCCGGCTTTTGCCTTATGCTCTTCCCGTTCCATTCCATATTATTTTTTTTCAGGTAGTTGGGATCTTTTTGCAGGGCAGGTATAATTTCTTTTTTCATAATGGATGCCGGGACATTCCAATAAGGGCTGAACACGATATATTTCAGATCTCCGTTAAAGATAACTGTTTTATGAAGGGATTTGCCCACCACTACTTTCATATTAAAAACAAGCGAATCGTTATCATAGGCAGACAATACAAAGGCAGGAATATTTACAATCAGATAATCTCCCTCGAGGCGAACTGGAATCCACCGGCATCTTTCCATATTTACTATGATTTGGCGGATATATTTATCAAGTGGTTGGTTGATTTCATTCAAAAACTGCGGACCAATCACACCATCTTCTTTCACCCCGAAACGATGCTGGTAATTTTTTACGCCCTGTTCCAATTCCTCATCAAATACCGAGTTTCGGGGGTCGCTATTCATATCACCGAGCAAAATCAATCTCTCTCTTATGGCCTGCAATGTGACAGAGGAATCGCCAAGCTTATATGCTTTTCGGTCGGATCGAATAGCTTTCCATTTGTTTTTTGTTTCTATGTCCCGGTATTTTTTTAGAAATGATTTGAGTAGAGCATACTGTCGAAAACTATATCCTTTTTTGATTAAAGAAGACGAGGTATCCCGCAATAGAGAATCCATGAGAAAATTGAGATCAAGTTCTTTTCGTGGAAGAAACCAGTTCATGGAACGGGTCTGTTTTTCACTTAGTCCGCCCCAGACTTTTTTTACATAATCGAAATACTGGGCTGTCAGCATCAGTTCATTTTCCGGATTACGTTCGGGTGAAGATTCGCCGAATATATTATCCAGTTGATCTTTGTAAAGATTTTTGTCGGGCAGCCCTTCTTCACTGATATGCAGGATATGATTGTATAAGTTATCCGCCTGTTCAATCATTCCATGGGTGTCATACCAGGCATAGGCATATTTTCGTGTTGAATAAAATTCTTGAATATCCTTTTGTAGAGGTTTAAATAAAGGATATTTTGAAAAAAAGAGAGGCAGGCTCGAACTGTCCAAATGCAATTTGGTTTGCGGGCTAAAGCTACCGGTCACGGATATGTCTTTTCGAACTGTCCGGGAAGGAATAGTGTCGGCTGCTATCGGAGTAGAAGAATTTTGTTCATGCTGTCCGCAAGCCATCCAACAACAGACTGCAGCTATCGATGAAATAAAAACCACAACTATCCCCACACGATTCATGCATTGATTGTAATGATTACAAAATTAAAATCAATTGCAATGTCTTCTACGAAGAAAAAATCCTTCCTGATCAATGAGGAAGGATTTGATGCCAAAGATATATTAGTGAGTAAGTAAATCAATCAATTAATAATCCCTGTCATGGCCGCCACGGTTATAACCGCCTTTTTTATATCCTCCACCACCGCCACCGCCAAAGTTTCTCTTTTTGAATCCACCGCCGCCTCCTTGTTGTTTGGGCTGTGATTCATTCACGATGATTTTGCGACCCATTACTTCAGTGTCGTACAGGCTGGTGATGGCCTGCTGAGCTTCGTTGTCATCTTCCATTTCTACAAAACCGAAGCCTTTGCTACGGCCGGAAACTTTGTCTTTAACAATTTTAGCAGAAGAAACAGTGCCGTGCTGTTCAAAAAGATTTCTGAGATCCTCGTCGGTCATTTGCCAGGAGAGGTTGCCTACATAAATGTTCATTGTGCAAAAAATTAAAAAATGAAAAAACTACTCTTTATATGATAGCTACGATGAACTGAGGAACTAACTGATAAGAAGCTGCGACAGAACACGGTAAGAACTAAAATAGCAGAGCTATTGTAAAGATAGGGATTTTTATTACTTGTTCACAGCTATTTATAACAAGTTCAGAATTGCTATAAAATAATGGCTGTCAGGAAATAACAGCCTGCTTAGTCAGCGACCACTTCAAAGTCAACCTCGGTTTCATTACCATTGCCAAAATCAATTTTGGCTTTATAAGTTCCCAGTTCTTTTACATCTGTTGGGATATGAATACGCCTACGGTCAATTTCATATCCTTTCTGGTTATGAATCGCTCTGGCTAACTGAACTGAAGTGACGGTTCCAAAAATCTTTCCGCTGGTTCCTGTTTTGGCGCCGATTTTAAGAGGAGAAGATTTCAGTATTTCAATCACTTTATTTACTTCAGCCAATAGTTTTGCTTCTTTTTTCTGTTGTTGTTTTATTTTTTCCTCGAGTTGCTTTAGGTTTGATGGATTGGCTTCCAACGCCAGTTTGCGTGGAAATAAATAGTTGCGGGCATATCCATTTTTTACATTCACTCTCTCATGTGCAGCGCCGAGATTATCCACATCCTGTATTAAAATAATTTCCATGATTTCTCTTTTGATCACTTCTTCCCGGACAATTAGCTGTGCAGGAATCGAAGTGGATTTACTTTAAAAGATCAGTTACATAAGGCAGCAATGCCATTTGACGGGCTTTTTTTACAGCATCAGCAACTTTGCGTTGATATTTAAGTGAGTTGCCTGTAATTCGACGCGGTAATAATTTCCCCTGCTCGTTGAGGAATTTTTTTAAGAACTCACCGTCTTTGTAGTCGATATATTTTATTCCATACTTTTTGAAACGGCAGAATTTCTTTGCGTGCTTTTCAGTTTTAATTGCTGTCAGATACTTGATTTCATTTGCTTTTGCCATGATTAAACCTCCGCTTTTTCGGTAACAGCTGCTGATACGCCGCTTCTCTTCTTGGCATTGTACTCGACGGCGTACTTATCGAGCTTTGTCATCATGAAACGCAATATGCTTTCATCGCGGAGAATCTGAATCTTCAGCTTCTCATTGAAGTCGGATGACGCACCGTATTCCAGAACCCAGTATAAGCCGGTTGTTCTTTTCTGGATGGGATACGCCAGTGATTTAAGACCCCAGGGATTTTCGTGCACTATTTTGCCTCCATTTTCTTTAACAAATGCGGCATATTTTTTCTGAGCGGCTTTGAAATCCTCCTCAGACAGCACAGGGGTAAAAATCACCATCAATTCATAATTATTCATTTCCCTGTTTTTTAGTTTAAAATTAAATGGGTTGCAAAGGTAATCTTTTGAAGTGAAACCCGAAAGATTCCGACAAGAAAAATTTGGATCTGAAAGTTGTAAATTGAACCCTGGATACCGTTGTTTCCCCGATTGCCGGTCTCATTTGATCTTGCCCCCTATAATTGTCATCCTGTCAGCCTTTTATCTATGGCATCGTGTTTGACCAGCATCCCTAAAATTTATTAGCCATGCAGAAAGGAAGTATCCGGGTTCAGACCGAAAACATCTTTCCCATTATCAAAAAGTTCCTGTACAGCGATCATGAAATATTTCTCCGCGAATTGATAAGCAATGCAGTAGATGCTACCCAGAAGCTGAAAACACTTGCGTCACTAGGTGAGTCCAAAGGGGAAATGGGCGATCTGACAATTGAAGTCACACTGGACACTTCAAATAAGACCATTACAATTTCTGACAAGGGAATCGGGATGACTGCCGAAGAAGTGGACAAATACATTAACCAGGTAGCTCTTTCAGGGGCTGAGGAATTCGTCAATAAATATAAAGGACAGAATGAAAACAATATCATTGGCAAATTTGGATTGGGTTTTTATTCTTCCTTCATGGTAAGCGATAAAGTAGAGATCATCAGTAAATCTTATAAAGAAGATAGCGTGGCAGTAAGATGGGAATGCGACGGCAGTCCGGAGTACATTCTTGAAGAATCGCAGAGAAGCAGCCGGGGTACCGATATTGTTTTATATATAAATGATGACAGCAAAGAGTTCCTGGATGCAACGCGCATTCAAGCTATTCTCACCAAGTTTTGTCGTTTTTTACCCGTTGCGATTAAATTTGAAGACAAGCAAATCAATAACACCAATCCGGCGTGGACGAAAAAGCCAAACGAACTTACCACTCAGGATTATCAGAATTTTTACAAGGAATTATATCCGTTCAATGAAGCCCCGCTTTTCTGGATTCATCTGAATGTGGATTATCCCTTCAACCTCACGGGTATTTTGTATTTCCCAAAAATTAAGCAGAGTTATGAAATTCAAAAGGACAGGATCCAGTTGTATTCGAATCAGGTTTTTGTTACTGATGAAGTAAAAGATATTGTTCCGGAATTCCTGATGCTGCTACAGGGAGTCATCGACAGTCCGGATATCCCGTTAAATGTCAGCCGCAGTTATTTGCAGGGGGATCCCAATGTAAAAAAAATCAATAATCACATTACGAAAAAAGTGGCTGATAAACTGGAAGAAATTTTTAGCAGGGAGAGAAGAGAATTCGAAGAAAAATGGGAGAGCCTGGGTTTATTTGTCAAGTATGGTATGATGACCGATGATAAGTTTCTCGAAAAAGCAAATAAGTTCCATATCATGGAGGATGTTGACGGAAAGAGGTTTTATACACTGGATGAATACAGGACAGAAACGGAATCGCTTCAGAAAAATAAAGAAGGCAAGCTGGTTATTTTATACAGTACAGATCCTGTGCAACAGGACAGCTATATTCAGGCGGCGAAAGCAAAGGGATATAAAATCGTCAAGCTGGAAACTATTATCGACGCTGGTTTTATCAACCAGATGGAAATGAAATGGGAAAACGTTCATTTCACAAGGGTAGACAGCGATATCACGGATAACCTGATCGAAAGACAGGAAGCCAGCGATTCTGTATTAAGTAAAGAAGAAGAAACCAGGCTCAGAGAATTGTTCGACATGAAAGTTCCTTCATTGCACGTGACTGTGGAAATAAAAGCACTTAGTCCCGACGCCCCGCCTGTGGTTGCCACACGTCCGGAATTTTCACGCCGTATGAAAGATATGGCTTCACTGGGTGGCCAGATGGCTGGGTTTTATGCGAACATGCCGGATGAAGTCACGTTGACGGTTAATGGGAATCACAATATTTTTCAAACTGTTTTACACGAAGACGACAAGAACAAACAGGAAAAAATTGTTCATAACCTGGCAGACCTCGCCCTGCTTTCCCAGGGTTTGTTAAAAGGAAATGAACTAACGGACTTTATTAACCGAAGTGTAGAGCTGATTGAAGGTAAGCCCAAAAGCAGGATCATCGTGTAAACCCAATCAGGATGGCCTGAAATCAATGACTTTTAGCTGAAGATTGATTTGACCATTCCATTCGTTTTCATCCAGCGTGAATACGATATCAACCGGTGTTTTTGATTTTAATAGATGGAATTTATTGGCCAGGTTGAAACCGATCCCTGAAAACAATGTATCATCCTGTTTTACAGAAAGCCTGATATGAGATTCCTTGACAACTTTTGAGTATCCTGTATCTGTAACATTTCTTGCAATAAATACCGGGCGCATATTATCCGGACCAAAAGGTTCCATTTGCTGCAGAATATTATAAAATGATGGAACGAGATTTTTGAATTTCACTTCTGCATCAATAATAATTTCCGGAATCAGTAAGTGAGGTTCAATGGTTGATGAAACGATTTCTTCAAACTTCGCGCTGAATTGTTCTACTTGTTCAGGCAGCAAAGTCATACCGGCGGCTGCGAAATGGCCGCCATACCCCAGCAAATGTTCGCGACAGGCATGAATGGCTTCATAAAGATTATACCCGCTTACACTTCTCGCACTTCCTGCCACGACCTCCCCGCTTTTAGTCAGTACAACTGTGGGGCGATAATATCTTTCTATTAGTCTGGATGCTACAATGCCTACCACCCCTTTGTGCCAGTGAGACTGAAAAACAACCGTTGACTTTCGGTTTATGTTGACCTCATCTTTTTCAATAATCGCGAGAGCTTCTTCGGTTATGCTGTTATCAGCTTCTTTTCTGTCCGTGTTATCAGAGTGAAGCATTTCAGCATAGGTCAATGCCTCCTGATAGGTTCCGGCTATAAACATCAGCACTGCTTTTTTTGCATCATCCATTCTTCCCGCAGCATTGACTCTGGGTGCAATCATGAACACCAGATTATTGATGTGCAATTTTTTTTTCAATGCACTCAGCTGAATCAGTGCCTTGATACCATTATTCGGGTTATTATTTACTTTTTTCAGGCCATAAAAAGCCAGGATGCGGTTTTCGCCGGTGATCGGAACAATATCAGCCGCAATTGCAGTAGCTACCAGATCGAGATAACAGAAATAATCTTCTTCGGGCAGTCCAAGATATTCTGAGACCGCGGTTATTAATTTGAATCCAACGCCACATCCGCATAATTCCTTATAAGGGTAAGGACAATCTTTTTGTTTGGGATTAAGAATCGCAATAGCCTGTGGAAGTTTGTTATCGGGCAAATGATGATCGCAAACAATAAAATCGATTCCTATCTCTCCGGCATATCCAATCAATTCTACAGATTTGATACCGCAATCCAGGGAAATGATCAGCGAAAAACCGTTTTCATGAGCGAAATCAATTCCCATTTTGGAAACTCCATACCCCTCCCGGTAACGATGAGGGATATAAAAATCAATTAATCCGGGATGATATATTTTTTGAAGAAACTGATACATGCAGGCTACAGAAGTTGTACCATCTACATCATAATCTCCGTACACAAGGATTTTTTGTTTTTTGCTGAAGGCTTCAAAAATGCGGTGGACCGCTTTTTCCATATTCTTCATTAACCAGGGATCATGAAGATCGGTGAGTTCCGGGCGGAAAAATTGCTTTGCTGCATCAAAGGTCTCAATACCCCGCTGAACAAGGATACCGCAAAGAATAGGATTGATTTTCAGCGAGGCCTGCAGGGCTTCTGTTTTGAGTGGGTCGGGTTCTAATATATTCCATCTCTTTTGCATAGGAATCAGCGATACCAGTTGATCGTTAATTGTCAGTATTTCCGGTCGGTCGTGAACCTTACCAGTTCTTCTAATGCCCCACGGACATCGTTATCCGAGAATTCGTGTAAAATAGTAAGAGCCTCATCGCGATAGCTATTCATTTTGGCAGCCGCATATTGTATCCCTCCGGCTTCTACAACTTTATCCATAACATATTTTATTTTCCCGGCATTCTTGTTTTGATTTTTGATAATATAAATTAATTCCCGACGGGTAGATTTGTCGACCGTATTAAGCGTATAGATGATGGGTAGGGTGAGTTTTTTTTCCTTCAAATCATTGCCGGTTGGTTTTCCTATGGCTTCTCCTCCATAATCAAAAAGATCATCCTTTATTTGGAAAGCCATCCCTACTTTTTCCCCGAACCTGGCGAGTTTTTCCGTAAGCATTTCATCGTGACTGGTTGAGTAAGCGCCGGCTGCACAGGAAGAAGCCAGCAGAGATGCCGTTTTATTCCTGATGATTTCAAAATATATTTCCTCGCTGAGATTTAGAAAACGGGATTTTTCAATTTGTAATAATTCGCCTTCACTCATTTGTCTCACTGCATTTGATAACAATTGCAATATCCGAAAATCGCTATGATCCAATGACAGTAATAACCCCTTGGCAAGCAGGTAGTCTCCTACCAGTACAGATACCTTTGTTTTCCATAAGGCATATGTGGAAAAAAAACCCCGCCTTTCAAGTGATTCATCCACCACATCATCGTGAACTAACGTAGCTGTATGCAGTAATTCTACCAGGGAAGCAGCCCTGTATGTTGATTCATTGATCTGCCCGCATAATTTGGCTGACAGCAAAACGAACATCGGCCGAAGCTGTTTACCCTTTCGATTCACAATGAATCTCATGATTCTGTCTAGTAAAGGAGCCTGACTTTTGACTGCTTCTTTAAACTTTTTTTCAAATATTTTTAATTCTTCGTGTAGTATTGATTGTGATATGGTCATGATAGCAAGGCAAATTACTAATATTCTGAGGGAAGCATCCTATTTATAATTCTAATTGTCTTTACAAATACCATGAAGTACAGGACAAAAAAATTTGTAATTTAAAAGTCAATCAATATTTTTGCTATAATAATCCCCCTTGGTTTAATTCATTCATACACATAAACTTCAGTTATGATAGGCAAAAAGTACACGTTGTTGGTGAGCTTTTTATTGGCATTTGTATCATGCTCGATTGCTCAGGACAGCAACAGCAGCTACGATTTGCGTGATTCTTCCTTGATACCGGCGAGGAGGATACCCCAGCATCAGGAGTTCTTAAATAATGCTTACCCATTTCCCGCAAAACCACGCAATGAAGTTGAAATTGGAGTGAAAGGAGGTTTTCCGATGGTATCCGGTGATGTAAGGTATTGGGGCCCCACAGGGGGCTGGGGAGTTCATGTCAGAAAAGCCTTAGGGTATGTATTTTCCGTTCGTGCTGAATATGATTGGATGAGGGCTAAGGGCTTGAACTGGCAGCCTTCCAGCTTAAGTCTGAAAAATATTCCTCAACTCAATTCCCTTTATCCACCGGGCAGCTTTTATTTCATGAACTATCGTTCAACAATACACGAACTTACTGTTCAGGGTATCTTTTCTATTAACAATATTCGTTTTCATAGGGCTAAGACAGGCGTTACCTTCTATGGTTTCGGAGGTTTTGGTGCGATGACTTACAGTACATTCTATAATGCACTTGATGGAAGCGGAAACCCTTATGATTTTTCCAGTGTAATTGCTCAATATGGACCCAGTGGGTATCCCTATTC
>DATJWE010000149.1:0-27114 GCA_035501475.1 Puia sp. | reverse complement strand
TTGATTCAATGCACGGTTTAAATTCTGCTCGGGGTAATTTGTTTTGTAATACACATCTCCATTCAGAAAATCAGTAAGGAAACGAATGGACTGCATGTAAATCATAATCAACCCCGGGCAATGAATATTTTTTCGCTCTTCTTTTGTAAAAATATCTCCGATCCCTTCCAGGTAACCATTCAAAACAGACTCATAATAGTAGGGATTGATATTGATTTCTTCCCAGCGAGTGCTGTTCTCGTCAACTGTGCATGACATGGAGCGGATCATATCTCCAAGGTCTGAAATGAATTTGCCGGGCATCAACGTGTCAAGGTCAACCGGGCAGATTACCTGGTGACTTTTCTGATTAAAAAGAATATTGCTGATCTTGCAATCGTGATGCATGACGCGCTCGGGATAGGCTGCATGGGAACGGATGGACTCATACCAGTCAGCCCATTTCTTCCGGTTTCTCAATTCTGAAATTACGTGCGTAGATTTCAATAATCTTACAGAAGGTGCATCCTGGATTGCTTTTTCGAATTGCGCATACCGGAAAGCAAGATCATGAAATTTCGGAATGATCTCTTTTAATTCGCGCATATCCATGCCGGATAGCGAACGTGTAAAGGAGGCAAAACTTTTTGCAACTGTATAAGCATCTTCAGGAGTTGAGGCGATGGAAGGGGAGAAAGAATCATTGATAAATGCAGTGGCCCTCCAATAATTATTTTGCCCGTCTATCCACAGCGACTGGCCATTTTTTGCAAAAAGCGGTTCCGGAATCGAAATATTTTGATGTTGCAGGTAATGATATACTTTTAAATAATTATGAAGTATATCTTGCGGCTTTTTGAAAACCGCAGTATTGATTGCCTGCAAAACAAATGATTTATTCTTATCCGATACCCTGAAGGTTTGATGTATCAGGCCATTTCCGAGAGGCGTGATGGCATAATCCCCGGGGCCTGAAAATTCTGCCGCTGCTTTTTCAATAAGCTCATTATCCACACTCAGGAAATTTAATATTCATCTGTCAGGGCAAAATTATTTTTCCGGTACATCCATTGTCCACTGCAAAAATCAGGGAATTCAACGGTCTGATTGCCGAGATCAATACTCATTTCGCTGAGTGGAGTAATGGCGCTCCAGGCAGCTGCATCGTAAACATCCATCGGAGTAGCTGTTTGCCGTTTTATGGATTCGATAAAAGCATGCAACACAAAAAAGTCCATGCCGCCATGTCCGGCTCCTTCAGTTTCTTTGCTCCATCGTTGCCATAATGGATGATCATATTTTTCAAGATAGGGTGCTGCTTCCTCCCATTCGTCAGCCTTTTTACTTATACCTTCAATATACAATGATCTGTTTACATCCATCCAAAGTCCCTTGGTTCCCTGCACACGGAATCCGAGTGAATAGGGGCGGGGATTATTGGTGTCGTGCTGGAGTAAAATGGTTTCTCCATTCACACACTTTATATGTGTGGTGACAATATCTCCCAACTTGAATATGACCTTCGCATTTGGGTGGTCGGTTCCCCCTTTTTCGACGATATAATTATGCAGCCCCCTCGTTTTGGTAGAAAAGGAGGACAACGCCAGAAAACGGTTCCCATGATTGATGTCCAGCATTTGTGCCACCGGCCCGATGCCATGCGTCGGGTACAGGTCACCGTTACGATGAACGGAATGATTGGTTCTCCATCTCGCTTCAGAAAATGCTTTTTCGCCAAATTCAACTCCGCTGTCATATGCAGTTATTCCATTATTGAATTTCACGCCACGTAAATCGTGCTGATACCCTGCCTGCATGTGCAGCAGTTCGCCGAACAGGCCCTGACGTACCATATTCATGACAGCCATCACATCGCGACGATAGCATACGTTTTCAAGCATCATCACATGCGCATTCTGTTTTTCGGCTTCATGAACCACATGCCAATGATCGTCGAGGGTGATACCAAGGATCACTTCGGTGGCTACATATTTTACCCCTGCCTGCAGACTATCAATCACCATGGGCGCGTGCCATTCCCAGGGTGTAGCGATCAATACTCCGTCGATCCCCTTCATCTCCAATAATTTTCTATATGCATGGGGATCACCTTTGAAAATCTGGGGCATGGGTTTTCCAGATTTCTTAATGATATCTGTTGCCATTTGCAACATACGCTCATCAATATCGCAGATCGCGACAATGTCTACATCGCTTCTGTGAAGGGCATTATCGAGATGGTTTTGGCCTCGTAGTCCGGTACCGATGATGGCTAACCTCACTTTTTGTGGAGCAGCAAATAAATTTCCTTTCGGGAGAATGGTAATGCCTGCAGCAGCGAGCGCAGATTGTCTGACAAAATCTCTTCTTTTCATGTTTGATTTTTTGATAGTGGAACTTGGAAGGTATGAAGAAAGTCCGAAAATCCGGAAGCAGGTGGGGCAGTTTGATTCACGCAAAGTGCCATAGCATAGTGCGGGGCACAAAGACTCTCTGCGGCTTTGCGTTTTCATTAGTCCCTTTGCGTAATAAAGCCTAAAATTTTTACACTATTGACCTGTAATAGCTACTTGCCTTATTTTTAACACAAAATAACTTTCGTGAAAAAATTTTTTAGTCAGGCGAAAGCCATATTAAATTTTTATAAACAGCTTCATCCCGATTTCGATTTGCCGGATGGTATATCCATTATGAATCCCTTTGCCGATAAATTATCCTGGTCATTTACAGTCGAATTCTACAATAAATTTTATTCTGATAATAAAAAGAGAATATTGATTTTTGGGATTAACCCCGGTCGCTTTGGGGGTGGAATCACCGGTATTCCGTTTACTGACCCGATCAGGTTGCAGGAGCAGTGCGGAATTCAAAATGAATTTAGAAAAATACCAGAATTATCGTCTGTGTTTGTTTATGAAATGATCAATACATACGGGGGAACGGCTGCATTTTACGATGATTTTTTTATTACAGCGCTTTCGCCGCTTGGGTTTATAAAAAATGGAAAGAACCTGAATTATTATGACGATAAGAAGTTGTTGGTTACTTCCACTCCATTTATTATTCAATGCATCCGGGAACAATTAGATGCTATGAATATGGGCAGCATTGCATTTTGCCTGGGTGAAGGAGAGAACTTTAAATATTTCACCCGGCTGAATGAACAGTATCATTTCTTTGAAAAGATTATTCCACTGCCTCATCCGAGATGGATTATGCAATACCGGCGAAAGAAGATGAATGAATATGTAGAATTGTATGTTGCAAGACTAAGAGAAAGCTACGAGATATACTCACTATAGGTTGCACTTTGATGAGACAAGGATTTTTTATGATTTGTTCAGATTGGCGAGAAGCATAATTACAAATCATACTCATCCGTGCGAATCCGTGTCATCAGTGAGAGATATTTCTCACGGATTGCAAAGATTGGCACAGATTATTACAGCCGCGTTCCTCCAAACAGGCCAATTTTCTTAATGCATCCGGTCTCCGCGAAGTTCGAGTTCCCGCATAATTCCGGCTTCATAATTCAACCATTCTTTCCATCTTTTCCTTACTTTTTCTTTGTCGATATATGTCTCCGCCAGCTCAATGAACAGATGATAATGGCCGGCTTCGCTTTCCATGAAACGCCTGTAAAAATTGGAGAGGTATTCATCAGCGAGCCCTTCGCTTAACCTTTTAAAACGTTCACAGCTGCGGGCTTCAATTAAAGCCATAGTGAGTAACTGATCCAGGAAACGATCAGCGATATCGCCGCCTTTTCGTTGAAATTCCAGCAACCTGTTCACGTATTCGTCTTTGCGTTGTTTGCCAAGCTTCCATCCTCTTTTCTGCAATTCGGCAAGTACCAGACGGAAATGTCCCCATTCTTCGGTTACAACAGAGGAAAGTTCATTCACCAGTTTCTCTTTGTCAGGATATTTTTGAATTAATGAAATGCAGCTTGTTGCTGCTTTTTGTTCGCAATAAGCATGATCCGTCAGGATCTCTTCCAGAGAAATACCGGCCAGGTCAACCCACCTTGGATCGGTAGGTAAATGGAGTCCGAGAATATTTTTTTGAGTGATAATCATGATTGCATAGAAAGATTATGAGTTGATTCGGATTAAAAGGATATTTGGGCTGCAAAGATATGAACGAAGATTTTCTGAATAAAAAATTAGAAGAACGTCGACAGCAGAATGCGCTAAGGCAACTGCGTTTGTCAGATAATGCAGTTGATTTCTGTTCGAATGATTATTTGGGAATAGTAAAAAATGACCTGATTAATCCACATTTCTCCCCTGAGGGATTGAAACACGGGTCCACCGGTTCCAGGCTGCTGGCCGGCAATTATCCGCTGATCGAAGAGGCTGAAAGATTTATCGCCCAATTCCACCAGGCTGATTCCGGACTGATCTTTAATTCAGGATATGATGCCAATACAGGCCTGCTGAGTTCCATTCCGCAAAGAGGAGATACCCTTATCTACGATCAGTTGAGCCATGCTTCAATACGCGACGGCATCCGTTTATCTTTTGCCCGGTCGTTTTCGTATATGCATAACAGTTTGGAAGAGCTGGAAAGTCAACTGAGGTCGGCGAAAGGAAATATTTTCGTCGTAACAGAATCTGTTTTCTCGATGGATGGAGATATGGCGCCTTTACAGGAAATTTGCGGGCTGTGTAAAAAATATAAAGCTCATCTGATCGTGGATGAAGCGCATGCAACCGGAGTCGTCGGCAGGAGAGGAGAGGGATTGGTTCAGCAACTTGGCTTGCAAGAGGAGTGTTTTGCACGAATTCATACTTTCAGTAAGGCCTTGGGCTGTCATGGAGCCATTGTGCTGGGAAGCGGGCTGCTGCGAAATTTTCTGGTCAATTTTTCGAGACCATTTATTTACACTACCGCTTTGCCTGAAATAAGTATCGCAGCCATTCTCGTGTCATATCAGTTATTTCCCCAAATGGATGTCGAAAGAAATCATTTGGATAAACTAATTGATACTTTTCAGAAAGAACTATCCCATTTTTCCAGGGCTCAGGATGGCTTGGGTTTGCTGACAAGCAACACGCCGATTCAGGGAGTGATTGTGCCGGGTAATGATGAAGTGAGAAATATATCGAAGCGACTTGCAGAAGTAAATTTGGACGTGCGCCCGATTCTTTACCCTTCAGTGGCCAGAGGGAAGGAACGCCTGAGAGTTGTTTTGCATAGTTTTAATACATCAGAAGAACTTGAAAAACTGATTCTTTGTCTCAGCAGCTTGCACAAATGACAAGCCGACTTCATCCCGAAGCCGGCTGTCCATTTTCACCGCTTACCCGTCCGTTATAGTATCTTGTTGTGATTCCATCGGAATGGCTCATTCCCGGTTTTCCTTTCCTGAGATTATTTAATAAATAATTTTAAGAATTATCAAAGCGAGGAACAGGTAGCCGAGAATGAGCTTCTTTTTGTTTTCATTGTTACAAATTTGAATTCTCATGGTCCAACTTAAGGTTTAATGATTAATGATATCTGCACAACAAATGTGGAATAAATTAGAACCCAAAACAATACAATCTTGTGGTATTACCTTAAGGGGGTATTAAAAAAGAAATCAATGTTTTCGACTACAGATCAGCATAGTTTCGCGCTAAAATGCGGAGAACTTCATATCATCTAAAGCCTTCGCGTCTCCGCGTGATATTTTCCCTTAAAAAGAACAGGGAAGAATTATCTTTTCCACGCATCAGAGTGCACATTTTCTTATTGCTCAGTATGGATATGCAGCTGAAGTGAGTGACACAACAAAAGCTGATAGTAATTCAATCGTTGAAATAAAAAAAAAACTTTATTTTTAAAGGCTGTTGTTAATTTCAATTGCTAACTATGCGGATTATCCCATTTTGCATTGTTTCGGTAATTACGGTAGCTGTAATTTTTGCCTTGAACAGGCCCTGGGGCAAGATTCCTCCCATGGGAAAATTTCTTAGTCCGCAGCATGGTTTCTGGCAGAATGCTGATCCCGTGGATAAGGATTTTAGTGTCGATCTGCCTTTTAATGAATTACAGGATTCGGCGCAGGTATATCTGGATGAGCGCCTCGTTCCGCATGTGTTTACTAAAAATGAAAATGATGCCTATTTTATCCAGGGATACCTGCATGCAAAATTTCGTTTGTGGCAAATGGAATTCCAGATTTATGCTGCGTCTGGGCGTATCAGTGAGCTGATCGGGCGGAAGGCATTGAACTATGATCGGGAAAAACGGCGTTTAGGCATGGTATATGCCGCAGAAAGAGCGGTGGCCGAAGTAGAGAAAAACCCAATTTCCAAGGCCGAATGTGATTCGTATACTGCTGGCGTAAATGCATATATCAGCAATCTCAAAGAGAGTGAGCTTCCTATTGAATATAAATTGCTCGATTACAAACCCGAGAAATGGAATAATCTTAAATCTGCACTCTTTCTTAAATACATGTCTTTCGATCTTGCCGGAGAAGAAAATGATTTTGAATATACCAATGCCAAATCTGTTTTCGGGTGGGATGATTTTCAGAAAATGTATCCCTATTCGCAGGATTCTCTTGACCCGATTGTTCCCAGGAATACGGTATATCCTGCTCCCGGTATTACTGTGCATACACCTGCCTTTGTAGACTCGCTATACCTCAATACAAAAGATTCTGTGCCTATTAGTCCGCAAAGGCCCAATCCTGATAATGGCAGTAACAATTGGGCGGTGAGTGGAAAAAAAACACAAAGCGGAGCGCCGATTTTATGCAATGATCCGCACCTGGGTTTAAATCTTCCTTCGCTGTGGTATGAAATGCAGATCACGACTCCTGAATTCAATGCATATGGAGTTTCCTTTCCGGGGGCGCCCGGGATCATTATCGGATTCAATGACAGTTGTGCATTTGGTTTTACCAATGCAATGCGCGACGTGCGCGATTATTATGAAATCAGGTTCAAGGATGACGATATGAAGGAATACTGGTTTAATGGAGCATGGAGACAAACCGATTTTCGTTATGAGCATATTGGCATCAAAGGGGAGAAAGAAATCATAGATACTGTTGCGTATACTGTTTTTGGTCCGGTGATGTATGATAAGAAATTTACCGGTGGTCGCCGGACAAATGGAAATTATTACGCGGTAAGATGGAAAGCACACGATCCGAGCAACGAGATGATGATTTTTAACAGGCTCGATCATGCGAAAAGCTATGGAGATTATTATGATGCGGTTCAATGGTTACATACACCGGGACAGAACTGCATATTTGCAAGTAAAAGCGACACCATAGCAATATGGGACCAGGGAGAATTTCCGGCCAAATGGAAGTGGCAGGGTGAATTTATTATGCCGGGAACTGACAGCACTTATAAGTGGCAGGGTACGATTCCACAGCAGGAAAATCCGCACCTGATCAATCCTGACCGCGGATTTGTAAGCAGTGCAAATCAAATGCCGGTGGATCCTGCAGTATATCCTTATTACCTGGGCGGAAGTTATCCTCCTTACCGCGGGCTAATCATCAATCGTAACCTCAGCCAGATGAACAATATCACTGTTCAGCAAATGATTGATCTGCAAACAGACAATTATAATGTGTTTGCGGAGATGGCGAGACCCGTCATGCTCAGGAATATTGATCTTACTGCTTTGAGTGATGAAGAGAGAAGTTATTATGATCTTCTTGCTGCCTGGGATCTGAGAGACAATCCCGACGCCAAAGGAGCAACGATTTTTGTTTTGCTCTGGGAGAATTTTACAAAAACTGTCTGGGATGATGAATTCGGGCAAACGAAGCTGCCCATGGTGTACCCCCTTGAAAGCACTTTGCTTGAAGCCATCCTGAAGGATTCAGCGTTTAAATTTTTAGATGATATCAATACTCCCGTAAAAGAAACTTTGCGTGATGATGTAACCATTGCGTTTAAGAAAGCGGCAGTTCAATGCAAAGCTGCAGAGGCCGAGGGGAGGTTGGAATGGGCAAAATATAAAGCCACGAGAATAAATCATCTCGCCCGTCTGGCCCCATTCAGCCGGCTTGATTTACCGGCAGGGGGCGGAACTCATTGTATCAATGCAACAAAAGAAGACCATGGTCCCAGCTGGCGTATGATCGTTCAGCTTACGCGCAAGACAGAAGCTTATGGAATATACCCGGGTGGACAAAGCGGAAATCCCGGAAGCCCTTATTATGATACTTTTGTCGACAACTGGGTGGCAGGAAAATATTATTCCTTATGGGTGATGACCAAGGAAGAGGCATATGATAAAAGAGTGAAATGGAAAATGAATTTTTTGACTGGCAAAACATTTTAAAAGCTAATGCAGAAGACAGGAACCATAAGTTTTAAACTGAAACCGAAAATGATAAAATATTTTATATCTATTTTGCTGACCGCGTTGCTGGCATTCATTTCAGGTTTGTACTTACCCTGGTGGGGAATAGCCATTGCCGCTTTTATTGTGGGTGTATTGATTCCACAAAAACCTTTTTATTCTTTTTTATCCGGATTTATTGGTGTGTTTTTATTGTGGGAGATATTAGCCTGGAGAATTGACAGCAGAAACAATGGAATACTTTCCCAGAAGATCGCTCAGATTCTCCCTTTGGGTGGTTCCACAGTGCTGTTGATCCTGATTACTTCACTGGTGGGCGCATTGGTTGGAGGCCTGGCTGCATGGGCTGCGAGTTATATCCAGAAAAAAAACCAATCTTCATAGTCAGCCGCTCTCTCTTTTCTATTTTATACGGTTATATTTTTTCAGGATCTGAATCACTGTTTCTTTTGGCAATTCATAAATTGTATTGCCGTTGATGCCTGTCATTGTCTTTGCGGCGAACAAGGCATTGATGATCGCTTCTTCGGTGGCCTGGATGGTTGCCGTAAAAAGCACTCCGATCTGATCGTTCGGGTATAGTTTAACGTTAGTTTCCTTTTCCCGGCTGAAGGCTTCGGGATTGGCAGTAGAAAATGCAATAAAGATATCTCCCGAGCCATTTCCCCCGGTTCCACCCACTTTACCAATACCTAAAGCAACTCGTTGGGCAATTCGCTTCAGCTGATGGGGCAGGAGAGGAGCGTCTGTGGCAACAACTACAATAATGCTTCCTGTTTCGGCATTCGGATTTTCATTGCCTGAAAGTGAAACAATGCCGTTAAAAATTCCATTCAGGGTATCTTTCAGTTCTTTGCCCACAGGAACACCTGCAATAGTTAACTGGCTTCGTCCTCCGTAATTAGTCTGAACCAGAACGCCAACAGTATAGCCGCCGTATTTTTTTTCAATCACGCGGGAAGCAGTTCCAATCCCGCCTTTGAAGCCATGACAAATCATTCCTGTTCCCCCGCCTACATTTCCTTCTGTAACAGGCCCGCTCGTGGCGCTGTCAAGCGCCTTCCAGGCATCTTCTTTATTTACATGAAAGCCATTGATATCATTGAGTACACCGTCGTATGTTTCAGCTGTAAGCGGATAAGCGTACCAAATGCTGTCCCGATCCGCATCATAATAATGATGCTTATCCATCCATGCAAGGGCTGCATCGCGCACAATGCCCACACTGCTGGTATTTGTAATCAGGATGGGAGTTTCCAGGAAACCCGATTCCGTTACCCAGTGAGTGCCGGTCATATCCCCATTCCCGTTGAGCATGTGCCAGTTGGCAAAGACAGGAGTAAATTTTTTTCCGCCCGGTAAAATAACGGTTACGCCCGTGCGCACCGGGCCCTTTCCTTTTATTAATTTGCCGTTTCCATCAATCAGCGTACGATGCCCCACTTCCACGCCGGCTACATCAGTAATCGCATTCCACTTACCGGGGTTGCCGTCAAAAGGAACACCCCAATCTCTTGCGCGTTTGTTTTGTGCCCGGATGATTGAGGCCAGGGATATAAAAGTGAAGATCAGCAGTAGTTTTTTTAAAGTCATCGACTTCTGATTTTTTTGGAAGGATTCACGAAACTGTAATTCTATGGGAGATGCCAAATATTATTCACGCATATACATACTCGTCAGCAATGCTAATCGCGGCGGACAGGATTGCGAGGCCTTCATCAACCTGCTCTTTCGTGATGCATAAAGGAGGTGCAATAAATATATAGTTCCATCGCACAAAAGTGTACAGGCCTGATTCCCTCAGTTTGGCTGCAACTTTATTCATGATCATCATTTCATTCGGGCCTGCATTGAAAGGGGCCATCGACTCTTTGGAATGCCTGTTTTTTACGAGCTCAATGCATCCCAGTAAACCGGTATTCCGGAAATCACCGATAGATGGATGTTTGTCTTTTAATTCTTCCATTCGCTCTTCAATATAGTTTCCCATCAAAGTCGCATTGCTGATCAGGTCATCTTCTTCATAAATTTTTAGCACCTCAAGTGCAGCCGCACAACAGACGGGATGGGCCGAATAGGTTAGTCCGAGCCATAGAACCTTATCGTCGAAATAAGAAGCAATTTTATCGCTTACGATCAATGCACCCAATGGGAGATAACCCGAAGTGATTCCTTTTGCTGTTGTAATCATGTCAGGTATTATTCCATGCAGTTCCGAAGCAAACCATTTTCCGGTTCTTCCAAATCCGCTCATGACCTCATCGATGATCAGCAGGATTCCGTGTTTATCACAGATTGATCTTATCCGCTGGAGATAACCCGGTGGATATTTTATACATCCGGAAGATCCGCTTTCTCCTTCCATCAGGATGGCGGCAATATTTTCAGGTCCTTCAAAGGCGACCACTCTTTCCACATGACTCACACATTCTCTTGAACAGGAAGTAATTTCTTTTCCCCAGGGGCAACGATAACAATAAGCATCTTCCACATGAATAACATTAGGGATTTGCTGAGAATCGGAAGGCAGTTTCCTCGGATCGCCTCCGGCTGTCATCGCTCCATAGGAAGCACCATGAAAGGCACGGTATCTTGCAATAATCTTATGCCTGCCTGTATAAAGCCTGGCCAGTTTGATGGCATTATCAATTGATTCGGCGCCGCCAAGAGTAAAGAATGTTTTTGTTAGTCCCGCTGGACTTATTTCAGCCAGTTTTCTTCCCAGTTCTCCACGTACCTTCGTTATACAACCGGGTGTCACATAACTCACTTCTCTCATTTGTTTGCTAACGGCCTCGGTTACACGCTGATCGCCATGGCCGATATTCACGTTCATCAGGCCCGAGGAAAAATCAAGATATCGTTTCCCATCATAATCGTAGAGATAAACCCCTTCCCCATATTTTATCGCGATGGGGTCCAAATTCTTTTGTTTGGCCCAGGAAAACAAAGTGTAATCAAGGTTGTCCCGGATAATCTGAGCCCTTTCAACTCCTTCCCCGCAAGGGGTATTTTGAATTTTGGGAAATTCAGAAATAGTGTTTATGGCAGACATAAAGTCATTATTTATTTATGAAACTTTTCAACTCCAAATTCCCCCTTCTGGGGGTAAAGGGCGTGATTAACTCATCCAGTTTATTCCTGCCTCAGGATTCCATTTTACCGTACTTTTTTTGAGTTTGGTCCAGAATTCAATCGAACTTTTTCCTGTAATATCACCAACGCCGAACTTACTCTCATTCCATCCGCCAAATGAAAAAGGTTCACGTGGTACCGGCACTCCAACGTTTACACCAATCATTCCTGCACTTGCTTTTTCCATCACATACCGGGCATAACTTCCGTTCTGCGTGAATACACTCGCGGCATTTCCATACGGGTTATTGTTTTCTATGGTTATCGCTTCGTCCAGTGTGTCGGTCCGCATGATGCTGATCACCGGTCCAAAGACCTCTTCTCTTGCCACAGCCATATCAGGTTTTACAAAATCAATTACGGTAGGACCTACATAACTGCCATTTTCCTTTCCTTCCACGACTGTATGGCGACCGTCTACCAGAATCTTCGCCCCCTGTTGCTCTGCTTCGGTGATATATTTTTCAATTCGTTCTTTTGCTTCTTTATTTATAACTGCTCCGAGATTTTTTCCCGGGATAATCTTTTTGGCTTCTGTACAAATACTCTCGACGATGTGATCAACCGCCCCGACGCCGATCATCGCAGAGGCTGCCATACAGCGTTGGCCTGCGCATCCGCTCATAGAAGCAACGACGTTTTGAGCTGTCATTTCTTTTTTCGCATCAGGAAGAATCAACAGATGATTTTTTGCACCACCCAGGGACAGGCATCTTTTGAGTTGATTGGTAGCCTGACGATATACTATTTTAGCAACTTTTGTTGAACCGACAAATGATACGGCTTCGATGCCCGGGTGATTGCAAATTGCCTGCACGATTTCGCTATCTCCATTGACAATATTGAATACACCATCAGGTAACCCGGCTTCTTTTAATAATTGAGCGAGTTTTGCTGCGCTCAATGGGACTTTTTCAGACGGCTTTAAGATCATGCAATTGCCAAGCGCGATGGCATTGGGAATAGTCCAGTTGGGTACCATGCAAGGGAAATTAAACGGAACAATTGAGGCAACAACTCCGAGAGGGATTCTTTCCATCCTGCATTCAATACCCCTGCTGACTTCCAGCAATTCCCCGCCGGCCAGTTGCGGCAATGAACAGGCAAATTCCGTTAGCTCAATGGATTTCTCAATTTCTGCAACGGCTTCGGAATTTGTCTTTCCGTTCTCTTCACTTATCAAGAAGGCCAATGGCTGCAAATTTTTTTCAAGCAGATGCTTATACCGGAAGAAGACCTGCACTCTTTCTTTGACAGGTGTCCGGCTCCAGGATGGAAACGCAGATCTGGCTGCTTTAACGGCTTTGTCCAAATCATCCTGCGAAGAAAGGGGAACAGTGGACAGGAGTTCTCCATCCAATGGCGAAATGACATCCATTTTTCGTTTAACGACTGACTGCATGAATTGTCCATTGATGTAATTTTCTGTCGCGGGGTATTTCATTGCTGACTACAAATTTTGCAGTTATTTTGGAATAAAATAAAAATAATTAATTTTGGGATCAATAAAAAATAAATATTTTAGTTAATATACTCTTAATACACGGATGCCAAAAAATAATATTAAGCTGGACAGGTTGGATTTTGCCATATTATCTTTTTTACAGAAAGATGGAAGGATGTCGTTCACAGTCATAGCAAAAAAATTAAAAGTTTCCATCGGCACCATTCGTACGAGATTCAATAAGCTCATTAAGGACGGAACTGTCAATATCGTGGGGAGAGTGAATCCTGAGAAAGTCGGGTTCAGATCTTATGCACAAATTGCCGTGTATGTCCGGCCAGCCACATTAAAAGAAAAAGTAGCCAGGGCAATCGTAAGACATGCCGAAGTGAGCTTTCTCGCCATGACCTCAGGTGATTATGATTTGGAAGTGGATGTCATGTGCAGGGACAACGATCATCTCCTTGCATTTGTGAATGAAATATCAAGAATTGCCGGAGTGCATCAAACTAAAACAACAATCTATTTTAAAGTCTGGAAATATGCGCAGCCGGATTTAAAACTGCTGGAAAATGCGAAAATTTGAAAACCTGCCTGCAGCCAGTCAGGTGTGGAGAAATGAAAATAAAAGCGGGAAAATTAGCGCAGTGAAATTTGTTTTTGAATAGTGGCATTTATCTAACCGTATTTCCTTATTCCTATTATCGTCTCCGGCAACCTTTTGCTGCGTATCTTCGTTTTTCATTAAACCTCATTGATGAAACGTGCTGTGCTGCTCGGCTTTTCCGCTTTTGTTTCCCTCCTCTCTGTGCATGCGGGTAAAATTTCGGGTATTGTTACAGATGATAAGGGAACTATTCTTCCATATGCATCTGTGTTTGTTAAAGGAACAACGAAGGGCACTACGACCAATAATCAGGGAAAATATTTTTTAGACCTTCAGGAAGGAAATTACACCATTGTTTGCCAGTATATCGGTTATGCGAGGCAGGAAAAAAATATTACGGTGAAAGATGAATCCCTAACAGTAAATTTCATCCTGTCAGTGCAAAGAACCACCATGAAGGAAGTGGTGGTGAAACCCGGGGGAGAAGATCCGGCCTATGAGATCATTCGTCATGCAATTAAAAAAAGAAAGGATTACGAAAACCCTTTGGATTCTTTTACCTGTGAAGCTTATATCAAAACCCTTATCAAAACCCGCAAACTACCAGGGCAAATATTTGGTACCCGGATGCCCGAAGAAAGCAGGCGCCAGATGGGAGTGGATTCCGTTGGGAAGGGAATCATTTATTTATCTGAATCACTCACCAGGATTGCTTACAAGAGACCTGACAAAATAAAGCTGGAAGTGATTTCCGGCAGAGAGAGTGGAACCAATGGCTTTGGATTTAATTTCCCGACTTTTATTAATTTCTATAATAATAATGTCAACATTTTTATCACTCAGATCAATCCACGCGGTTTCGTTTCTCCTATTGCAGATGGCGCATTGAATTATTACAGGTATAAATACCTCGGTTCATTTTTTGAAGATGGAAAGGAGATCAACCAGATTAAAGTCATTCCACGAAGGAAATATGAGCCCTTATTTACCGGGACAATTAATATTACGGATGGTGACTGGCGCATTCACAGTCTTGATCTCTACCTGGTCAAAGAATCGCAGCTGGAAATTATAGATACACTAACCATACGGCAGATTCATGTTCCTATTTCGCAGGATATATGGGAGACGAAGGACCAGGTTGTTTATTTCACTTTTAATAAATTCGGCATCGATGCTACGGGAACCTTCCTGAATGTGTATAATAAATACGATACCGTTCCTGTATTCAGGAAGAAGTATTTCAACAATGTGATCATAAAATATGATACAGCCGTCAACAAGAAGACCATAACCTATTGGGATTCCATCCGGCCTGTACAACTTGAACCTGAAGAGGTGAAAGATTATCATACCAAGGACAGCCTTTTTAAAGCTCAGCATGATTCTTCTTTTTCAAAACGCGTGATTGACTCGCTACGCAGGCAACAGGGACGCATAACCGTAATGAATGTGTTGTGGAATGGATTTTCCAGGGAGAATTTTAACCCGCTCCGGCCCCTGACCATCACCTGGCAGCCATTGATAAGAAATATTCAATACAATACTGTTGAAGGGGTCGTAGCCAACGTGGAGGCGACTATCACGAGATCTTTTCCTAAATCTCACGAACGATTGAGTTTTACACCACATCTCCGCTATGGATTTAGCAATACACATCTGAATGCATGGGCTACAGTGATGCTGACGAAACGAACATTCGAATGGGATATAGATGGTGGATCGGCGAATCGCTCCGTTTGGACCTTTGCCGGCGGCAAAAGAGTGGATCAGTTCAATAAGGAGAATCCGATCACGCCGCTCATAAATGAAATTTATACTCTTTTTCTCCGCGACAATTATATGAAGATCTATGAAAATTATTTCGGGACGATTGGGTACAGTAATCGTTTTGATAACGGCCTGCGTATTGGTGGCAACCTGCTATATGAAGACCGGCTGCCGATTGATAACACAACTGATTTTTCTTTTTTTGGAGATAAGAACAAGGCTTTCACGCCAAACTATCCTTATGAAAAAATTGAAGAACAGTTCCCCAGGCACCAGGCGCTTATTTTTTCGGTTGATCTGCAATTCAAGCCCGGACAGCGTTATATCGAATTCCCCAACAATAAAATTTCGATCGGTTCAAAATACCCGACCCTTGCCCTGTCTTATCAGAAAGGATTTCCAAGCCTTTTTGGGAGTGATGTGAATTTTGATAAATGGAAATTTTCAATATGGGATGATGTAAACTTCAAATTGCGTGGATTGCTGAGATATAGTTTCAGCATTGGAGGATTCCTGAATACCAAATCAGTTTATATCCAGGACTACCAGCATTTCAATGGCAACCAGACTATATTTGCAAGCGCCTATCTCAACAGTTTCCAGGTAGCTCCTTATTATGCCAACAGCACAATTGCTTCTTTTTATGCGGTGGGTCATATCGAACATCATTTCAATGGCATGCTGACTAACAAAATTCCGGGATTCCGCGCTTTAAAATGGAACCTGGTTGCAGGTGCAAATGCCTTTTACGTGAATGGAGATAATAACTATGTTGAGATATTCGGTGGATTAGAAAATATATTTAAACTACTCCGTGTTGATTTTGTCGCTTCTTACCTGAATGGGAAAACAGGACAGTTTGGTGTGAGGTTTGGATTCGGAGGACTTCTCGGGGGGATGGCAAACTTCGGCAATGGCCCGCAGAACAGGTCTCAGATGCGGCTTAATTAAGAAAGATTTTTTTACCCCAAAGTTTTTTCTGCACCTCTGCGCCTCCGCGTGCGATATTTTCACGCAAAGACGCCAAGGCGCAAAGTCAAATTTATTTAATCGGATTCTTTATAACTTAGTGAATAAACTAACGGTAAATGAGAAAACTGACTTTTTGGAGTTTTGCCTGCTTGTTTGTTATTTCCTGTAAGCAGAGGCAAACTCTGACACAACAGTTGACCAACGCTTTCTCCACCCATTTAAAGCAAATTGATTCTGCAGCCGTTTTAGATTCACTCCATATTCTTTGGAGCGTCCCCGCGACACCAAGATTGGGCAGGATTATTGATGATTCAATCTATTCCAGAGAATATTCCAGAATAAAAATGCAGTTGGCCAATGTGCAACAAAATAATTACAAAGACAGCATTGAATTCTATCAATATGAGATAAGCTATATGGAAAAAGAAATTGATTCGATCTCAAAAGGTATTGTGCATAGTGATACCACTCACAGGTACGGAACACTGTTTGGCTGTGCGTACTACATCAAAAAAAATGATAAAACCAAAATCGACAGTACCATACTATTTGTGGATTCTACCTCCACCATTCATTTTAACGAATATATGGATTCCGCGATACATCGGTCCATCAAAACACTCGATTGAATTCCGGAAACAGCTCATAAACTTTTTAAAATCATGAAAAAGATTATACTCTATCCGGCTTTTTCAATCTTTACTTTTTCAGCTTTCTCACAGATCGAGCAAAAAGATACCCTTTTGATTAAACAACTTATAGAAAGATATGCTGAATCTATAGATAATGCGGATACCGTACTTGGATCCAAATTGTTTTCTCATTCGCAGGAAGTTTCTTTTATTCAACCAAGAGGTCACCAGCATGGGTGGGATGAAATACGACATCAGATTTATGACTTCTTCCGTGAAACGTTTGCAAAGCGGCAACTCAATATATTGAATGAGCATATTACGCTGTATGGGGATGTTGCCTGGGCGGAATTTTATTGGGTATTCAATGCAACATTTAAGAAAGGGAATCAGCTACTTCAAACAAAAGGGAGAGAAACTCAGATTTGGAGAAAGTCAGATAATGAGTGGCGATTAGTTCACGTACATTATTCAAATATGCCCATAACACAGGAAGGCAAGGGATTTTAATAAATTTCAAACTGAGATATTACCATTTCCTTTCTGTGACCCAATCTTCGACTACATTTTCTTATCTTTACAGCGTTTAGAAATTTGGTTCACTACGCGAGTGTCCAGACGGGAAATCCCGGTTTAAATTTCAAACATATGTCAGTACTTCATAACCGCATCTCTCAAAAGGAGCTGAAACAGCGTTTGTTTCAGGAGACCGAGCCCCGCAAAACAGTTTCCTTTTATCAATACTTTCCTATTGAGCATCCCAAACAATTCAGGGATAATTTGTACAAAGCTCTGCACATGCTTAGGGTTTTCGGACGCATTTATGTTGCTCAGGAAGGAATCAATGCCCAGGTGAGTATTCCTGAATCGGGCTTTGAGGATTTCAGGAACTACATGCATTCCATCAAAGGGCTTGACAATCTCCGGTTGAATATTGCCGTTGCAGATGACGGGAAATCGTTTTGGGTATTGAAAATAAAAGTCAGGGAAAAAATTGTAGCCGACGGAATTGAAGATCCTTCTTTCGACATGCGTAAACGCGGGAAATATGTCAATGCTGAGGAGTTTAATAAACTGACAGATGATCCGGAAACCATTGTGGTGGATATGCGCAATCATTACGAATACGAAGTGGGGCATTTTGATAAGGCCATCGAAGTTCCCAGCGACACTTTTCGAGAACAGTTGCCTGTCTCAGTGGAAATGCTGAAAGAAAAGAAAGATAGCACCATCATCATGTATTGTACGGGTGGTATTCGTTGTGAAAAAGCAAGTGCCTACTTGCTTCACCATGGATTTAAAAATGTTTATCATCTCGAAGGGGGCATCATTCATTATGCCAATACCGTAAAGGAAAAAAGATTGAATAATAAATTCAGGGGGAAAAATTTTGTATTCGATGAACGTTTGGGCGAACGGGTGACCAAAGATATTCTTGCTGCCTGTCATCAGTGCGGTAAACCTGCCGACACACATACCAACTGCAAAAATGATGGCTGCCACCTGCTTTTTATTCAATGTGAGGAATGTGCAAAAAAATACGATGGCTGCTGCAGTGCGGAATGCCAGGAAACTTATCATTTGCCCGCAGAAGAAAAGAAAAAACTTCGCAAAGGAAAACAAAAGGGGATAATGATTTTTCATAAGTCAAGGCAGCGGAGGGTGAATAAGCAATGAACAATAAGCAATAGGTAATATATAATTAATTGTTGGCTTTATTGAGTATGAATGCCGGTTATATAGTTACCCGGTTATTTATTGCAGGTTGCTCAGGGAAAATAATATGCGCTGGTAAATTTCTTCATCGCTTAATTGTTGCGGATGAAATTTTTCCCCAATCACTTTTTCGTATAATTCGATATAGCGGTTAGAAATAGTTTGCACCCATTCGTCACTCATCTCGGGAACGGTCTGGCCCTCTTTGCCCATGAAATTATTAGCGATCAGCCATTCCCTTACAAATTCCTTACTGAGCTGCTTTTGTTTTTCACCTTTTGACTGCCTTTCTTCAAATCCATCTGCATAAAAATAGCGGGACGAATCGGGAGTATGTATTTCGTCCATGAGGTAAATAATATCGCCTATTTTCCCGAATTCATATTTTGTATCAACCAATATCAATCCTCTTTTCGCCGCAATCTCTTTTCCTCTTTTGAAAAGTGCCAGCGTATATTTCTCCAATATGGCATAGTCTTTTTCGCTTGCAATATTCCTGCGAATGATTTCTGTTTTTGAGATATCCTCATCGTGACCTACTTCTGCCTTGGTGGAGGGGGTGATAATGGGAGAGGGGAAGTAGTCATTTTCTTTGAGCCCGACCGGGAGCGCAACGCCACAGAGATCCCGTTTACCACTGTTGTAGGTTCTCCAGGCATGACCTGTCAGGTTCCCTCTAACGACCATCTCTACCCGAAACGGGCTACATTTTTTTCCTATGGCTACGTTGGGAGCGGGAACGTCCACCAGCCAGTTGGGGCAAATATCCTTTGTGGCCTTCAGCATATAGGCGGCAATCTGGTTGAGCACCTGGCCTTTGAAAGGAATCGGTTTGGGAAGAATGACATCAAAAGCGGATATTCTGTCTGATGCAATCATGACCAGCCAGTCATTTTTTATCGTATACACATCCCTGACCTTACCGCGGTAAAAAGCAGTCTGTTGTGGAAATTGCAGTGTTTTCATCACACGAATTACATGAATTATTTTGAATTATCCGAATTATCCGGGCAAAGAAAGTACAGGCGTTCTTTTGTGGAAGCCGCAACTGCAAAATCTTATTCTGGTGAGTATTGCAAATTCAGATCAATCGCCTATTGATTTTTGCAAAAAACAATATCAGATTGTATTTGCTCCTCTTGTAAAAGTATTTTCCCATTCAAATAAGTGTACAAATCGAAAAGGGCAATTATAGTACGGTAGATTGGTGGGTTAGTTTTAATAGACAATATTTATTTATCACCAAAATCCATTTTAACCATGAACCGCTCGAATTTATCCAACTTATTTGCACCTCAGGAGGTGCAAAAGCAATCCAAAATTAATTTTTGGTTAACCATTACAAGTCAGTATTTTGCTTTTAATTATTTAACCAAATTGATTGCCATGAGAAAATGCTTACCCTATCTGGGGGCTTTAATGGCCACCCTATTGACGTTAAACTGCTTTGCGCAATCCGTAGTTATTACCGGCAATGTGCGAAGCTCCACTAACAAGGAATTTGTTCCTGCTGCATCTGTTACGATAAAAGGAGGCAATGCCGGAACTTTTACTGACAGCAAAGGGAATTTCAAACTGATTACTACACAAAAACCTCCATTCACGCTTGTCTTCAGTTCGATTGGATTTGAAACGCAGGAAATACAGGTTACTGATGCCGCCAGCCCTGTGCAGGTTGATTTCAAGCCTGCTTCAACACTCGGAAACGAAGTCGTTGTTTCTGCCAGCCGTGTGCCGGAAAGAATACTCGAATCACCTGTCTCAATTGAAAGATTAAGCGCAGCCAATATCCGGAATTCTCCCGTACCTTCTTATTATGATGCAATTCGCAATTTAAATGGAGTTGACATCACGAATTCAAGTCTTACATTCACTTCTCCTACCACTCGCGGATTCAACGGAAGCGGAAACACACGTTTCAATCAGTTTATGGATGGAATGGATAACCAGGCTCCCGGATTGAATTTTTCTGTTGGAACAATTGTTGGTATCCAGGATTTGGATGTTGACAACATGGAACTGTTACCCGGTGCATCTTCTGCTTTATATGGCTCCGGAGGTATGAATGGAACTTTATTAATCACGAGCAAAGATCCATTCAAATACCAGGGACTAAGCGCCCAGGTTAAAGGAGGAGTAATGCATTTGGGAAAAGACGATCCAATCAATCCTTCTCCATATCAGGATTACAGCGTGAGATGGGGGGTGAAAGTGAGTGACAAATTTGCTTTCAAAATAGGAGCCCAATATATACAGGCAAAGGATTGGGTAGCGAACGACACTTCTAATTATACTGGAGTTGGGGCGGGCTCTGGAAGTCATGTGATTCCCGGAACAAGAGCTTCCGATCCAAATTATGAAGGAGTTAATGTATATGGAGACGAAACGAGTGCCAATATGTTATCTGTAGCTAACGCTGTTCAAACACAAACACAGCAGGGAATACTTGCGGCGACCGGAGGTGCGATTGATATTGTTGCGTTGATGAATGCTTCTCTTCCTGCAAATGCTACACCGGCACAAATACAGGCATTTATTGGAAGTTTACCAGCTCCTATTCAGCCGGCAGTAACTAATCTTGTGCCTTTTTATTTTGGACTGAGGAATGATGCTGTTCCCAACCAAAATGTTTCCAGAACAGGATATAAAGAATATGAAGTAATTGACAATACAACCAAAATTTTGAAATTATCAGGCGGGCTTTATTTTATGCTTAGCCCTAAAACTGAACTTTCTCTTACAGGAAATTTTGGAACCGGTAATACAGTTTATACAGGCAGTGACAGGTACTCGCTAAAAGATTTTAAAATGGGTCAGTATAAGCTGGAGGTTAAGAGTGATAAGTGGTTTGCAAGAGCATATACTACTCAGGAAAATTCCGGGCAGGCATATAATGCAACAGTCACTACCCAATTATTTAATGAGGCTTGGGAATCCAGTACGCAGTGGTACCCGGAATATGTCGCAGCATGGTTAGGAGCAAAATATGCCGGAGCATCTGATCAGGTTGCATATAATGCAGCCAGAACTTTTGCAGACCAGAACCGGCCGGCACCTGGTTCTCCTGAGTTCACCAAGTTATATGATTCAGTTCGCTCAATGCCCATTCCGAAAGGCGGTTTGTTCCTGGATCGTACAAGTTTGTATCATGTAGAAGGGCAATATAATTTAACTGATGTCGTAAAATTTGCAGAAGTATTGGTAGGAGGAAACTGGAGACTGTACAGGTTAAATTCTGAAGGAACGTTATTTGCTGACAGTACGGGCCCTATATATACTAACGAATATGGCGCTTATGTTCAGATCTCTAAAAGATTTTTTGAGAACAGGCTAAAGCTTTCCGCTTCGGGCAGGTATGATAAGAATGACAATTTCGACGGCAAATTCACTCCCCGTTTCTCTGCAGTGTTCACTGTCGCGAAAGATCAAAATATCAGAGCATCTTACCAGAATGCGTACAGATTCCCGTCCAACCAGAATCAATGGATCAACCTGAATACCGGAGCCGGAATTTTGATCGGCGGATTACCGCAGTTGCGACAGTTCTATCATTTTGATACCAATCCGGTAATCAACGCAATTACTTTGCAGCCACAGACATTTGGCAAGTATAAGCCCGAAACCGTAAATGCATTTGAGTTGGGATACAAAGCTCTGTTCAACCGTCGGATCCTGGTTGATATCTACGGATATTATTCTCAATATAAAGATTTCATTGGCCGTGTCAGCGTTTTGCAACCCATTCCGAATGATTCAGGTGCTTATCAGGGATATTCTGTATCACTTAATAGTGCTAACCAGGTGCATACGTACGGATTTGGATTGAGTATTGATTATATTTTGCAGAAAAATTTCCAGGTTGGATTTAATTTCTCATCAGACAATATAGATAATCCTGATCCAAGTTTCGTGACTTATTTTAATACTCCAAAATACAGATGTAATCTGTCTTTGATGAACACAGGTTTCGGTCCCCAGAAACGTTTTGGATTTAATGTGGTTTACAGGTGGCAGGATACTTACTTTACGGAAAGCGATTTCAAACAGGGCGATGTGAGCGCAATCAGTACACTTGATGCTCAGGTAAGTTATAAATTCCCCGCCATTCGTTCGTTGATTAAAATCGGAGCTACCAATTTATTGAACACGTATTACAAAACTGCATTTGGTAATCCGGCTATCGGTGGACTTTATTATGTAAGCCTGGCCTATAATGTCTTTTAATAATTCCTGAAGTCAGAAAAATCAGAAGCCGGAATACATGCACATGAAGCTTATTTATTCCGGCTTTATCAATTGTCGGTTATCCGTCATCGTTAAACGTTAAACCTGAAATGCATGACATCGCCATCTTTCACGATGTACTCTTTTCCTTCTATACGCAATTTGCCAGCATCACGGCAGGCTGCTTCTGATCCGTATTTTATGAAATCATCATAAGCAATCACCTCGGCTTTGATAAACCCTTTTTCAAAATCGGTATGGATCACGCTGGCTGCCTGGGGGGCTTTCCATCCCTGATGAATGGTCCATGCACGAACTTCCTGCTCGCCGGCGGTAAAATAAGTTTCCAGTTGTAATAGTTTATATGCTGCACGAATCAGTTTATTCAAAGCAGGCTCTTTCATTTGATATTCCTCCATAAACATCATCCTGTCGTCCGGATCTTCCATCTCTGCGATCTGTTGTTCAATTGAATTGTTCATAATTATGACTTCTGCCCGCTCGCCAGCCACAGCATGTTGCAGTGCTTTTGAAAATGTATTACCGGTATGCATAGACGCTTCATCTACGTTCGCGACGTATAATACGGGTTTATCAGTGAGAAGAAATAAATCAGCTACCGCTGTTTTTTCTTCTTTGGTTAGCTGTAGTTCACGTATGTTCTTTCCTTTTTCAAGATGATCCCTGCATCGCTTTAAAATTTCAAATTCTGTTTTTGTTTTTGGATCGCCTGTTTTGATCAGTTTTTCCGTTCTCTGCAATTTTTTTTCAACGCTTTCGAGATCCTTCAACTGCAATTCCGTATCAATAATTTCTTTGTCACTGAGCGGATTAATGGGCCCTTCGTCCCGCAAAATATTATCGTCTTCAAAACAGCGAACCACATGAACGATGGCATCCACTTCGCGGATATTGGCTAAAAATTTATTTCCCAGTCCCTCTCCCTTGCTGGCTCCTTTCACGAGCCCGGCGATGTCAACGATTTCTATTTGTGTCGGAACAATGCGGTTGGGATGAACGAGAGCAGCCAGTTTATAAAGCCTGTCATCCGGAACATCTACCAGTCCTATATTGGGTTCAATGGTGCAGAAGCGATAGTTACTTGCCTGGGCTTTGGCGCTGCTGCTAACCGCGTTGAACAATGTTGATTTTCCAACATTCGGCAATCCCACAATACCAGCCTGTAAAGACATAATAACGATTTGTTTTAGAGAATTTGAATTGATTATAATCACCATCTTAATACCAGGTCAACCACTCGATTTAGAAGTCGTCGACTGGTGTTTTCAGGTGGTCGACTTCAGCTACAGAGTGGTCGACTCTTTGCTTCAGGTCGTCGACTACTGTTTCCAGGTGGTCGACTTCAACCACAGAATGGTCGACTCTTTGCTTCAGGTCGTCGACTGCTGTTTCCAGGTGGTCGACTTCAACCACAGAGTGGTCGACTCCGATTTAATTCAGGCCGCAAAGTTGTCATTTTTTTTACAATTTTCTCCGAAAAACTATAATGAAATATCGATCTTCTTTTTTTGAAATGATCTTGCATGTAGCTGAATTTCATCAATGATCCACGAGACTAAAAATTTTATAATTTTTTTGGCTTATTTTCAGGTCATAATCAACTGCCATGGCCCTTAATTTCATCTGGATCGCTTTTTTCCTCATTGCTTTTATCGTTGCCTTTATCAAACTGGTCGTATTTGGAGATACTCAAATCTTCAAGACCATTATTGACGGTGTGTTTGATGCAGCGGGTTCGGGCGTGCAGATATCCATTGGGTTGATCGGTGTTTTATCTCTTTTCCTGGGATTTATGAATATTGGGGAGAAAGCAGGAGCGGTCAGGTTTCTTGCAAAGATCGTCGGCCCTTTTTTCAATAAACTTTTTCCTGAAGTGCCCAAAGATCATCCGGCCATCGGAAATATGATGATGAATTTTTCCGCAAATCTTTTGAATCTTGACAATGCAGCGACTCCGTTCGGATTAAAAACCATGCAAAGCTTGCAGGAACTGAACCCCGATAAAGATACGGCTTCCAATGCTCAGATCATGTTTATGGTATTGCATGCCTCCGGACTGACGCTGATCCCGATTTCGGTTATAGCTCAGCGCGCGATCATGAAATCAAACGACCCTACATTGATTTTCATTCCCTGCATGATTGCAACATTCGTAGCGACAATTACCGGACTGATTGCTGTTGCCATCAGGCAAAAAATTAATCTTTTTAATCGGGTGATCATTTCCTGGATCGGAGGCATCAGCATCGTGATTGCCTTATTGGTTTATTTTTTGAGAAAACATCCGGGCCAGATCGATGTCTTTTCCAAACTGGTCAGTAACGGACTCATTCTTTTATTATTCATTGTATTCATTACCGGAGGCCTGATCAAAAAAGTAAATGTATACGATGCATTCATCGAAGGAGCAAAAGGAGGATTTGACGTGGCAGTAAAGATCATCCCCTTTCTGGTAGGTATGCTGGTCGCCATCAGCGTGCTGAGGACATGCGGCGTATTCGATTATATCATCCAGGGATTTGACTGGATATTCAGTCACCTGGGAATGGATACTGAATTTGTAAAGGCTTTGCCTACTGCATTGATGAGGCCCCTGAGTGGCAGCGCTTCCCGCGCGATGATGATCGACACCATGAATCATTATGGGGCTGACTCATTTCCTGCACTGTTATCAGGCGTGATGCAGGGCTCTTCTGATACTACATTTTATATAGTTGCCCTTTATTTCGGTTCAGTTGGAATCAGGAAAACCAGGTATGCTGTTCCGGCAGCGTTGCTGGCCGATCTTGCAGGCGTCATAACGGCCATCCTTATCTCTTATTTCTTCTTTCATCACACAACATAAGACAGGAAATTTTTATCGGGCGATAAAAAAACAGTGCATCCTAAATAACTGTTAATTAGGTTTTCCCTAATTAAAAACTGTATGAAATTCACCTAAACTCTCGGCCATGCCTAACGAATGCTCCACGCTTGTTAGCGCGCAAGACACGAATATCAGAAATATTTACCCGACTTTCCGCGTAAAACACCTTCATTTATCATTTGTACTCCTTTTGTTCGTTCAATCGTCATTTGCTACGGATATTATATCAGATAATGCCAGAGATCCTATCGGGACCGGAGTCAAAGATTATAAATTAAACAGGGAGCAATTTTTAGAGTCATATGGAAGAGATGATAGTTCAAGAGCATTGATCGACTATTATTTCCATAAGAGGAATAACGCAAAAAAATTGGCGATTGCAGGATTCATCCTTGGTATTGTTTCTTTGGTGATAGCCGGACTGGTTATTTCAAGTAGTCCATCAAATGGGCCATCGAATGGGGTAGTTGATGATTCTGGTGAGGTGGCTGTTGTACTTCTATTGGTGCAGACTTTTTATGGATCCATTGCCTTGATTGTAACTGGCGTTGCAATATGGATTATTTATTCAAGAAAAAAATTATTGAAGCTGCTGGAAAAATATTTTTTGGGCAAATCCATTCCGCCTCATATTGCCAGGAACCACCTATTTAATCAATGGCTTACGGAAGAAAAAAACAGGCACAAGCACTGCTGATTATTTCAACGTGAACCGAACAGAAATCGCCAATGCATCAGGAATAAAATCAATCGCGGGGGCAAGGTCCAGTTCTGGTTTCCAGTCTAATGAGAGGTTGATGGGCGCTTTGTCGAATTTGTAATCTATTCCTACAACTCCCATTGGTCCTGTATGTACCAAATTGTCTTCTACGCCGAAATAAGCGCCTCCGCCATAAAACCAATTCAGGTTCGGCGTTCCCCCGATGAGTTGATGCTGTTCGAACAATCCCCCGATTCCGAATCTCGGATAAAAAGAAACCAGTCCTTCGATGGCAGATCTGTCATTCAAAAAATATTTAACAGAAACGGAGTTGGCAATGGTAGGTGATGGTGTGCTGAGTCTCAACCCTAAAGCGAATTTATAGTCCTGGGCAGATAAGCGATTAAACAAGGCCGTGAGTAGGGTCAAAACAAGGATCAGCTGAAGTTTTCGCATAGTCGAAATATTTATCCCGGGTGAACGAAAAGAACATCGGATATATTGAAAGCTATACTGTTAGAACTTCGTTAAGGTTGGAAGTTTAAAAGCTGAAAATATAACTAGGCTAAATATTTATGCAAAGCAGCGGTTCGTTTACGGGGTTCTGGTAATCAGCCGGTATTACTCGAATAATTCAAACTTTGTTTTAGGTCTCCTGTCATCCAGCCATTTGAAATTACGCAGCCGCATATCACTCAGGTTTACTTTTTTGATGGGATACAT
>DATJWE010000148.1:0-53690 GCA_035501475.1 Puia sp. | reverse complement strand
GAGCACAAAATACCTGGGTAAGGAATTTGATATCCACGGGGGGGGGATGGATCTGCTCTTTCCTCATCATGAAAGTGAAATTGCCCAAAGTACCATCTGCAATAATCATATACCCGCCCGTTACTGGTTGCATAATAATATGATTACCATCAACGGGAAAAAAATGGGAAAAAGTTACAATAATGTAATCCGTTTGACAGAATTGTTTACCGGTGATCATCCTTTGCTTGAACAGGCTTATTCACCGATGACCATCCGGTTCTTTATTTTGCAAACGCATTACCGCAGCACTCTTGATTTCAGCAATGAAGCGCTGAAGGCAGCAGAAAAAGGATTGAACAGACTATGGGAAGCTTATAAAGAACTGATGAAACTGAACCCTGATCCCAACAAGGAAATAAGCCCGGAACTTGAAGATCATTTTTCCACCTATTGCAGGCAATTTGACGAATTCATGAATGATGATTTTAATACAGCCAAAGTGCTTGCGAATATGTTTTCCCTCGTAAACAGTATCAATTCTTTTAAAAGCGGGGCCCTTGAAAAATTCAGCCTCTCTGCAGAAACGCTTAGCTATGCAAAAAATCAATTTAAAAACTACCTGGAAAATATTTTGGGATTGAAAGAAGAAACGGAAGCAGATCAGCAAATGCTGACTGGGGTGATGGAACTGCTGATCGAGATCAGAAAAGAGGCGAGAAAAAAGAAAGATTACGCCACTTCCGATAAGATCAGAAACGAATTACAACAGATTGGGATTTTGTTGAAAGACGAAAAAGATGGACGGGTAAGCTTTAGTTTTGAATGAATCCCTCTAATAGCCGAATATTTTTTATTTCAAACCTGACCTTTACCTTATTCTTTTCGTATTGTATATACTAAATCATACTGGTTATCAGTTATGATACTACGATCCCCGTTTCGACTCCAACCGTTGGTTAACCTCATTTTAAAACTCCGACATAATTTCAAATTACCGGTTCATACCGGGAAGTCATGGTAAAAAAAATTCAAATCAATTCTCTTTATGAAACTTAAATTTTCAAGCAACATTGCGGGTCTCCTGATTAGTTTAGTAATTCTTTGTTTTACAATCCCGGGCTGTAATCCAACCAATATATCATCAGGTATTACGCCCGGCAGCAGTACGATCACAAGTGTGCTGGAAAACGCCACCAATACCACCGTATTTGTAAGTCTTATGAAAAGAACGGGGCTGGATTCCGTCTTTAATAGCCCCGGACCCTTTACGGTTTTTGTCCCTGTCGACAATGCCTTCACCGGCTCAGGAATCACAGATTCTATCCTCAACAGCTACTCCGATTCAGCAGTCAGACAAATATTACTATACCACACTATTGCAGCTGGTCTGTTATCTTCAAGGTTTCCCCCTGGACCAAATGGCAAGCTTGTAACCGCCAATGGAGATTCAGTTTTTGTTACGGTCAATTCAACCGGAGTCTTTGTCAATGGCATTCCTGTTGCTGCCGCTGACATTATCGCAAGCAATGGTGCCATCGATGCCATGCCCCAGGTTTTGATTCCTGCCACAGGTTCTATCCTTCAAACCATCCAGGCCGATACTTCTTTCAGTTTTCTTGTAGCAGCCATTACAAGAGCAAGTCAGGGAAGTTTACTGATCGATAGTATGCTGTCAACCGGAGGGCCTTATACTTTGCTTGCTCCCGGTAATAATGCATTCCGTAATGCGGGGTATGCTACGACTGACAGTATCAATAATGCCAATCCCGATTCAATCGCAAACATTGTTTTGTATCATATCATTCCCAATCGCATGTTTACTTCAGATATAAACGGCAGCACCACAGTGCCTACTTTAAATGACAGTACGGTGCTATTTACTGTTACCAGCACTACTCCACAGGTATTGGGAAAACAAAATACTTATCCTGCGAATACCATCGCTGTAAATATAATGGCACACAATGGTGTTGTTTTCGTGATTGATCAGTTACTACTACCATAGAGAGTCAATGGACAATTGGCAATAGACAATTAACGATTAACACTCAACATTCAACAATCAATAAGCAATGTTCTGTGGGGCCTCTGCGAAGCAATTAAAAATAAATGAACATCGAGCGTTGAGTGTTGTTTATTGAATATTTTCTTTAAAACTGAACAGTAGTCAATAAACAGTTGCAAATTGTCTATCGCTTATTACCCATTGATTTTAACAGCCCTGATTATTTCCCGCTTATGAGGAGGTCCGGGTAATTTTTCCACGCTGAAACCCGCTGCCAGCATGGCTCTTCTGACATCTCCCTTTGAACAATAAGTCAGGAGCATACCTCCCGGAAGAAGAGCGGTAAATAATTTTCTGAACAAGGACTCTGTCCACAATTCAGGCTGCGCATCGGGCGCAAAAGCATCATAGTAAATGAGATGAAACCGATCATCCGGAGTATATGAATTGATATCAGCATGTATTTTATGGATGATAAAAGAAGGGAGTAGAAAAATATCTTTTTCCCATGCACAATTGTGCAATTCCCGGAAAAGTACCTGAAGCCCGGGTCGGGCCAACTGTTGACAATAATTTATTTCTTCAACATATGATTTTTTCAAAGGAAATTTTTCGATTGCGTGATAACGGATCTTTCTTTCCTTTTTTTCTGATTCAATCATAGTCAGCAGTGCATTCAGCCCGGTTCCAAAGCCCATTTCAAACACTGAAAGCTGCTCATGTTTTTCAAGCACACACATCAGGCCTCTCTCAATAAATACATGCTTCGATTCAGTGATAGCTCCGTATCGGGAATGATATGTGGCTTCCAGAGCAGGGACATAGACTGTATGAGAGCCATCCCCGGTAAGAATAATTTTTCTGTCCATGGCTACACAAAATTAGCAACAGGCTGATGAATTCATAATATGGGTGAATGGTAAAAATAATATCAATTCATTTCGTTGCTTTGCAGACAGACCGATTCATATGGACTATTTTATACATCTTTCAAAAGATAAAAAACTAAAAAAAATAATTGACCAGAAGCAATTGAAAAAACTGGTCAGGCGGAAAAAGATTTACATTCATTTGTGCGGTTCCATCATGAGCCAGCAGCTCTCAACAAAAGTGGCCGACGTGATTCATAAAAGATTCCTGAATTTGTATGGCGGAGAACCCACTCCGATGCAAATCCTGGATACTCCTTTTGAAACACTGAGATCAATCGGTCTTTCCAATGCCAAGGCGAATTATGTCCGTAATGTGGCTAGATTTAGCATTGATTCCGGAATAGAATATCAGAAACTGAACAAGATGACCAATGACGAGGTGATCGAATACCTTACACAAATCAAAGGAGTGGGAAGATGGACGGTGGAAATGTTACTCATGTTTACACTCGGAAGAGAAGACGTTTTTGCAATAGATGATCTCGGGATTCAAAATGCAATGAAAAAAATATATAAGCTTGATAATTCGGATAAAAAGAAATTCAGAGAAGATCTATTGAGAATCTCACAGAAATGGAGCCCCTACAGAACCTATGCCTGTCTTCATTTATGGCAATGGAAAGACAATCGCCCGTTAAAATAAATTCAGGCTAAGACAATAAATATTCAGTACAATTCGTTCCGGACTGCGGATGTGCTACTTTGAGGGATACCCAATACCATAGCATATAACGGGATAGTGCATGTTACGGATCAGGTATTGTTATCATGCCTGTAAAATATATTGCAATATTTTAATCCGTAAATTCCAAGCAACCTGAAAAAAAACCGGTCGTATTTATTTATAAGCCGGTTCTATTTTCTATAATTGCCTTAAATTACACCAGTAAAATTTTTTTAGAGATTAAATTGCGCTATCGGCCATTTCCGAAGCACTAATGTTTTAAATTAAATTAATTAATCATGAAAAATCTTAAACTGATTTCTATTTTGTTTTCAGCAGTTGTTGTAGTGGCGTTAAGTTGTTCGAAAGGCAGTACCGGGCCACAGGGCCCGCAGGGGCCAGCAGGTCCGGATAGTGTACTTTATTCTACCTGGATAACTCTCAACACTCCATATAATAGCACCGATTCAGGATATGAAGAAACAATCAGTGCTTCTTCAATAACACAGGGAATACTTGATAGCGGACTCATCATAAGTTATTTTGATATTCCCGACAATAGTGGCAACGACCAGGTGTTTACTACTTCATCAGTAGGACTGGTTGTCAGCGAAACATATTCTGTTGGACAGGTTTTTCTTTATTCTTCTGTTGATTTAACAGGAATAATGTACAGGTATGTTATTGTTCCGGGATCTCAACAGGCAGGTAATGTGGTTTCGGGCCCTGCAAAGGGAATGACATTGAAACAACTGCAGGGCATGAGTTATGCCGATCTGCAAAAGCTGCTGGCGGGATACACAAATAAAATAGTTTCCAACTAAATTCACTTTCATAAAAGAAGCCGGCGCCCAACAGCGCCGGTTTTTTATTTCTCGATTAAAACAGAAAAGGATCGTGAGTATTATTCATCGGTCATACTTCTGCAGCACATGAATGACAAAGGGATCTGTTTGTGTGGCCGTATCGTTCAAAGGTTTGCCGAAGAAATGGATTTCATATTCAGTCCGGAAAACCCCTTTTGCCTGGGTACGGGCAAAAACTTTTTTATTAAACGAAGTATAGACCATATAGCCGGCGGCAAAACTGCCAAGGAACATGTACACAATAAATAATCCTGAGAAAAACAGCCTGCTGATTTTATTTTTTTCATCTGCATACAATTGCAAAACAATGGCAGCCATAACAGGCATGACCGGAGCCCAGAATCGCGGATCATTAAAAGGCCAGTTGAACATGATTAAACAATAAAACAGGAAATACGCTTTAATGAAAAACGGGATAGTGTTTTTAGAAAAATAGAGCCTGTATATAAACCAGCAAAAAATAATTAGTCCTAAGGTGATGAATGCAAATTCGCCGGCTTTGGCTACATAATCAATAAATTTATTGGAAGGTGTATTGACAAAAATCTCTCCCCACTCTTTAAATCTCCATCCGATTCTTTTGAAAAAAGGAGCTTCTTTAAAATGTTCTGACAAAACGTTCCCATAGTGATTAATCCCCAAAGGTTTTGAAAATATGATCAACGCTGCTATCAATATGGCCAATATTCCTCCCACAAGCAGTTTATTGTTACGCAAAAAAGCGAGTTGTTGTACTCTGAATTCCCAAATCAATCCTACCGCAATGGCGCCGATCAGCGTGATGCCAACCGTTCTCGTCAGGAAAGCCACCCATCCGAACACTAGAGATAATGCGAGCCACTGGATTTTTTTTCTAAGAATGAATTGATAGAAAAAGAAAATGCTTCCTAAGGAAAAAAAGATATACTGCATTTCCGAAAGCGGGTGGGCGACGAATTTTACAAAGATCCAATTCAACAATACGATAACAAAATATAAAAAAGGAGAGATGGTTTTCCTGAAAACCTGGTAGAGGAAAAACAATCCGCCAAATAGATAAATGTCATTGATAAAAACAATCGCAAAAGACTTCAGGATACCAAGCTTCAAAAACAACAGTAACAGTGCTGTATAACCGTAGGGAAAGTAATCAGTAGCGGCGCTGGAATCGGCCGGACAACCATACCTGATGCATTCCATGATCGCGTAATAGCGGAGAGAATCCACATGGAGGCGCAGGGGAGTGAAGCAATCTGCCAGGTAAACGGCAACAAGCGCAAAAAAAACCAGTTTGTAAAAATTGGAATACCTGGAGCCGGGTAATAAAGGGTTTTGTGGTTGCATGTTGAATATTTTTATTTTTTTTCACCGGCAACAATGACCGATAACCCCGCCTGGTTAAGCAGCAGCTTATCCATCAGCCTGATGAAAGGGATGAGTTTATTGTATAGGGTCAACTGATTTTTAGGAAGAATTTTTTTTCGCATCACAGATCCTGAAAACCACCAGCCCAGTATGCCAACTGCATTAAAATATTGCGCATGAACCACCTCAAATCCATGCTGTGTAAATAATTTTTTTAAACTTTTTCTGGTGTACCTGCGATAATGTCCGAGCTCGCTGTCAAACGAGTTAAACAACCAATTATAAGCAGGAACCAATATGACCAGCCTGCCTCCTGCTTTTAACAATTTACGACAATTCTGAAAAGCCATATATTCATCAGCCACATGTTCAACCACGTTTGAAGAAAGGACTGTGTCGAACGCGCCCATATATTCCGGATACTTCTTTTCTATTTGCTGCTCTCCCAGGTCAAGCACAAAAACATTCTTCAGTTTGTTGTTCTCTGAAAAACGCTCCCGGAGCAATTGACAGTAGGCACTGCGAAGATCACTCAGGCAAACAATATTGAATTGTTCAAGAAGAAGAGCAGAAATATTGCCGATTCCACTCCCTGTTTCGAGGATATTGTCCCGGCAATAAGGAGAAAGATTTTCAAACATCCACCTGTTGAAATGATCTGTTTCTGCAAATATTTCCAGGGTTTCCTGTCCCGCCGGATCTGCAGTCTCAATAGGCAGGTTCGGTTGTGTCATTTCGAAAACAGGTTGTATTTGAGGATGCTGTACAAGGCACTGAATCCGTCTTTCCAGTTGATCTTTTTTCCTTCGGCATAGGTTCTGCCATAATAAGAAATCCCCACTTCATAAATCCGGATATTGGGAATCCTCGAAATTTTTGCCGTGAGTTCAGGGTCGATGGCAAAACGTTTTTCTTTGAGCGGAATGGCCTGCAACGTGGATGTTTTAATCAGTTTATAACAGGTATGCACATCCGTAAGGTTCAGGTTGGTGAACATATTGGTCAGGAAGGTCAGGAACTTGTTTCCGATGGAATGCCAGAAAAAAAGTATACGATGTGCATTCCCTCCAAGAAATCTTGATCCATATACGACGTCGGCATCTCCGCGAACCACGGGCTTAATCAGCAGATTGTATTCTTCGGGATCGTATTCAAGGTCTGCATCCTGGATGATAGTGTACTCGCCGGTGGCCCGTGGGATGGCTGTATGGATAGCAGCGCCCTTCCCCATATTTTTTTCATGACGGTAATAACGAATGCCTGCTTCCGGATGATCATTGATATATCGCATCAGGGCCTCCTCTGTTTTATCAGTGGAGCAGTCATTGACCATGATAATCTCTTTCTGAATATTGTTGATGAGCTTTACTTCGGCAATGCGGTCAAGAATAAGATGGATGGTTTTCTCTTCATTGTAAACGGGTATCAGAATAGAAAGCTTGGTAAATTTTTCCATTGTTGATAAGATTGTTTTAAGCTGCCTGGTTTTTGGGGGAACGGATTTTAAAAGATGCAAAGATCCGTGAGAACATATTGTAAACGAAAGCAGTAGACTATTCGTGCGTCCCAGGATATTCAATCGCTAAAATAGTCTATAGAATGCGATTATGCAAGTAGCAGAGACATTATTTAGGTCGAATGAAATGGGGAAATCAGTCGGTCAAAACCGTTGCCGGTTTATGATATGCTGTTTTTATAAAACGATCTGATCACATCACTTACATATTTAATCTGCTCTTCTGTCAACTCAGCATACATGGGCAGTGAAATGATTTCATCCTGCAACATGGTAGCGACCGGAAAATCAGATGGCTGGTGACCCAGGTAACTATAAGCAGGCAGATTCGGCAACGCAGTGGGATAATGAATGGATGTCTCGATATTATTTTGCTTCAGATATTCTGTCAGCTCTTTTCTTTTTTTAGAACGGATGATATAAAGGTGATAAGTATGCCTGCTTTCCGGCCGGAGCGCTGGTAAAATGATCCCGGGGATATTTGAAAGATACTGATTATACCACGCTGCATTACGAATTCTTTTTTCCGTCCATTCAGCAAGATGCGGAAGTTTTGCACTGAGAATTGCAGCCTGCATACTGTCTAACCTGCTGTTAATGCCTTCAATTTTGTGTTGATGTTTTTTCAACGCCCCGTGCTGGGCAAACATCCTGCATTTTTCTGCGAGAGCATCATCGTTAGTGATGATGCCTCCTGCATCCCCATATGCCCCGAGATTCTTACCCGGATAAAAGCTGAATGAACCGGCAATGCCAAACTGCCCGGCTTTTTTTCCTTTGTATTCTGAGAAATGAGACTGTGCGCAGTCTTCAATCAGGTAAATGCCATGCTTATCACAAATGGATTTGATCGTATCGATCGCACACATCTGCCCCTGCAAATGCACGGCAATCACGGCTTTTGTTTTGGAAGTGATCCTGGTCTCCAGCCGGGATTCATCCAGACTGTAATAACGTGGATGCACATCCGTAAATACGACACAGGCTCCTGTCTGCGTAATGGTTTCGGAACTGGAAATCCAGCTGTTGGCAGCCGTAATGACCTCATCACCCGGGCCAATGCCCAGCATTTTCATCAGGATGTATAAGGAATCAGTTCCGTTTGCGCAACTGATCATATTCCTGACGCCATACATCGAAGCGAAGCTGGCTTCAAATTCCTGTACAAAATGACCACCGACAAAGGCCGTTTCTTCTATGACCTTTTTAATGGCACAGTCAATGTCTTTTTGAATACTCAGGTATTGTGCTTTCAGATCAACAAATGGAATATGCATGAAAAAAATGAGGCTTTATTCTAAATAAACGAATAAAAGAGGCTAATAATCTTTTTGGTTATTCCTTTTTTCTGATTTTCTGAGCCTCCCACGGGAGTTGAACCCGCGACCTGCTGATTACGAATCAGCCGCTCTGACCAACTGAGCTAAGGAGGCAGTCGCCAGCGCGCAAAAATAAATAATCAATCCTGTTTTGTAATTTGCCAGTCCAATAAATTTCTTCCGATGCGTATTTTAACTGTCTGCCTGCTTGTATGCTTAACCGTTTCTTCCTTAGCCCAGGATATCTCCATTACGAAGGGTTGGAAGTTCAGGGAAGGAGATCATCCCGAATGGTCATCTCCTACATTTAAGGATAGCGACTGGGTTTCTATTGAAGTCGGCAAACCCTGGGAAGAACAGGGATTTGCCGGATATGACGGCTTTGCCTGGTACCGGCTGCATGTGATGATTCCTTCTTCGATAAAAGAAAAATCTTTCCTGAAAGAAAAATTAAGATTCGATCTTGGAAAAATTGACGATGGTGATGAAGTGTATCTCAACGGGGCATTGATCGGAAGAAATGCGGGAAAAAGTTTTGATATCAGGCAGGGACCCTATGACGCCGTCAGGTCTTATGCTCTGCCGCTGAATGACTGGCGCATTCATTGGGATAAGGAAAATGTGATCGCTGTGCGTGTGTACGATCATGGCGGAGACGGAGGAATGTATGAAGGGAAATACGGAATCAGTGTGATGGATGTGACAGATTATGTGGTCATCAATACAAGCGACAACGGTTTTCAACTGGGAGCCGATAAAAAAATCTCAAAAAAAATTATACTTCAGTCAACCAGTGACAAATATGATTTCACCGGAAAATTAAGGATCTCCATTACTGATCCAATTACAGGGCAGGTAGTTTTCAAACAAACAATCGGAACTGATTTTGCAAAAAACCGGCCATTTGAATACACTTATAAAACATCACTCCCGGCAAATAAATCTTTCCAGGTAACCTATGTTTTTGAAGAGGACAGGAGCAAAAAAGAAATCGTAGCGAAGGAAGAAATTCCCTATATCCTGACTCCTGCATCGGCTGCCAATCCAAAAATCAACGGTCCGAATATTTTTGGAGTCAGGGCCGGCTCTCCTTTTCAATACAAAATTCCGGCTACAGGACAAAAACCGATGTCCTATGATATCCTGGGCCTTCCTGCAGGCCTGCAGCTGAACAAAGAAACAGGCATCATAACGGGCATGCTCACGTCAAAAGGAGATTTTAAAGTCAAACTGATCGCCAAAAATAAACTTGGATCAGCTACGAAAAATTTTACCATCGTCTGTGGAGATAAAATTTGTCTCACGCCTGCACTGGGCTGGAACAGTTGGAACTGCTGGGGGCTTAGTGTCAGCGACGAAAAAGTGAAAGCCTCTGCAAAAGCGATGGTTGATAAACTCGCTGATCATGGGTGGACCTATATCAACATTGACGATGGATGGGAAGACAAGCGCGATGAGTCCGGAGAAATCATCCCGAATAAAAAATTCCCCGACATGAAAGCGCTTTGTGATTATGTGCACGGACTGGGCTTGAAAATAGGAATCTATTCTTCTCCCGGACCCCAGACCTGTGGTGGTTATGCGGGGAGTTACCAGCACGAAGACCAGGATGCAAAGACATATGCAAAATGGGGAATCGATTATCTTAAATATGACTGGTGTTCATATGGACAGATTGCGCCACAAAAACCTTCGCTTGACGATTATCAAAAACCTTATCACATGATGAATCTTGCGCTCAAAGCAAACAAGAGGGATATTGTGTTCAGCCTTTGCCAGTATGGAATGGGTGATGTGTGGAAATGGGGCGCAGAAGTGGGGGGTAACAGTTGGCGCACTACCGGTGATATCACAGACACCTGGAGCAGCCTTTCAGGTATCGGGTTCAGGCAGGATATCTGTGCGCCTTACACGCAGAACGGTCATTTCAACGATCCTGACATGCTCGTTGTTGGCAAAGTGGGCTGGGGCCCCAGCCTGCATGATACCAGGCTGACTCCCGATGAGCAATATACGCATATCAGTCTCTGGTGCCTTTTATCTGCTCCACTATTGATCGGATGTGACATGAACCAGCTGGATGATTTCACGATTAACCTGCTGACAAATGACGAGGTAATTGCTGTTGACCAGGACGCACTGGCCAAACCAGCAAAAAAAATTTTTGATAAGAATCAACTTCAGGTATGGACCAAAGAACTGGAAGACGGATCCAAAGCGGTTGCTGTCTTCAATCTTAATGACAGCACCAACAAACAGGAGCTGAGTTTTTCGGCCATTGGATTATCCTCTAACGTCAGGGTAAGAGACCTCTGGAGACAGCAGGACCTTGGTATTCACAAGAATTCAATCCCTGTAGCCCTGCCTCCGCATGGCGTGTTCTTTCTAAAAATCAATGCTGTTTCCTTAAAACCTGCAGGAAAATAATTTTTTATCAAAATGATCTTAAAAATACTTTGCGCCTTCGCACCTTTGCAAGAAATATCTCATGCGGAGGCGCGAAGGCGCAAAGAAAACGGGAGTCGGCTATTCTATGTTTATGAGTGATCCTTTTTCGATTCGTTATATTTTTTTTCCGCATCCTTTGCCTTCTCAAAATCCAATACCACTCCGTTGATGCAATAACGCAGGCCTGTAGGCGGAGGACCATCATTGAACACATGTCCCAGATGTGAATGACATCTTCCACATTCAACTTCTGTTCTATCCATGCCATATGAATGATCTTCTAAATAGATAATGCTTTGTTTGCTGATGGGTTCATAGAAACTCGGCCATCCGCATCCACTTTCAAATTTTGTATCACTCCTGAACAAAGGATTACCGCAGACTGCACAGTAATAAGTCCCCACATCCTTGAGATTCTCAAGCGGACTGCTCCATGGACGTTCTGTTCCTTTTTCTCTCGCAATGTTGTAGATATCCTTCGGCAATATCTTCTTCCATTCCGCATCACTCAGATTCACTTTAGATGAGTCAGTGTGCGAATAAACAGGATTTTGTTGTTTTTTAGTTGTATCCATATCGCTTAATTTCATTTTGGTCGAAGATTGGGAATAAGTACAGTGCTGAAAACTGAGTGCCAGCACAATGATGAAGTAATTTCTTATTATTTTGCGCATGACTGAAAGTATAATAACAAATGTACGTAGCGGGTGTTCGGATGGTTTGTCTGGCGGCAGACAATTGCAACAGGAGACTGAAACCAAGTTACTGATTTTCCCTCATTCCTTTGGGATTTATTGATTTAGCAGGGTTTCGATCTTTATGCTGAAAATGTTAAATTTTTTTAAATAGTCTATATATATTTGTCAACTTACAAGGCCAGAACACGATATGTTTAATTTAATTCTATTTGGTCCTCCGGGCAGTGGCAAGGGAACGCAGTCGGAAATGCTGATTGCAAAATATGGTTTAAAACACCTGAGTACAGGCGATTTGCTACGTAGTGAAATTTCTCTTGGCACTCCCCTCGGACTGGCTGTAAAAAACCTGATGGCTAGCGGAGAGCTAGTGCCTGACGAAATAGTTATTGAAATGATCAATTCAGCACTGGATAATAACCCCAAAGCCAACGGTTTTTTGTTTGATGGATTTCCCCGCACCAATGCACAGGCCGAATCGCTTGATAAACTTCTTTCTCAAAAAAATACCGAAATCGCCATTGTTCTCGCCCTGCAGGTCAGTGAAAAAGAATTGGTGAACCGCCTGCTGAAACGCGGACTTACTTCGTCACGGATTGATGACAGGAATGAAGAAGTCATTCTTGCCCGCATTGCTGAATATGAGAAAAAAACAGCTGCCGTAGCCGAGCACTACAAAAAATATGGTAAGGTCAAATATGTAAAAGGCGAAGGGAGCATCAATGATATCTTCGATCTCCTTTGCAAAGAAATTGATGCAAAGATGGTAGCCGGCCAGGATACAGTGGCTGAATAATTCTCTCTATTTCATTTCTCCCGGAATCACTTTAATATCAGTTTTTCTTCCATTCCTTAGTACGGTTAAAAGAACTTCCTTCCCAATCATGTTTTCATTCAATTCATGGTGAAGATCATCTACCGTTCCGACTGGTTTGTTTTGCAAAGCCACGATGATATCGCCGATCCTGATTTCATTATTATACACAGGCTGATCAGCGACTATTTCAAATACATATACTCCGGTTTTTTTATCCAGCCTGTTTGCACCGATCATTCGTTCGGAAAGATTTACCAGTTGTCCGGCTATGCCCAGATAAGCTCTCTTCACTCTTCCATCCATGATCAGTTTACCTGCAATATAAGCAGCGAGGTTAGATGAAACAGCAAAACAAAGCCCCTGCGCCGAGGCAATGGTAGCCGTATTCACGCCAATGACATGGCCCAATGAATTGACCAGCGGGCCTCCTGAATTTCCCGGATTGAGTGAGGCATCCGTCTGAATGATATCATCAATCATTCTTCCATTGTTCGCACGCAGCGTTCTTCCCAAAGCACTGACAACGCCTGCAGTGACGGTATGTTGCAGTCCCAATGGATTCCCGATGGCGATGGCAATCTGTCCGGGCATCAGTTTATCAGAATCTGCCATAATCATCTGCTTCAATCCTGTTTCGTAAATTTTTAAAACTGCAATATCTGTCGAAGGATCGGTTCCTTTCAATTCTGCATTCACCAGTCTCCCATCAGCTAATCCAATTTTAATTTCTTTTGCTTTTTCAATAACATGATTATTTGTGATAAGAAATCCATCGGATGAAATAATAAATCCCGAGCCGGAAGCAGGAACGATTTCTTTCCTGTTATTTCTTCTGTCAATCATTTCCTGTTTGACCTGTACGTGCACAACCGCTTCTGCAACCGAAGCCACTACCCCCGTGATGGTTTTCGAATACATATCAAGTAATGCATGATCGTCTGGACGTGTATCGTTCAGTAAAGAATAAATATTGTTCATATAAACTATTCCTCAAATCTTTTACCAACATGTTCAGGTGCCAGACTGGCACGATGGACAGATTGCTTACGATATGTTTCAAACAAATCCGGACAAATCATCAAATTATCAAATGCCATAGCTTTGCTGAAAGGAGATCCTGCCAGGCAATCATTAATCAGGATATTCATATGAATAAGTTGGGAAATTATATAACAGGTAAATGGATTCATGGCGATGGGGAAGGCCAGGCCTTATTTGATGCGGTAACAGGGAATGAAATTTCGCATGCCAGCACGAAAGGGCTGGACTTTAAAGCAATTTTAGATTATGGAAGAAAAACCGGCAATCCCGCCCTGCGAAAAATGACTTTTCATGAAAGAGGAAATATGCTCAAAGCGCTTGCCCTGCATTTGCGCAACCATCTTGAAAAATTTTATTCCATAAGCTATCAGACCGGGGCCACCAGGGCCGATAGCTGGATAGATATAGAAGGAGGCATTGGCAATTTATTTTCCTATGCCTCGCTAAGGAGAAAATTTCCGGACGAAATGTTCTGCACAGATGGTGAAGGAATTAACCTGGGGAAGAACAATACTTTTATGGGGCAACATATCCTGGTCCCTAAAGAAGGTATGGCCGTTCATATCAATGCATTTAATTTTCCCGTCTGGGGCATGTTGGAAAAAATAGCAGTTAATTTACTGGCAGGTGTACCTGCGATTGTTAAACCGGCTACTATTACATCTTATCTGACAGAAGCCGTTGTAAAAGAAATTGATGCTTCAAAAATTTTGCCTGAAGGGGCGCTGCAATTAATATGCGGCAGCGCAGGCGATCTGCTGGATCATGTAACCGCGCAGGATGTCGTAACATTTACAGGCTCTGCATCCACGGGTCACCTGTTGAAGACAAATCCTTCCATCCTGAAAGAAAATGTTCCTTTTAATATGGAGGCTGATTCTTTGAACTGCATCGTATTGGGGAATGATGTAAATCCGGATATGCCCGAGTGGGATATTTTTATCAGGGAAATCAGGAAAGAAATCACAGTAAAAGCCGGACAGAAATGCACTGCGATCAGAAGAATTTTTGTTCCTGAAAACAAAATGGAAGATATGTGGAAAGCTCTGGGCAAAGCATTATCTCAAACAACCATCGGTAACCCGCAAAATGAAAAAGTCAGAATGGGTGCTTTGGCTGGACAAAGTCAGCGCAAGGAAGTGAAAAGCCAGGTTCAAAAATTGCTGGCGTCTTCGCAAATTATCTTCGGATCATTGGACAGCGTGGAGCTGATCGATGCCGACGCGGTTAAGGGAGCATTTATGAGTCCGGTTTTATTGGTGAATGAAAAGCCCTTCTCTTCAGAAGAAGTGCACAGCGTGGAAGCCTTCGGCCCCGTGAGTACAATCATGCCTTATAAAAACCTGGATGAGGCAATTGAACTATCAAAAAAAGGAAGGGGCTCTCTCTGTAGTTCGATCGTTACATCCGATGATAAAATTGCCAGGCAGTACACCTTTGGTGCAGCTACACATCATGGCAGGATACTTATCCTGAATAAGGAATGTGCGAAAGAAAGCACAGGGCATGGATCACCGCTACCCTTGCTCGTGCATGGAGGGCCAGGAAGAGCAGGAGCAGGGGAAGAGATGGGCGGCATTCGCGGAGTCAAACATTATATGCAACGGGTAGCTATCCAGGGATCTCCGACTTCCATAACTGCAATAACAAATAATTACCAGCCGCATGCCCGGCAGTTGGAAGATACAGTTCATCCGTTCAGGAAATATTTTGAAGAATTGCGAATAGGCGATACCGTTATTACGCATAAACGGACGGTAACGGAAGCAGATATCGTAAACTTTGCCAATGTAAGCTGGGACCATTTCTATGCCCATACGGATCACACTTCATTGGAAGGAACCATGTTTGAAAAACCAGTTGCCCATGGATATTTTATCCTGAGTGCGGCGGCAGGATTGTTTGTCGATCCGGCAAAGGGCCCTGTCCTGCTTAATTATGGAATCGAAGAATGCAGGTTCCTGAAGCCTGTGTATGCAGGAACAACGATCGGCGTAAGACTTACATGCAAGGAAAAGGCATCCCAGGATAAAAAAGACGAAAATGATATTCCAAAAGGCATTGTGAAATGGTATGTTGACGTGTATGATGAAACGGGTGAAAGCGTTGCAATCGCAACCATTCTCACGATGGTGAGAAAAAAATACTCTTGACGTTGCCGATGACCCCCAAGTTTAGATTGTTAATAAATTTTCAATCACGACCAAAAAGAACTGGAATTCCGGACTTTTTAATAATTATGCAAAATAACCCTTTGACTTTTTAGCCTGGTAAAAACTAACATATGAGCGAATATTTAGAAGGATATGTAAAATCCTATTCCCATAACCATATTACATCCATTGAATTCTTCCATCCGCAAAGCAATTCTCTTCCTTCAAACATATTGAACGAACTGGCAAAGGAAATTCATAGTGCAGGCAACGATGATGATACGCGTGTAATTATTCTCAGGTCGGCAGGCGACAAAGCTTTTTGTGCAGGAGCATTGTACGACGAACTCGTTTCCATCACAGCCAAGGAACAGGGAATGGAATTTTTCAATGGATTTGCACATGTCATCAATGCGATGCGTAAATGTCCGCAATTTATCATTGCCCGAATCCAGGGAAAATGCGTCGGTGGTGGAGTTGGTTTAGCCGCAGCAGCAGATTACGTGATCGCACTGGAAGGCGCCGATATTAAACTCAGCGAATTGACAGTCGGTATCGGTCCTTTTGTTGTGGGGCCTGCTATTGAAAGAAAAATAGGAATTTCTTCTTTTTCCCAACTGGCTATCGATGCAGCTTTATGGAGAAGCGCCGACTGGGCCAGGAAAAAAGGATTATATGCCGAGCTTCATCCAACAATAGAAGGAATGGATGAGTCAATACAAAGGCTGGCGACCCACCTTTCTCATTCCAATCCAGAGGCGATGAAAGAAATGAAAAAAATTTTCTGGAAGGGAACTGAAGACTGGGATAAATTACTCTCAGAAAGAGCAGCTATCAGTGGGAAGCTTATTCTCAGTGATTTCGCGAAAAGTGCGATTCAGTCATTCAAATCAAGAAAAAAATAAACGGGTTTCTCAGAGATCATCAAATTCATAAAGGGGGTCGATGGTTGCACCAGCATCCATTTGAAAAACAGGTTTGATGATCCCATCTTTCAATCCATATACCCATCCGTGCAGCTTTGGCCTTTGTTCATGTTTCCATGCTCTTTGTATAATGGATGTTTTAGAGAGATGCAAAACCTGTTCTTTCACATTTAATTCGGTCAGCCGGTCGGCACGCTTATCCATATCATCAATTGCATCCAGTTCATCCCGATAAAGACGATACACATCTTTGATATATCTCAACCACATATTCAACACCTGCTTATAATCATGATTGGTCATGGCTGCTTTGATGCCGCCACAACCGTAATGCCCGCAAATAATAACATGTTTTACTTTGAGATGAACAACTGCAAATTCCAGCACACTGAGCAGGTTTACATCTGTGTGAATAACCAGGTTGGCGATATTACGATGAACAAAAATTTCTCCCGGCTGCGTTCCTGTAATTTCATTGGCAGGCACCCGGCTGTCGCTGCAGCCTATCCATAAAAACTCTGGTGTCTGTAGATGTGAAAGAGCATTAAAATAGTCGGGATTATCCCTGACCATTTCAGCGGCCCATTGTTTATTATTTAAGAGAAGCTGTTCGTAAGGTTTCATAGCAGGAGATAATCTTGCTTACCCTGAAGCACGATATGTTCTTTTTCTAAATATTCAATCCGCCGCAGGCGCTGATCACCTGGCCTGTGATATACGAACTCAGGTCACTGGCTAAAAACAGAGTCGTATTGGCAATCTCTTCAGCGCTTCCAAAACGTCCCAAGGGAATTTTTTCCAGAAAGGATTTTGCTGCGCTGCTTCCTTCCTGAAGATAATGCGTCATGTCCGTTTCAATAAAACCCGGTGCAATGGCGTTACATCGGATATTGCGGCTTCCCAGTTCATGGGCAATGGATTTGGTGAATCCAATGATGCCGGCTTTTGATGCTGCATAACTCGACTGACCGGCATTACCACGGAGACCAATAATCGAACTCATATTAACAATGGATCCTTTTTTTGCCTTCATCATTGGCCGGATGACCTGCTTGGTCATATTGAATACGCTTTTCAGATTGGTATTCATGACTTCGTCCCATTGATCGGGTGTCAGGCGTAATAATAAATTATCCTTTGAGATTCCTGCATTGTTTACGCAAATATCTACGGTACCGAATTCTTCAATCACCTGATTGACCAGCAGCTCACATTCCGCATATACCCCGGCGTTACTCTTATAGGCATTGGCCTTCGCCCCCAAACCCCTGAGCTTGTTTTCCAGAGCCATAGCTTTCTCCTCGCTGTTGAGATAAGTGAAGGCAATGTCTGCGCCATGTTCGGCCAGTTTCAATGCAATTGCCTCGCCGATTCCCCGCGCAGCTCCGGTCACAATGGCTTTTTTTCCCGCCAGCAGTTTCATAAAAAATCATTAAGGATTGTCAAATATATAAACTCATCAGTTTGCTTTTAAATAAATATATTTATTTATTCTCTTAACTGTAAAATATATGTTTGAAAAAAAATATCTGAAAACATGGCTTTTAACGGTATTTGCCATTGAAACGCTATGTTGTACCTATGGATTGAAGCTGATTTCTTACACCGGTATCCTCTCACTCATCTATTTCGCGAGTGGTATTACAATAGCATTGCTGATTATTTTCTTTCCGGAAATAAAAAAAATCCCTTCACCGAAAATCCGGTTTAATTCACCTGTTCCTTATTTTAGGTTGATATTATGTATCGTGATGATTACAATAGTATATCTCATCGTAAGATACTGGCTGGACCAAATTCCCCTGGATACAGATTTTGCAGATATGCTCCCTGTGATCAAAGTGATGAATCAACGATTTATTGGAGGACACTGGAAACATATATACGATACGATCCCGTCAATATGGAATGGAACAAGACCGGTTTACCTGCCTGCCATGTGGCTTCCTTTTGCTCCCTCTGTTATTTTCAATTTTGATCCCCGATGGATCACAGCCGCATGCTTTGTTTTTGTTTTTGGTTTATTTCTGTTCATCCTCGACTTTAAAAAAACAGGACAGACTATTACAATCATGCTCATTGCCATACTCTTGTTCTGGTGGCTGCTTTCTGAAAATGAAGATCATGGATTTTTAAGTTTGAGTGAGGAAGGAGTGGTTGTATTGTATTATACCCTGCTTGTCTTTGCTCTTTTTTCAGGAAATATTGTAGCGATTGGCATCCTCACTTCACTCTGCATGCTTAGCCGATATGCATTGATAGGCTGGATTCCTGCATTCTTGCTTTACCTGTTGTTACAAAAGCAGAAAAGGAAAGCTGCTGTTTTTATTGTAACAGGGATCTTTTGCTTCCTGGTACTGTTCATTCTCCCTTTTGGATGGAAGCCTTTTGTGCAATTGACTCAATTACCGGGGTACTATGTCAATTTTGCGAAAATAGTATGGAAAGACAGCCGGCAGGTCTTCTGGCTCAGCCCCGGCTTTGCAAAATTCTACGGTTCTGAAAAAATTATTCTCTTACATAGAACACTTATCCTGCTTACATTTCTTATGCCTTCCCTCTTCGTATGGTTTTGCTCTCACCCTGGCAAAAAAAAGAAAGCAGCCAATATACCCCTGGCGGCTTTAAAAATAAGTGTCGTAATCTTTTATAATTTTATTGATGTTCCCTATCTGTATCTGTTCTACACTTCTTCTTTCATCAGCCTCATCGCGACAGCAAGTCTGTTGAAATCTGAAAATGTGTAAATGTATTTAGCTATAATGGAACAAACCGGTCACTTGTTTATGGACTATATTGAAGTTGAAAAAATATTTTCACATTTCCATATCTACACATTTATCGCATTTCCACATTCATCACATTCTCATCTGGCTGATTTCATCGATGTATTTTCTGTCATTTGACAAGCGGGGGACTTTATGCTGTCCGCCAAGTTTGCCCTTGCTTCTTAACCATTCAGCAAATAATCCTTTTGGAAGGCTTTTCAACAAAGGCGCCCGAAGTGCAATATTCTTATGCCGCTTGGCTTCATAGTCGCTGTTAATATTCTGCAAGGCTTTATCCAGTTCATAAATAAAATGCCCGATATCATCCGGCTCACGCTCAAATTCAACGAGCCACTCATGCGCCCCATTATTATGATCACTGAAATAAACCGGCGCCGCCGTATAATCATTGACGATGGCGCCTGTTTTCTCACTGGCCACAGCAATGGCCTTGTCTGAATTGTCAACAATCACTTCTTCTCCAAATGCATTGATAAAATGTTTAAGCCTGCCACTCACTTTGATCCGATAGGGATGCAGTGAAGTGAATTGAATGGTATCCCCCAGAAGATATCGCCAAAGACCACCATTGGTATTAATCACCAGTGCATAGTTTTTTCCTGTTTCCACATCCTGCAATCCAATGGTTTCAGGATCAGGCTTACCATATTCTTCAACCGGCATAAACTCCATGAAAATTCCGTGATCCAGGAAAAGGAGCATGCCTTCATCCTTGGGACTGTCTTGTGCAGCAAAAAATCCTTCACTGGCATTGTACATTTCGAGGTAATTGATGTCCTTACCGATCAGGTTGTGAAATTGCTCACAGTAAGGAGTAAACGAAACCCCGCCATGGATATATAATTCCAGCGAAGGCCAGACTTCGGCAAGGGTGCTTTTACCGGTTATTTCCAGGATGCGCCTGATCAATACCAGGGTCCATGTCGGAACGCCTGAGATGGAAGTGACATTTTCATTGATGGTTCCTCTGGCCAGTCTCTCGATTTTGTCTTCCCATTCGTCGAGCAGTGCAATATGAAGCTCGGGCGTTCTGATCCAATGTCCCCAAAAAGGAGAGTTTTGCAACAGCACAGCACTGAGGTCCCCGTACTGAACGTCTTCATTGACCTGGCTGATCGTATGACTTCCGCCGATGACCAATCCCTTTCCTGTCAGCAGGTCTGAATCAGGATTGAAATTATAATACATCGTAAGTACATCTTTGGCTCCTTTGTAATGACAGTCCTGAAGACTTTCTTCACTTACCGGAATGAACTTGCTCTTATCACTGGTGGTGCCGCTGCTTTTGGCAAACCAGTTCACCGGGGTGTTCCATAAAATATTTTCTTCGCCCTCCATGATGCGCTGGATATAGGGTTTCAGGTCATCGTATTCGTGAATGGGAACCGCTTTCTTGAATTCTTTGATGGAAAAAAGCCTGGAGAAATTATACCTGCGTCCAAATTCAGTGTATTGCGCTGAAGTCACCAGGTGCTGTAATACTTCTCTTTGTACAGCAACTGGATTTTGAATCCATTGCTCGATTTGCCAGGAACGAAGCCTGGCCAGCCTGGATATGGCAGGACTGAGCAACTTCATGACCAGCAAAGTAAGAATAAAAGGGCAATGTACAAATGATTGTAGGCAGCTGATAGGAGCAGGATTATCCCTGTTCTGCCTTAAGTAATACCAGTAGCATATTCAGATCCGACTTTAAATCCCGGTCTTCTGCGCCTAATTCTTTTGCACGTTCCAGGATTTCTTTCTTATTGTTTTTTTCAGCGTACTGAATCAGGGCATTTTTTGTATCGAGTAAAAATCTGGAATATTCTGGAAGACCGAGTTCTTCTGCGGTATTAAAAGAAGCGGTCGTTTCTCCACGTCCTAAAGGCATTGCCAGCCTTTCACGTTCTACGTTTTCAGTTTCGATTTTTTCCATACCATCAATTGCATTTTCGAATGAAAGAATGATATTTTCCAGCGTGGCTTCTTTCTTAGCTTCTTCGTGCAGATAATCTTTTCTCTTCAATTCAAAGTTTCTTCCGAGGTATAAACGCCGCACCTGCTCATTGGCCGCGAGCTCTTCAGCCGTGCCATGTTTGAAAATTTTTCCTTCGATAAGCAAATAAGCACGGTCACAAATGGACAGGGTTTCGTTCACATTGTGATCGGTAATCAGGATACCAATATTTTTATATTTTAACCGCGCCACAACCGTCTGTATGTCTTCCACTGCAATGGGATCAACTCCTGCAAATGGTTCATCCAGTAAAATGAATTTGGGATTGACAGACAAGGCCCTGGCTATCTCCGTCCGCCTTCGTTCTCCTCCGCTCAATGAATCACCATTGTTGCGGCGGACATGATTCAAACCAAATTCTTCCAGGAGGGATTCCAGTTTCTCTTTCTGTTCCTTTTTGGTGAGGTTGGTCATTTCAAGAATGGCTTTGATATTATCCTCCACACTCAATTTCCGGAATACCGATGCTTCCTGCGGAAGATAACCGATACCCATCTGCGCCCTTTTGTACATGGGCAGTTTGGTGATATTGACTTCATCTAAAAACACATCTCCTTCATCCGGTTTAATCAATCCAACCACCATATAAAATGTTGTCGTTTTACCGGCCCCGTTGGGACCCAGCAACCCAACAATTTCACCCTGTTTTACATTGACGGAAACATGATTGACAACGATACGATTGTGATAAGATTTTAAAAGATCACGGGTATGTATAGTTAATCTCAAACGACTGATTTTATACAAAAATACCGAAGAAAACCGATCAGGAGCTTCTCAAAAATACTTTAACAGCAGTTTGTGTTCTACTCCTATTGAATTATGTTTGCAGGCCAGTGCTGAAAATGACTATCGTCAATCATATGTTTAGTCTGCATTATGATTAATGAAGTCATCGGCGAGAAGTCATTGATTATTTTATTTATGAAGGTTATCGAACACATACAACAAACCAAAAACACATTGGTTTCTTTCGAAATATTACCTCCCCTGAAAGGTAAGACCATCAATTCCATTTATGAACACCTGGATCCGCTGATGGAATTCAATCCGGCATTTATTAATGTCACTTATCACCGCAGCGAAACCATGTTCAAGAAAAAGACTGATGGCACATTTGAAAAAGTGGAAGTCAGGAAAAGACCGGGAACCGTTGGTATCTGTGCGGCCATCATGAATCACTACAAAATAGATGCCGTGCCACACCTGATCTGCGGAGGTTTTGGCAAACGTGAAACGGAGGATGCCCTGATCGATCTGCATTTCCTGGGAATCGATAATGTGCTGGTATTGCGGGGCGATGCGGCAAAGAACGAAGCCTCCTTCGAGCCGGAACCTAACGGTAACAAATATGCGCTTGATTTGCTCAAGCAGGTCGTGAACCTGAACAATGGCGTTTACCTCGAAGAAGATATCAAAAACGGGGGAAAAACAAATTTCTGTATTGGTGTGGCAGGGTATCCTGAAAAACATTTTGAATCACCCAATCTCGACACCGACCTGATGTATCTCAAGGCAAAAGTCGATGCAGGGGCCGAATATATTACCACACAGATGTTTTTCGACAACCAGAAATATTTTGATTTTGTAAAAGCCTGCAGGCAACACGGCATTGAAGTGCCGATTATTCCGGGACTCAAACCTGTAACCAGCAAAAAACAACTCAGCCTGCTTCCAAAAGTGTTTCACGTCGATTTGCCGATGGAACTTTCCGACGCAATTATGAAATGCAAGACCGATGAGGAAGTGGAACAGTTAGGCACTGAATGGCTGATAACACAAAGCAGGGAATTAAAAAAAGCAGGCGTGCCGGTACTTCACTATTATACATTGGGAAAACCCAAAGTAATCTGGAAAGTGGTGAAGGAGACCATATAGGATTATATATGGGCTGACACTTATCGAATTAGTAGGGGGCTGGCTTGTCCTCAAGCCAAAGATTATAGCCCGGATTTACATCCGGGGCTATAATCCTGGACGATCGAAAATCTGACATTACCGAATTTTATTAATCAGTACCCCTTACCGTGAACAAATCTGAAATTGACTCTCCATTCCCCCAATCCATTCGAATAGTTTAAAATTGGATTTAGTAAATTTAACCTCCGGTTGAAAAAATGGAGCGATTGAATATTATTTCTTTATCAGTTCATATCACATCCCGGAAATAAAATATGGCATTTATAGACTATTATAAAGTATTGGGTATTGAAAAGAATGCTTCGCAGGAAGATATAAAAAAAGCTTATCGCAAGCTGGCAAGAAAACTTCATCCTGATTTGAATCCGAACGACAAAGAAGCGCATAAAAAATTTCAACAGATCAATGAGGCCAATGAAGTCTTGAGTGATCCCGAAAAAAGAAAGAAATATGACCAGTATGGTGAAAACTGGAAGCATGCAGGGCAATTTGAGAAAGCGCAACAATCCGGAGCTTATTCCACGCATGCCGGAAACTGGCAGGAGAACGACTTTTCAGAAGGATTTGGAAGCGATGATTTTTCAGATTTTTTCAGATCCATGTTCGGAGATTCAGGCACAAGAGGGAGAAGCAGAAATGTAAAATTCAGGGGAGAAGATTACCAGGCAGAACTGCATCTTTCCCTGGCAGACGCTTACAAGACTCATCAGCAAACCCTGACGGTCAATGGAAAAAATATCAGAATTACCATTCCGGCCGGCGTTGAGAATGGCCAGGTCATCAAACTAAAGGGATACGGAGGACCGGGCGTCAATGGCGGACCTAACGGTGACCTATACATTACATTTGTTATTTCGGAAGATCCTGTATTCAGGAGGTCAGGAAATGATCTGTATACAACAGTTATGCTTGACTTATATACTGCCGTACTTGGTGGAGAGATCACCATTGAAACTTTAGGAGGGAAACTGAAACTGAAAGTAAAAGCGGAAACCCAAAACGGAACTAAAATAAGATTAAGAGGAAAAGGATATCCCGTTTATAAAAAGCCGGATGAATTCGGTGATCTGTTTATTACTTATTCTATCAAAATCCCTGTTAACCTTACGGAAAAGCAAAAAGAATTATTTACAGAACTTTCCAAATTGTGATTTAAAAACTGCCCCATGCAATCAGAAGATTTTATTACAGTTGAGGCGTTTTGTGAATACTATCATGTGGAACTGTCCTTCATCGATTCATTGAATGAATATGGACTGATCAAAGTAAATTCCGTCGAGGATAAAAAATTTATTCCTAATGATCAGTTGCGTGAGCTCGAAAAATTCATTGCCTTGCATTATGACCTTGATATCAATGTGGCGGGGATCGACGCGATCGGCCATTTGTTGCAAAAGGTAAAAGAATTACAGGATGAAGTGGCCTCATTGAGAGACAAGCTACTGACTCGCGAATAGGTTTCGGTTATTTATTCACGTTGTATTTGCCGGAGGTGGCAGTATGAATGATTCTACAAATTGCGTACTTAATGTTCGGTAAAAAATCTTTATGAGAAAATTCGTTTTGCTCATTTTTTTTGCAGGGTTGTTTTCCGGTCTTTCAGCCCAGACAGATAGTGTTCTGCAATACAAAAAAACCAGCGTCATGATTCCCATGCGTGACGGCGTGAAATTGTTTACGATAATCATCGCGCCTGTCAGCACACATGGCCGGTTTCCCTTTCTGATTCAGCGCACGCCTTATGGCGCAGGAGGCGGTTACCTGCCGCCTGATAATGTTAGTTTTGTTCCTCCTTCGCGTTTTCCTTTTTACAATATGATTAAGGAAGGATATATTATCGTCCTGCAGGATATACGTGGTAAATACAAAAGTGAAGGAACAATGCAAATCCACCAGCCCCTGATTCATGCAACAAAAAAAGGAGCGGTAGATGAGAGTACAGATACATGGGACACGATCGACTGGCTGGTAAAAAATATAGACGGCAACAATGGAAAGGCCGGCATTGTCGGTATCTCTTATCCGGGGTGGCTTGCGCTCGTCGGATCCGTTGACCCTCATCCTGCACTGAAAGCATCTTCCGAACAGGCCTGCATGGGTGATTTATTTTTGGGAGATGACTTCCATCACAACGGCGCTTTCCGACTGAGCTATGGAATGGAATACAGTTATGAAATAGAATACGATAAAACAACTGACAGCAATTTTCCCTTTCCTCAATTCGATCTTTTCGACTGGTACCGCGACCTGGGCTCTCTGAAAAATGTGAATGAAAAATATTTCCACAATAAAATTCCCACCTGGAACAATTTTGTCAGCCATCCGAATTATGATAGTTTCTGGCAAAAAAATTCACCGCTCAATTATGTTCTTTATCCCCAGGTTCCCCAGTTACATGTGGGAGGATATTATGACCAGGAAGATATCAACGGACCACAGATTATGTATGCGCACATGGAGAAAAAAGACAGTTTCAATCGCAATCATATTGTACTTGGTCCCTGGAACCATGGTCAATGGGGCAGAGAAAAAGGCGATAGCCTTGGAAAAATTTCTTTTGAAAGCAATACAGGAGAATGGTTTCGTGATTTGCAGAAGAAATGGTTTGATTACTGGTTGAAGGGCATTGGGGATGGTCAGTTTGCAGAAGCCTATTGCTTTCAGACAGGAACCAATCAATGGAAAACATACAACTCGTGGCCGCCGAAAGAAGCTGTTGCAAAAAATTTATATGCAGGTCCAAATCATAGCGCTTCATTTAATAAACCCGTTTCAGCAACCGGTAAAATAAGTTATGTCAGCGATCCAGATAATCCGGTGCCTTATCGAATGCTGCCCATTGAAGCTACCTATGGTCGTGGAAGCCGGTGGAGGCCATGGCATGTGGAAGATCAGCGCTTCGTATATACAAGACCGGATGTTGTTAGTTTTTCTACCGACACTTTGACTGAAGATCTCACCGTCACCGGTGAAATCAGAGCACATCTGTTTGCCAGCACAACTGGTACTGACGCGGATTGGGTAGTAAAACTGATCGATGTGTACCCGGATATGGATCAAAAAAATTTCCTGATGAGCAATTACCAGCTGGCTGTGGCAATGGAAGTATTTCGTGGAAGATTCAGGAAAAGTTTTTCCAACCCGCAACCTCTTACTCCAAACAAACCGGAAGAATTTGTATTTGGCCTACACCAGATCAACCATACTTTTAAAAAGGGTCACAGGATCATGATACAGGTTCAAAGCACCTGGTTCCCTGTGATTGACCGCAACCCGCAGAAATTTGTCCCTAATATTTTTGAAGCGAAGGCTGAGGATTTCATTAAAGCGGAACAGACGATTTATTTTTCATCCCAATACCCGACACATATTGAGCTTCCTGTAATGAACCAATAGCAGCAATCATTTGATCAATACAACCGTACCTCTCCTTTCGTGTTCAATACCTTTCTGATCGGTGAATTCGATCATCCAGACATACGTGTCGATAGGCTGCTTAACCCCATTGATTGTTCCATCCCAGCCTGTCGATGGGTTGAAGGAGGAAAATATCAGTTGTCCATAACGGTTATATATATTCATTTTAAATTTGACTGGTGGATTTGAATAACGAATCCTGAACACATCGTTGATCCCATCCCCGTTCGGAGTGAATGCATTCGGCACATAGATTTCGTTCTTACATTTTTCAAATTGTATTTTCTTTTGGGCCTGTGTAGTTCCGCATGAATTCGTTATCGTTACCGAATAAGTGCCGTTAGCACCTGCCAAAAAATAAGGAAGTGTGGATCCATCCTGCCAGGTGTAAGTGGATAAAGTATCAGTAAAAGCATTCAGCAATACGGAATCACCAATGCAGGCTGTTGTATCCGGACTACCCAGCACCGAAGCCTGCGGCTCATTCTCCCACTCTACAGGAAAAAGATCGGAAGCGAGACAAATACTGTCGTTTGATACCATGACACGATAATATCCTTCGCCATAGCTGTTCGCATTAACTACCAGTGTGGGATTATGTTCATTCACAAGCAGGTTTCCGTCTTTAAACCATTGCACATTCACAGCGCCCGAATCATAGTAAAAAGGAGCGGCCTGCAGGGTAACGGATTTGTTACAGAATGAACCCGAAGCGATTTTAATAAAAGGAAAAGGAACCGATCCCTTATACATTTGGAGGTTGTCAAGGAAATAAGAATAATTTGAAGAATGAACGAGAGTGTCCGCATATTTATAAATACCCTGTGGAGAAACAGGAGTAGTATCACAGGTCGGACCCAGGGCAATTGCCTGCACATCGATAGGTAACCTGAAATCGATTTTTGTTTTCACCCATGTGCCAAGATCACCACTCACCTTACAACTTCCAAGTACGACCCAGCCTCCGACCCTGGGACAGCCGACAATGGGCAATGGATAGGAAGGGCAAACAGTTAACCCAAACAGACTAAATTTTTCCGGTGAGGGAGAAAGTTCCGGCATCAGCGTCAGGGTGTCTGTAACAAGAGCCGTATCCGTGCGGGTACCAAACCCAACATAAAACTCCAGCCGATAAAGCGAATCTTTGGTCATGGTTTCCGGAAGGCAGGTACTGACATAGGACGTATGTTTTGAATACGCATAAGGCTGGCCGTTAAATCCAAAATCAGTTACGGCCACAACAGCCTTGCCATCCGGAATCGGCTGCGGTACAGTAGGATAAAGAAAAATAAACCTGTTTGTTTTTGAAGCTTTTATTACGGTACTATCGGGAACCTTAAAACCAGAACAGGCATTCAAATATCCGGTCAGCATTTCGTTTGTTGCCGTCGTCCAGTAAGGAATAGTCAGGCCGTACTGATCGATGTAACCGGATGTGCAGGATTGACCCGGATCTAATTCAAAAGAAGGATTTTGAATGACATTGTATATTCTTACGGGAAACAGGAAACAACTATCCTGGGCATTAGCCACGATGCACCCACTCAAAAACAATGTTATCAATACCCACGTTTTCATCAGTTAATTTGGATTTATAAGATACTAACAATACGCAGAAAAATAAAGTCCCGCTGCCCCTTCGGGACCATTTCTTCATCATTTAGCCTCTTGCCATATCTGACTGCCTACCGGACCGGTAAGAGCATTCTTAAACCCGGTATTTCGAATAGAATAGCTTAACAAAACTTTCAATTCCTGATTTCTTTTTTCTTCATTAATAATAGTAGTTTCATGAATTCCAACGCTATTCTAATGACACTCCAGCAAATCTTACTTCTTTTCATCATTCAATTGCTGATCATCTGGCTGCCAGCTCCCGGTCTTTTTACCATGTTCCGCAAAGCAGGTGTACCCGGATGGAAGGCACTGATCCCTTTTAATAATACCTGGGAAATGATCACACTTGGCAGGATGAGCAGGTATTTATTCTTCTGTCAGTTCATTCCGGTCGTGGGTTGGTTTGTTTCCATCCAGATCTTTATCGGATTCGCAAAATTGTTCGGGAAACACAAATTCTATCAGCATGCGCTGACTGCCATCTTATCGCCGGTATATTTTATTTATTTAGGATTGAACCGGACGGTTGCATTCCTGGGCGCAGATAAAGCCAGGACTCATAAAAAAACAGCCTCACGTGAATGGATAGACGCAGCTGTCTTTGCGATTGTGGCTGCAACGATCATCAGGACTTTTGTCTTTGAAGCTTATGCCATACCCACTCCTTCGATGGAAAAAACATTGCTGGTACATGATTATCTTTTCGTCAACAAAATGAGTTATGGCCCGCGTATTCCAAATACTCCGCTGGCCATGCCCTTCGTACATAACCAGCTTCCCCTCACGCGCTATCCTTCCTACCTGGAATGGATAAAAATTCCATATACGCGCTGGTTTGCCAGCCCGATACATCGCAATGACGTAGTTACTTTCAATTTGCCTGTAAATGATACGCTGATCGATAAAGAAGAGTTTGATTCAAAAGATCTCTATTATGATGTGATTCGTCGATTGGGCAATGGAAATGTGGATGAAGGAAGAAGAATTGTATTCTCTGATCCGGAAGATTACCCGATCAGGACTAGGCCCGTGGATAAGCAGGATAATTATGTCAAACGCTGTGTCGGCATCCCGGGAGATCTTTTGGAAATAAAAGATCAAACTGTTTATATCAATGGTCGTCCCACCAATCTTCCTTTCCATTCCGAAACGATGTATGATATTGTGACATTCGGGCAACCCCTTGATGAGACTGTATTAAATGAAGAGTATGACGTTGATATGAGTAATTCGGAAGAATTCCAGGCTATTTCGGCTAACCATTACCGTATGTTGCTTACTGCAAATGCAAAACAAAAAATGCTTGACAACAAACTGGCGAAATCAATCACTCCAGAAATTGATAAAAGTTTTTCCGCAGGACAGGTGTTTCCTTATGATTCATATCACAGTCAATGGACAATCGATGAATTTGGTCCGATATGGGTTCCTGCAAAAGGAGCGACGATTCAACTCACCCGTGAAAATTATGCGCTGTATGAAAGAATCATCAGGACTTATGAAGGAAATAAACTGGAAGTAAAAAACGGTTCTTTTTATATCAATGATCAACTAACAGATCATTACACTTTCAAAATGGATTATTACTGGATGATGGGTGACAACCGGCATGATTCGCAGGACTCCCGACTTTGGGGTTTTGTGCCTGAAGATCACATTGTCGGTAAAGCTTCCGTGATATGGATGAGTTGGGGAGATGGCATCAGGTGGAAAAGATTATTCAGCAGTATTCGTTGACATTAACCGGCCGGATACCAGGAATTATTATTTGCCCTGTTGCCATTGGCTAAATAAGCTTTGTTGCTTTTCATCCACATTTTCCATTTGTTCAATATGAACAACTGCCTGCTGATATCCGCCCACAACTACATGCACGCTGCCTGTCTCGTCGAAATGTTTTATTTCCAGGGATAAACTATCCCCGATTCCTGATTGACGGATGGACTGATAAAAATCTTCGCTGTGTTCAACTCGTTTTCCGTTCACTGATAAAATTTGGTCGCCGGTATGGATGCCTGCTCTTCCCCAGCAGGACAATGGATCCGTAATTGCTATACGCACTTTCTTATCCTTATCATCTTCCCACGCGTACACGCGCAAATCAGCTGCCCGGACACCCTTATCGTTTACTGCATCTTTCCAGGACAAATCGTAACGCAGGCCAATCAGGCCGAGCCACCTGTTGAAATCGGGCGGCTTATTTCCACGGATATGTTCATCAAAAAAAGAATGCACTTCCTCACAGTGACATATATTCGCAGTAACCCTTTCAATATCCGCGCCTGTAAAACCTTTCTTGTCGCCAAACCGGACAAACATTTCCCGCATTACATCATCAATAGAGTGGTTACCATTGGTAGCGTCACGGATCATCAAATCGAGCATCGCTCCGATTAATTCACCCTGCAGATGGGTACTTGCTGAATAATCACCCAATGCATCGGCTTTTGCATAAGCAGCCATACTCACTAGTTCCGGGGAAATCTTCATATTTCCTGAATTGCTAAAATACCGGCTCATCAATCTTTCCAGATGTTCAACACGTGAAGAAGAGGAAGTGGGAAGATGTGCACGCCTCATAATCAGGTCTGCATAGAACATTGTCAACCCTTCGCTCCACCAGAGTCCACGCGAATACTGGTTTCGCTTGTAAACAAGATCCCCATATTCTGCTGGACGAATACGAATGATATTCCAGTTATGAAAATATTCATGCGCAATTTCCGGAAGATAGCTGTCGATATTTTCTGCCAGTTCTTTTGCCGGAGCCCCGATAGTTACTGAATTCCCGTGTTCCAGCGCACCATAGGAACCATCCTGCAATAAAAAATAATATTCCTGATACGGCAATCCGCCAAACAAACGAGAGCACTGTTGAACAATTTTTTGAATACTGTTCAGCAGGGTTGCCGAATCAAAACTCTTTGCACCTGGCAAAGACCAGTAAGCAATATAGTGAGGTATTCCATCAACAGTAATACTCCATTTTTTAAAATGACCGACCAGGATCGGAGCATCAAGCAATATGGAAGATGAAGAGGCATAAAAAGTAAATGGCTGAACGCCGGGCTCAAGCCCGGTCATCGCCTGCCAGCCGGAAGGAATTTCGAGTGAAACATAGGATGGAATTGAAGAGGCGTTGACGACATACATGAATGCATGATAGTCGCCAATCAACCCACCTTCGGGAGACAAAAATGGCCGCCAGGCAGCACGTTGTCCCTGTTGTTCCGGGAGATGAATCGAATAATGCAGGAGGACTTTCCCATGCGGAGCCACGATGAGCCATAGGGAGCTGTCTTCACGAATAACCGACACCTTTCCGGAAGGTGATTCTCCATAAAAATTTTCAACATATCTCCAATAGCGATCATCATATTCAGGATGCGCGAACATGGCTACCCGAAATTCGCCGGGCATATTCCCCAGCTCCATGGTAACATTAAAAACTGATAAATCTTTTTCATCCACATGAAGTATATAATGAATCATTGGCTGCGCGAAACCCATTTTCATTTTTAATATGCCAGATGTGTTTTCAATGGAATGATTGGCCCTGAGCATCGATTGAGTCAGTATAAAAAGGATAAGAATGCTGTTTATTTTGTACATAAAACTGCAATATTGGTCAAGATAGAAAGAGGTAGGCAAAAGTGGAATTCATTTACATAAGATGCAATGAATCCTTGATGAAATGATAAACAATTTGTCTGAACGACAGCGCCGGTAAAAAGCAATTTTCAATAAGTCATTTTTTTTGCAGATATATTAATTTTATTCTTAAAAGTACAGTTATGCCATTGACATTAGCCCAGAAACTCCGTATCAAAAAAGGGATGAAGCTATTAGCCATTAATGCTCCGGCAGAATTCAACAAGGAGGTCAGGAGTTGGCCGGAAAAACCCCGGGTTTCTGAAACTTCCGAAGACTTCGACCAGATTCATTGGTTTGTAATAAACAAATCGGAAATGGAAAAACAGCTGGGTAGAGTGATTAAACTTTTGAAAGAAGATCTGGTTTGCTGGATATATTACCCGAAAAGCTCATCGAAAATTCAGACGGATCTTACGCGGGATAAAGGCTGGGAGAGCCTGATGAAGCATAACGAATTGCAATGGATCAGCCTGATTTCATTCGACGACACATGGTCATCCTTTGGTATGCGGCTGAAGTCAGCATCAGATAAAAAGAAAACTCGCCAACAAACGCAAAGGCCAATTTTCGATTATGTCGATCCTGCCACAAAAAAGGTGCGGCTTCCGGGCGATCTCGAAAAAGTCCTGGGAAAAAATAAGAAAGCAAGTTCATTTTTTGACACACTTTCTTTCACCAACAAAAAAGAATACATTGAATGGATAGTCACAGCCAAACGTGAGGAAACAAGAACCCAAAGAATAAAAGGAACGATTGAAAGACTGGAAAAGAATTGGAAAAACCCAAGAAATATGTAATGCAACCCGATTAAGAGAGCGCAAAACCGGGTTAATGAGAATGGCAGCTTATTTAGTGGTAATCTTATTCTGTTCTCAAGCTTTTTACCGGGTTCGCAATGGCTGCTTTGATTGCCTGGAAACTAACGGTGATCAGGGCGATCAACAGGGCAGCAATTCCGGCCCCGGCAAATATCCACCAGTTGATATTGATACGATAGGCAAAATTTCTCAGCCAGCCATTCATTGCATACCAGGCAACCGGTGTAGCAATAACGAAGGCAAGCAATACCAACTTTAAGAAATCTTTCGACAAAAGATTTACGATATTGGATACACTGGCCCCCATCACTTTGCGAATGCCGATTTCCCTTGTACGCTGAATGGTGCTGTACGAAGCAAGACCCAATAATCCAAGGCAGGAAATGAAAATAGCGAGAATGGCGAAGTTGAGAAAAAGGTTCCCGAATTTATCTTCTGATCTGTATTGATTATTGAAGAATTCATCCAGGAAGAAATAGGAAAAAGGACGATAAGGAATGATTCTCTCCCATTTGCTTTGGATTTGTTTAATTGTATTTTGCAGGTTGGCTGTAGATACATTTGCAGATACCAGGTTGCATCCGCCTGGCTCAATTCGCATACTCAGGGGCTTGATTTCTTCGCGGAGTGAGCGAAAATGGAAGTCTTTCACCACACCAATAATCATTCCCTGCCTGCCCCACTGGGAAAATTTCCGGCCGATTGCTTCTTTCGGTGAGCTATATCCGAATAATTTTAAGGCGCTTTCATTTAATATCATCGCCTGGGTGGTATCAGATAAGAAATCTTTTGAAAAAGCACGGCCTGCTACCATCTGCATTTTATATTGCGGTATGTAATCAAAATCCACGAAGTACAGATCCAGGTTGGCTACCTGCATTTCGCCCGATTTATTTTCGATTTCCGAATAGGCGCCGGGATTGCCTCCTCCGGGAACACTTGAAGAAAAGGCGGTTGAGAGAACACCTGGGACAGATGAAATCTCATTTTTAAAAGTAAGTCCGTGATCATCCCCATGCGTGTCGATCACAAGCATCTGCTCCTTACTGAAACCGAGATCCTGGTTGCGCATATAATTCAGCTGACGATACACGACGATCGTTCCGATGATCAGTGCGATGGAGATGGTGAACTGTGTAATCACTAATCCCTTTCTCAGGATCAGTCCTCTTGTTCCCGTCGCAAAACGTCCCCGCAAAACAATAATAGGTTTATAGGAAGAAAGAACCAGTGCAGGATAAATGCCTGCAACTAATCCGATTCCAACAGAGATTAAGAACAGGATGCCGATATAACCGGGGTGACTGAAGATGCCAGTGCCTACAATTTTGCCGGATAAATGATTGAAGAGTGGTAATAATAAAACACAGAGCAGTACTGCCAAAACAAATGCCAGCAAAGAAATAACTATCGATTCCCCGAGAAACTGCCTTGTAAGCTGTGTTCTTGCTGCACCAATTACTTTTTTTATTCCCACTTCTTTTGCGCGTTCTGCGGATCTTGCTGTAGTGAGATTAATGAAATTGATACAGGCAATCAGTAAAATAAATACGGCAATGACAGAAAAAATATACACGTTATTGATATTGCCGGTTTCGAATCCACCCCTCCTTGATTTCAGGTATACATCTTTCAGTGGTTCAAGAAATAATGTGAAGGACATTTTTGATTTCTTCATTTCATCTCCGTCGCGTTTGTCCAGAAAAGCGGGGAATTCTGATTCCAGGTGTTTGGGATTTGTTCCCGGCTTTAACAGGAGATAAGAATTTGCGCCAAACCTTCCCCATTCCTCGTCGATATGCCGGTTAAGAGTATCCGAAAACGTAGCCATGGAAACAAACATGTCGGCCCTGAATTGAGAATTTTCGGGAATATCTTTCATTACTCCCGTGATTTTGCAGTTGAAGCCGGCATCGGTAAGCAAAACAGATTGTCCGACGGGGTTAGATGAACCGAAATATTTTTTAGCTGCTGTTTGTGACAACACAACACTGAAAGGCTCTTTGAGTGCTGTATGAGGATCGCCATAGATAAAGGGAAAATCGAAAATGCCAAACAGGGAAGAATCGGCAAACATGGATTTTTCTTCCTGAAATTTTACATCGCCTTTGCGCACGAGCAGGCTCGCACCATCAATACGAACAAAAGATTCAACTTCCGGAAAATCCCTTTTGATATTAACCGCCATGGGCATTGAAGTAGAACTTGTATTGATCGTCTCGGTAGGTGTCCTGACATCACAGACAAGTCTGTAAATGTGGTCTGCTTTTGTGTTGAACTTATCATAACTTAATTCAAAACTCACATAGAGATAAATCAAAAAACAGGTCGACATGCCTACTGCCAATCCCAGAATATTGATTGAAGAAAAAACCCTGTGCCTCCACAAATTCCTGAATGCGATTTTGAAATAATTTCTTAACATGGTTAGTAGTTTTGATGATTATTACATGAAAAAGAATTCCCGGGCTCATCAATGAACCAAAATGCCGGACCTTTCGGTACCCATAACCGCCGAAAAAAAGAAATTGTTATGTAGTAGTTGAATCTAATCTACGAATATATTCGTTATTTTGTAACTTAACTTGTTAACGGAAACACAAAACAGGTATTCTCTATCCAATTACTGAGTCAACGACATGGGAAAACTTCATTCATCATTTGATAAAATGAAGTTTATGAAAAGTCTGCTAATTTTTTCCCTCATTTCAATCAGCCAGTCATTCTATTTCTCTGGGACAATGGAATTTATTAATCCCACCGGGACATATATTTTAAAAGGGACCATCGATAAAAACAGGATCATGGGACATTCCGGAGAATTAAGAGTCAAGTTACTCGGCAGGGCTAAAGTGGCCATGAGTTTTTATATTAACAAGGGTTATCCCGGATATGAATCAGGATCTTTCATGGACACGATGGCATATGTCGATAACCTGGCTAAATATGTTCCGGCAGCTGATCTGGGATGTACGATCATTTTCAGCTTTACCTCTCGGGATGCAGAATTGCGTCAGACATTCAGTAATCCTCAAACCGGCTGCGGTTTTGCTAATGGAGTGATGACCTCTGCTTTTTTTCATAAGTCATCTGACGAAAATCCCATAATCCAGGATTTAAGTTCACATGGGATCGGTGCACAATAAAAATTTGGCTTCCTTTGATCAACCCCGTTAATTGACTGAATTAGGATTCAACAAATTTTTTCAGGCTGGTGCCGATTATATAAGTCCATCCAACAACAAAGTTTTCTCTCGCGAAATCCGGATTGTCCTGCGGAAATGTTTCCAGCCCTTCGTGTGTTAATTTCAATCTTGTGTATTTGCCTTCAGGAAATAGTTCGAAACTAACCAGTGAATTGCCTTCATAACCATCGTATCGCCAGGTATGACTGATCTTCCTGCTGACAACCACTTCTTCTATCCGGCAGAGGTGCAGGAATCTTCTTCCTTTATTCACTCCTTCAAATTGAAATTCAAAACCTTTTTCGGGTTTGAATTCTGCAATATCGAAATACCATTTTTTCATTTGTTCTTTATCGGTTATGGCCTTCCAAACTTTTTCAACGGGAGCATTCAGCGTTCTTTCAATGACAAATGGTTCGCTTTTCATTTTCTTTTTGATTTTATCAGCAGCTTTCGCCTGCCTGGTGATTTAGATTTTTTGCGAGGAAATTCTTCCGCACGCAAATACAAAATTAATTTTGCCTGATTATTAATTTAGTGTTAACTTTTCATTAATTATTAATTCTAATTCTGCTATATGAAATCAATCAAGTTTGGGTATGGCCGTTATGTACCATGGATTCTTTCTTTTTTTTCAGCTCTTTTCTTTCTTCCACCCCACTCACTTAGTCAGCAATCCTCTACACCCAATGCTTTTTTTACTTCTTCCAAATTCTCTACTACTCCATTAAGGATGAATGAAGTGAGAAGAAATGCGGTCAGGCATTTCAGGGCAAATTTTTCAAATACCGGAAATGAAAACTGGTTTAGAACAGATGATTTCTATGTAGCCGTGTTTTTTGATGGACAAATGCGTGTAAAAGCTTATTACGATACTAAGGGCGCTTTTGACTATTGCGTCAAGTATTATAATGCTCCTTTACTGAACGCAGATATCCGGCTTGCCATTATGAAAAAATTTGAAAGCTATAAAATAGATGTGGTTACAGAAGTAACCAACCTGGAAGAACAGATTTATTTTATCAAAATAAAAACCAACTCCAATATAAAAACACTGAAAGTGGTTAATGGCAGTATAGAAGTGACCGAAGATTATATCAATATAGGTACTTAGATGCTGCGTGCAAAGTCCTTTATCAATGCAATAAGGCTTTGTGCTGTGATCAAGCCCTATTAAAAGGCTCCTTACATTCCATTCCGGATTTTAAACTTTAAATTTACAGCGATGAAAATCTAATATATCCGGTATGCGTCATCTTCACTGTATGATTTTTCTTACTGCTTTTTTATTTTCAAAAACATTTGGTCAAACCGAAACATATAAAAAACTGCTGGATACAGCCGTGAGCCCGTCGAATTCTCTTTTTGTCAGCTCTAAGCCGATTGGAATCATCAAACTCAATACAAACAAAATGTGGGAGTACTACAATAATTACATTGATGATTCGAGACTGGCTTTAGATACCGTAATGTTTGCGCAGATTATTCAGAATAGTAAACACGCAGATACTACATTATGGTCAGATGCTGAACTTGACAGAATAATCCTGATAAAAAAAAGAACAGATCCCGTTGATATCAATTACGTGATCAGCAAATTTAGTCTGCAAGGCAACCGACAGATAAAACCCTATAAGAAAATCATTAATGACTTTATTTCAGTACCTCCAGCCGACAGAAGGATTTATAGTTATTCAAGGCCTGTGTTCGACAATTCAAAACAGTTTGCCATTGTTCAATGGAATAATGAACATAATGGCATTTCCAGTGAAGGCGGGATTATTTTGTATCAATCTACTGAGGATGGTTGGGCAGAATTAGGCAGTGTGCTGACCTGGAAATATTGATTTTCCATTTATTTCTCAAATCTGATTGTGTATTCTGAAAAATAATCTCGCTTCCTGCCCTGATTTCAGGCATAAATTTTTTCTCAGAACCGATCATCCTCACAATGAAATTCATGGATTGACAAAACTACTTTTTTAAAGTATTTTTATATACAATAAACAGGGGCTAATCTTATCATCGGATGCTGTCGAAGTCAACGGTCAATAGAAAAATTCTTTTATTATGCATGCTGATTGCAGCCTGGTCAGTAATTTCGTGCAAAAAGAACTCTGTCCCGACACCGGATTATTCCGGGACTTATGTAGGGGATATTCAGTATTCCAATAATGGAGTGCAACAGCAAATTCTTCACAATTACCAGATCCAGTTCTCCATAAATGCCGATGGTGAAGTAATAATCGGCCACAGTGTATTCGAAGCAGATTCGGCAATGATTTCTGCAAATATTCTTCAGGTACCTAAAACTCTTGTCGCCTCAAATACCGACTTCAATTTATACGATGTAGGCCAGGGCACTTTTACAGGAAATACCTGTGAATTGGATTTTTACGAAAATACTGTCTCAAATTACAATTCCATGATCGCTTCTTCGCAGCGCTGGACCGGAACATTGACCAGGCAGTGAATTGGTGCTTGCATATTCTTAACCCAGACCTCCGGGGTACTCAGATACCCCGGAGGTCTGTTTTGGCAGTATCATGGTAAAAGTCATGCTCCTGATTTTTTCTGATCCCTTTATCAACTAGTGGAAAATTGTGTTTCTTTGGTATCCTGAATATAGCTCAACTATGGGAGTTCGAAATCTGGTTTGTTTGTTGCTGCTTATTTATGTAATGAACCTGCAGCAAAAAATTTTTGCCCAGGCTGATATAAAAGCCTCGGTTGAACTGATCAGAAGAATTATTCCCCAACAGGCTTCCTCTTTCATCGTTCAATCTTTGAAACCCGAAAATGGAAAAGATGTTTTCGAAATCGAAAGCAGTCATGACAAAATCATTCTGCGCGGTAATAACGGAATAGCCATAGCATCTGCCCTGTATTATTACCTGACTGAATTTGCGCATTGCCAGGTTACGTGGAACGGAATCAACTTATTGCTTCCCCAAAAATTACCAGCCCTGCCGCAAAAAATTCATAAAAACACTCCTTATCAGTATCGTTACTATCTCAACTATTGTACTTTTAATTATAGCTCGAGCTGGTGGGACTGGGATCGATGGCAAAAAGAAATTGACTGGATGGCCTTGCATGGCATCAACATGCCACTTGCCATCACAGGCGAAGAATATACCTGGTACTTGGTGTACAGGCAAATGGGTTTTGGCGATGAAGACCTGAAAGACTTTTTTTCAGGCCCTGCATATTTTGCCTGGTTTTGGATGGGCAACCTGGATGGATGGGGTGGCCCTTTGCCATTAAGCTGGATGAAGAGTCATGCTACGCTGCAACAAAAAATTTTAAAGCGCGAACGTGAATTGGGCATGCATCCTGTGCTTCCTGCTTTTACCGGTCATGTACCTGCAGCATTTAAAAAGAAATTTCCCCAGGCAAAACTGAAAAAAACCAATTGGCACAACGGCTTTGGAGATACTTATATTTTAGATTCAGAAGATCCGATGTTTGCTGAGATCGGCAAAAAATTCCTGGATGAGCAAACCAAACTTTTTGGAACAGATCATTTGTATTCGGCTGACACCTTCAATGAAAACGAACCTCCTTCAGATGATTCTTCCTTTTTATCGGCGCTCAGTGGAAGAATTTATGAGGGCATGCATAAAGCAGATACTGCTGCAACCTGGGTCATGCAGGGCTGGTTGTTTTACAGCGACAGGAAATTCTGGAAAGCCCCACAAATAGAAGCGCTGTTGAAAGCAGTTCCTGACAATAAAATGATTTTGCTTGATCTCGCTGCAGAAATACAGCCAGTATGGAAAAGAACTCAGGCATTTTATAGTAAACCCTGGATATGGAATATGATAAACAATTTCGGAGGCAATATCAATTTATTTGGCAGAATGGATGGAGTAGCAGAAGGACCAGCCCTTGCATTGCATGATACTGCTTCCGGTCACATGGCAGGTATTGGACTCACAATGGAAGGCATTGAACAGAACCCGGTGATCTATGAACTGATGATGGATCATGCCTGGCGAGACCAACCTATTGATATCAACCAATGGCTGAAAAAATATGTACTGGATCGTTATGGATCAGATGATGAAAATTTAGTTAGTGCCTGGCAGATGCTCCGACAAACCGTCTACAACGGAAAAATTATCAGGGATGGCGCTGAATCCATCATCACCGGCCGGCCCACTTTTGATTCTGCAACCGTCTGGACGAGAACCAAACTTAATTATGCTGCGCATGACTTATTACCGGCCTGGGATCTTTTCATCAATGCTTCATCCAAAGGAATCAACAGCGATGGTTTTGCTTTCGATCTCGTGGATATCACAAGGCAGGTGCTTGCTAACTATGCATCACCCCTGCAAAAAAAATGGGTGAATGCATTCATGTCAAAAGATACCGCAGCATTTGCTAAATACAGCAATGAATTTCTGGAACTGATCAGCGATATGGATGTATTGCTGGCCACCCGAAAAGATTTTTTGTTTGGCCCCTGGATATCGACTGCACGCAGCTGGGGAATCACTGATGAAGAAAAAGCCCTGTATGAAAAAAATGCACGAGACCTGATCACACTCTGGGGCGATGAGAATAGTCCATTGCACGAATATGCCAACAGGCAATGGAGTGGATTACTCAATGATTTTTACAAACAGCGATGGATGCAATTTTTCAGCATGTTGAGTAATTCCCTTCGATCTGATACCAAACCAGATCTGGATGGTTTTGAAAAAAGCATTCGTTCATGGGAATGGAACTGGGTAAATCAACAAAAAACTTTTCCTCTCCAACCAACGGGGAATAGTCTGGCAGAATCGCAAAGACTATATATGAAATATCGGGAGATGATTGGCAAGGCTTATGAATGATCAAAGACTTCTGTTAAACAAATGCAGCAATCACTCATCTCAAACAAATAATTTCGTAGCTTAGTTATCTCTTGACAAGCTATTCGCCATGTCTTCGAAAAGGCTAAATTTTTCCTGATGGCAACAGTCAGATTCACTTACGCGCTCAAAAGATTTTTCCCCGACATCAAGGATATGCCTGCAAAAGGAAATTCACTCAAAGAAATTTTGAATGAGATCGAAAGCAGATACCCCAGGATTCAAAATTACCTGGTCGACGATCAGGGTAAATTAAGGGAGCATGTGAATATTTTTATTGACGGAAATCTGATTACTGATCGCGCCGGCCTCAGCGACACATTTTCCCAGGAAAGTGAAATTTATATCATGCAGGCTTTGTCAGGAGGTTAACCTAAAAACTTTCGTATGAAACAAACCTTGCTTTTGGGTACAAGAAAAGGTTTTCTTGCCTGCCGTTTTAAAAATGGCAAATGGAAAGTGGAAAATCTCTCTTTCGAAGGAGTACCTGTTTCCATTGCGTACGCAGATGATCGCAATGGTTCCTGGTGGGCTGCACTTGATCATGGACATTGGGGTGTTAAACTGCATCGCTCCAACGACAGAGGCAAAAACTGGGAAGAAGTAACTGCTCCTGCGTATCCCGAAGGAGAAGAACTCAAAGATGGAATGAAGGCCACAACCCGTTATATATGGGCAATTGCCAACGGAGGAAAGTCTCATCGTTCACGAATGTGGGTAGGTACAGATCCCGGTGGTTTATTTGTGAGTGAAGATGATGGTAATAATTTCGACCTCGTAAAATCCTTGTGGAATCATCCCAGCCGGAAGAATAACTGGTTTGGCGGAGGACGCGATCAGCCGGGCATTCATTCTGTAGTAGTTGATCCACGCGAAGAAGATCATGTGTTCATCGGGATAAGTTGCGCAGGTGTTTTTGAAACATCTGATGCAGGAAGAACATGGAATGTCCGGAACAAAGGACTCCGCGCAGAATTTCTTCCAGATCCGCAATCGGAAGTCGGGCACGATCCTCACATACTCGTTGCAGCTCCCAGTAATCCTGACATATTATGGCAGCAGAATCATTGTGGAATTTTTCGTTCTACGAATGGTGCAAAATCCTGGGAAGATATTAGTGAAACAGAAGGTCCGGCGCGATTCGGCTTTGGAATTACTGTGGCAGAAGATAATCCTGATCAGGCCTGGGTTTGCCCGGCGAACAGCGATACCACACGCACAGCCATCAAGGGAGCTCTTTGTGTTTGCAGAACAGACGATGGGGGTAAAAGCTGGAAAGCATTACGCAAAGGACTTCCGCAGGAAAATTGTTTTGATATTGTTTATCGGCATGCTCTCACAAGCTCCGGCGATGCAGTAGCTTTTGGCAGCACTACCGGCAATCTTTTTTTCTCCACTGATCGCGGTGATAGCTGGCAAGTACTGAATAATTATTTGCCGATGATTTATTCAATTCAGTTTGCTGACTGATTTTTAAGGACCAGCTTTGGGCCACGTAAATTTTAAATTTTTCTGATCCGCATTATTAAGAAAGGATAAGCAGCGGCAGAGCCGCTGCTGTTTAATGGAAAATGGTATCTGATCAGAAGAAACACAGGTTTGTGTTCGGGCGATATAATTATATTCTCAGTCGGCGATGATGAATAAACCTCTTTGCTGTTCCACTGCCAATCAGAAAATGGCTTTCAATCGAAAAAATATTGGTTTAGGTAACTTCAGTCATGGAAGTCATATCAACGCACTTTTTTTAGCACATTAATACTGCCAAATTGAATCAAAAAACCTCCCTGTCACTTCAAAAAAGTATCTTTTTGTAGCACAATTGTACCTGCGTTTTGTCCCTCTGTTAAAAAGGATTAATTTGCTCCATAAACCCTTCGCAAGTGCCGGTAAAGCATCTCCTGGAACAACTCGACCTAATGGACCCCAAAGACCTGGAAACACTGGTAGAAAACAGACAGGTCTTTACGCTGAACAATTGCGAACTGAGTATTTACGAAACGCACCAGCAATCTTTCCATATTCCTTTAACTTTCAATGATCTCGCCATTACCAGCATGATGTGTGGCAAGAAAGTTATGCATTTGCCGGACCAGCCTGCCTTTGACTATTTGCCCGGAGAAACGGTGATCCTTCCTGCAAATCAGACCATGGTGATAGATTTTCCTGAGGCTGCTATCGGCAATCCTACTCAATGCATCGCCCTTACAGTGGATCAAGGCTACATCCAGGACACGGTTCAATATCTGAATCAATCGTATAATAGCGCAAGTGATGAGAGGAATAACTGGAAACTACGGTTCAACCAATATCATTTTTCGAATGACAATGAAGTATCAGATCTCATCAATAAGATTATCCGCATCTGCAGCGGATCTGAGAAGGCAAAAAATATTTACGCTGATCTGAATCTGAAAGAACTGCTGATCAGGCTGATTCAAAGCCAATACCTGCTGCAGGTAGCAACAGAGTATGAAGATAACAGCAACCAATCCAGGTTACATTTCCTGCTTAATTATATTCATGAACATCTTTCAGAAAAAATTTCCGTTAATACATTAAGCCGAAAGACCTACCTGAGCCGTAATATGTTTTTCAAATGGTTCAAGGAACAATGCGGGATCAGTCCACTGGAATACATCATATCAGAGCGCGTAAAACTAGCGAAGCGACTGCTTGCAGATCCCAGGAATGATATCCGGACCGTCGGTATCCTTTCCGGTTTCAGTGATGTAAATTATTTTACGCGCGTATTTAAGAAAACGGAAGGAATCACGCCGGGAACCTATCAATCCATTCTTCATCAGGAAGTGAAGACCGTGTTGCAATAAAAGTAACTTACAGGCGAGAGTCAGGGATCTCAAAAGAAAATCAAATTGATTTGCAAAAGCAAATCAACAATTTTTATTTTAGCTTTGATCATATTCTAAGTCAAATCCGGCGTACAAGTAAAAGCAATCCTGTAAGATTGCTATGAAATTCTCAACCTTTTCAAACTTCTCCGAAGCTTTAAAAAACTCATACCCATTGTGAAGAAATTTTCTGAGAATGATTGATTAACATCTTCTTAAATGAATATAAAACTGGTTTTTACTGCACTATTCATACATGTTTCTGCATGTTCGCAGGCGCAGAACGGATGGACAGTTTGCACCGCTCCATATTTTGCAAGCCGGATAGACGACATTTTTATAATCGACGGTAAAACAGGGTATGCCGTTTGCGGAACCGGGCAGATCATAAAAAGTGTAGACAGCGGAAATACCTGGACAACTGTTTTTCGGGACAAAAATATTTATTACCGTTCTGTGGAATTTATAAATGCACAAAAGGGATTTGTGGGGGGTTTTAATCCGAATGGTATTTACAAAGATGTTTTTTTGAAAACAGTGGATGGAGGCTTTACATGGATTGATCTGACCAATACGCTTGACCCCCTTGCCCGAAATGGGATCTGCGGACTTTCGGCTGCTGATTCCAATACCATTTACGGTTGCGGAAACTGGTATAAGGATTCGGCTTATATTATAAAATCAACCGATGGTGGGAATACCTGGCAGCTCATTCCCATGTACCAATATGCGTCTTCGCTGATCGATATGTACTTTCTCAATAAAGATACGGGCTTTGTAACAGGCAAAACATCCGATTCGCTGAACACAGCAGTGATTTTTTATACTACCGACGGGGGAAAGAGCTGGGTTAAAAAATTTCAGAATACAGATCCTGATGAATATTGTTGGAAAATACAACGTTTAACAGACCGGATCTATTTCGCATCCATTGAAGACCTGGGCCAGCATAAACCGAGCATCTTGAAATCTACCGATGGAGGCATGAGCTGGACAAAATATTTTGTATACGATGTATTTTATAATATTGAGGGAATTGGGTTTATTGATTCACTGAGAGGTTTTACGGGAGGCGGGGACAATAATTCTTTCGAATCTGACGACGGAGGCATTACATGGAAGCAGACTTCAATATGCCCGTTTATGAACCGGGTATTTCGAGTGAGCGACAGCGTTATGTTCGCCACAGGCGATCGGATTTGGAAATATGTGCTGGGAACAAAAGGATATACTGGTCCGGGCTACAATCCGGTATATACCAGTTTGAAATGTTTTCCTAACCCTGTAAATGGAATCCTCACGATCGATGCCAACCTTTCGCGTTCCACACACGCCATGCTCATCCTTTTTGATGACAGGGGGCATCGTATCAAGGTCATTGATAATGCAGACAAGTCAGCGGGTAATTATATATATCAGCTAAATACAGACAATATGGCCCAGGGTGTTTATTTCGTTCTACTGAAGACACACGAGGATCAACAGGTAGTAAAAGTGCTTGTGAGTCATTAATAAATTGCGAAGGTGGGCGTTTCTTACGGGCTGTTAACCGGGTAAAATCCATTTTGTAAAACCATGTGGCTGTAGTTCGAACATTTGCAACCTGATTTAAAAATTAGCTTTTTATGATTTGTCATTCCACCGGATTAGTTTTCATTAAAACGATAAATTTGGAATCATCAAACTTTACAAATGAGAGCTGATGAGGAGAAAGTCAGGGAATGATCCTGGCTTTTTTCTGCATTTCCCGGAATCGTTCTATTTTTCCCTTGATAATAAATTTTTTGTGCATCGTTGAGCCAAAACTATTTCCGGATATCGCCTGAGCCTAATTGATTCTTCTGGTGAATCCTGGCTTTTGCGCTACTAATCAGTAATAGACCAGGAATAAGTAAGTGCTATACGGATTGCTGCTTAATACGCAGATATTATCAGGAGAAAACGCAGGTTTCGCAAAAAAGCTTAGTGAGAAAGTTATTTTCTGCAAATCATTTTTGCCGGCAGTTCCAGAAATTATTATGAAATCAATGAATTAATTGAAACAGAATTGAAATCTGAATTATTTTTTTTGCAGGAAATGAATAGAATCCACAGAAGATATAAACTACCCGTGGGTAAATCTCTTTGCTTCTGAATGGGTTCATAGTTAGTCAAATGTATTGTTGGCAATCAGGTGTGGAATGAACCGGCTGAAATTATCTGTTACCGGACTTTTCGATTCGCGTATTCCGATGCCCGCGGGCTGCTGGCCGATCACCCATGAACCGATAACGGGATGATTGCCTTCATAATCAGGCAACTCAAACAACTCCTGGTAAATAAAACCTTCCTCTCCATATTCACCGTCTGTTTCAATAAGCGTTTCATTACCTGAAACGAGTGTGATATTCGCTCCTTCGCGGGAAAGAATCGGTTTCTTTGCATAATTCCCCAGGATGCCATCTTCAAAATAAGCAGGCAACAAGTAAGGATGCCGGGGATATAATTTCCACAACAGCGGAAGTATTGCTTTATTGGAAAGAACCATTTTCCAGGCAGGTTCAATGAACAATGGCCGCCGCGCAGGCTCTGCAATATGATTAGCAAATTCTTCACGCACCATCCATTCCCAGGGATACAATTTGAAAAGATTTTGTATCGGCAGTTCTTCCATGTCCACAAAAACTTTTTCTGCATCATCCCAACCGATATCATCTACGTATACAAGCTTCGTTGTTAATCCGGCCTGCATGGCACAGTCGCGCAGGTATTCAGTATTGGTAAGGTCCTCGAGACTTTGTTTCACACAACTAAAATGCAATGTTCCCGGGTGAAGATAAGCGCCGGTATATCTCCAATACTCGATCAGTTTTTCATGAATGCTGTTAAACTGATCTTTCGATGCATCAAGATCCTGCAGCCAGAACCATTGCACGATCCCCGCTTCATACAAACTGGTGGGCGTATCCGCATTGAATTCGAGCAATTTTATTTCACCATTTTTGTAACAAAGATCAAAGCGGCCATAAATAGAAGGATGATCTTCGTTCCACGTTCTTTCCACATAGCTCACAAACTCTGCAGGTATATGAAACTGTTGTTCGAGCAAACGATGATCGATGGCATATTGAACAGCCGCTAAACACATTTGCCAAAGCTCAGCAGTAGCATCTTCAATTCGCAAAATCTCATCCATGTCAAATGAATAATAAGCGCTCTCATCCCAGTAAGGAATGTTATTGGTATGAAAGCCGAAGCCTAATTGCTCGACTGCATGTTGCCAGTTATTTCGCGGATGGATCTGTATGCGTTCCATAATAATTTTTTTTATGAAGCTACTGAAGTGGTCACAGCTGAAGTTCCCCATCCGCTGCGAACAATGGCCTTGCTGCCCCGTACTGTCACAGGATTTCCAATCTTCCAATGATAATAATAATGATTTGTCACCACGAAGGGGCTGATGTTTCCTATGGGGTTAAAAGAATAATTCCACAGCAACTGATTGTTCTGCGTATTAAACTGGCAGCAGGACGTGCAAGGAGAAGGCGACATCACTTCTTCATATTCCGGTTCGTCCAATAGTGTGGAATCAATGAGGGGTTCGTTCATGTTGCGCACCGGAACAAAATCTCTCTGGCACGATGCCAGCGCTGCGGAAACGAGTATGAGACTGATGGCTTTTGTTTTTTTCATAACAGGTGTTAAATCTTGAATAGTGTTGATCATTTTAGTGTGAACCGAGTAATAGCTCGATGGTGAAAGCATTGCCGCCCACATCAGTACCACCTTTGTTACAATAATTGATGAAATGATATTTTGCGGCGATACCTATATATAACCCCGGTCTCAGGAAATATTTGATTCGGATTCCGTTGCTGAAATCAAATGAGCCAATTGCTTCAGGAGTGATATTTTTTCCAGCAAGGGAATCGCCGGATTGACTAGTGAAGTCAAAACCATCATACCCGATAGCGCTGGTGAATCCGATCTCATATTTAGGCTTATGAATAAAATAGCGCGTATAGTCGAACCCAACGTAAAAACCATCATAATAGTTGCTGCTGAAAAGACTATCACTCCTCGCCACATAATAGGTTTGATTGGTGCTGTGTGGAAAACGAGCACTGCCGATCAAGTCGTATTCATTTTTTTTATTCCTGTACCCAATCAACATGCCAAACGAAAATGCATTTCCCAATAATGATGCATTGCCGGTAGGCATCCACGAACCCAGCATCAGTGCAGCTGTTCCTGATTTAGCGGAACGGCGATTCCCCAGTGCAATGCTGTCGCAATGAGAAATCTGTTGCTGTACATAATGATCGAATGCAGCGAGGTCAGGGTAAGATTCTTCATCATCATTCAACGCACGCTTTGGTCGCGCGATATTACCTGCAAACACGTCGCAGAAAAAAATTTCTGTCTTACTCAATTGTCTGGATGATTTTAACTGTTGTGCCCAGTTTCCTAATATCTTAAAAATCTTTTCTGCCTCTGCCGTGGCATTGTACCTGAATACGCTGCTCAAGCTGATATAATATTTAAAGTGGGGATTGTTATTGGCAGCATCTATTTCGTATGCGTATGCTTCAAGCAACTGCATATAATTGGCTGGCAACTTTATCACGAAAAACTGTTTGTTCCGGATATGGTTCAGTAACTGGATAGCGAGAATAAATTCTTCGCTCGGTTTTTCTGACAACTTCCAGTTAGCAGCGAAATTGCTAAGCTCTTTCCAGTTTTTTTGTTGAATGGAAGAAGAAAGGACTGCCGGGGCCTGCTGAATGAATTCGATATTGTTACTAAACCATGCACTGTCTTCTTTCGTGAGCGAACGTTGCGCCTGCACCTGTTGAATGAAAACCGGCATCACAATGAACAAGGCCATGCATGCCTTCGACGGATAAATCATAAGGGTATAATTTGGTTAGCGTTTCCGAAGATTTTAAAAAGGGCAGGAATAAAGGGTTTCTGATGGTGGTATCACCTTCGCCGCAGAGCTATATTGTATGTTCGGAGAAATTAACGGTGAACAGTAAGCGTAATTAAAAAAACTGAAATAAAATTTCTTTATGAAAGATAGATGCTTTACAAGCCTTTTGTTGTTAAGCAGATGTTGTGCGTGTCGATGCCGGTTATTCTTAACATTTATTTAGGACAGACCATTCGATAAAATAATATTAAAATTCAACAGAGAGAAGGCTGTGTTTTCTACTTAAGGTTTTGCTCCTAGTATTTCTTTTGAAAAAAATGGTTTATCTCATACTTTTCCTGGTAGAACAGATAGTGTCTTAAATGTTATGGAAACTTTTTCCCCATACAAACTGGTGTGAGTCTTCCGCAGGGCAGCTCAAACCATTTGCATTGAATTTTTTATTGTGATTGATTTGTGTAGCCACGGTTCGAACTTTTTAGCAGCGGATTCAGGAAATATTTATTCTTGTCAGTTTATCGTTCTAATAAACATCTTTGTCATTCTTTAACCCTTTTCCACAAATCCCTGTCGAATGCAAGCACCTGGGTAACGGTTCCATTCGTTTCTTTTGTAAACTTCAACGTGAAGGGAAAATTCTGGTTGAAAAATGCCAGGTCGGATTCCGCAAGAAAAGATATTTCCTGCCCATCCCAAAACTGCTTTAGCACGATGCCATTGTTTTTGGCTGTGATCTGTATAAAAGAAGTATCGCCTTTTCGAAATTCAAACTGGTATTTTCCTTCCAATGCTTTTAGTTGCTCCATGGTAAGCAACACTACTTTCTTGTTAACCGGTTTATAAAAATCCTTCCATCCATAAACAAGAGCGACACTGTTAATTATTTCCCGCAATATCCCGCCATTATCTGAATTCACCATTACAGCAACTCCATTGCCATCTTCCAAACTTCCGATATACTGACATCTGAACCCTTCATTAGCGCCGTCATGTTGAAAATATTTCGCGTCTCCCGTTTTATCGATAAAAACCCCCAATGCAGCAGACGCGTCAACATAAGGGGTAAGCCTTAACCTCGTGAATTCCGGTGAAAGGACCTTATCTGATTTGCCCTGGTAAGACAGTTGGGTTTCTATAATATATTTACAGAGATCTGTCGGATTGGTCCAAAGTCCCGCAGGAGCCTCCTCGGGATAAATATGATATTTACCTTTCACTTCTTTTCCGTCTTCCTCGTAAGCAGTAGCCAACGAAGACTGGCTATCGACCGGCGGTGGTTGTGTGTAAAAACTTGCTGTCATACCCATTGGTTTCAAAACATTTTCCCACATAAATTTATCATAGGGCTGGTGGGTAACATCCATCACGATCAACTGGGAAATAGTAGTGCCACCTCCCGAATATTGAAATTTCAAACCCGGCTCAAACTGTGAGCGTACAGCCGGAGTATTGGCTGGTCGCTTCCCATTCAGTACTTCAACGACAGTCGGTATGGTATCTCCTTTTGTATAACCTGGAAAGCCATGCACACCCAATCCCGCCGTGTGACTTAAAAGATTGATGATCGTTATTTTTTTATTTTTAGATAAGGAATCGTACGGAAATTCCCAACTGGTTAAATAGTTGTTGATGTCAGCATACAGGTCGAGTTTCTTATCCTGCACCAACTTGAGAATGCCTACTGCATTCAGGGATTTACTGATGGAAGCCGCCTGGAAAACTGTGTGAACGGTAACAGGCCTTTGTTCAGCGCTATCAGCCCACCCATAAGCCCTGGCCCATTCAATTTGATAATTGTGCACAACAGCAATACTTAGTCCATGGATTTTATAATGCACCATCCGTTCCTGCAAAGTCCAATTTGGATGGCCTTCAATCTTTACCCATCCTCCGAGATTTTCCTCTACCTGTTTGATTTTATCTTCAACGTCCTGACTGTAGCCGGAGGGCGTTTGAGCAGACAGATTATCCGCATAAATCAAGCTGGAAAATAAACCCAGCAGAAGAATAACTGAAGAAAGGAAATTTTTCATGATAAAAGATTGTTTAAGTAAGACGGCCTGAAATCATTTTTCCACAAAAATCCACATTTTACAGTTCTGTTGACTCTTTCATTTCAATAAAAGGGCGGCTGCAGTCGAGCAGCGTCTGGATAGAAAATTACTATTTTTCGTAGTCCCCTACAGGAGTAATCACAAATCCCGCTGAAACTCATTACAGGTAAAAGTTCTAGCGAATTAGGCGAAATTTTACTGACAAAAGCACTGACAATTTTTTGAAGCTTTTATCGATGAAGATCAAGTACCTCCGCAAGATTTCCAACTAAATTGGCAGCCATTTTCCAAAGCCAAAGTCTCCATCCTGCTGTTCGGGTGACTTATCCGATAAGCCGGTTCACCCAAACTATCTTCCTAAACTGCTGAATGATGAGCCAACTAAGCAGGAGCGCCCCCAAAAACACCAGCGCGAATTTTACGATCACCGGAACTGGCAAGCTGAGCAGGGCAAACTGAATCCAGGTCACGAAAATGTAGTGAACGAGGTAAATGCCGTAAGCATTTGCAGAAAGACTCTTCCACCATTTGCCGGATGCATTTATGCGCTTTCGAAAAACAGCAATAAAAGCCAGACTGCTGGCGATGCAGCTACCAACAAACAACAAACTAAAAATAAAGTCTGCGGTTTCGCGGTGCATCTTGCCGGTTTTGACCAGGTCTTGGGACAAACCAGCATAAAACCCAAAAATGAAAAAGCATACCACGGAAAGAACAACCCAGCGTGCGGCGGACTGATTGAGCATCTTTGTGCCTGTAAAAAATTGGTCTTCCCAGTTGGAGGCTCCGATGCAGCAGCCGAATAAGAAGAAAAGAAAATACAGCAAGATTCGGTTTAATTGAAAAGCAAAGGGTCCGATTGCGGTCCAAGTATATTGACCTACTTTAAGGCTTAGAGGCGCGTAGGCGAGAGCCGCTAGAACAAAAAAGAGCGAAAGAAATCCAAAAGGCTTTTGCGCCAATTTCATGAGTGCTGTGTGCGCAGAAGTAAAGTAATGAAGGGGGATGATGGCCGCCAAGAGGTTAAAGGCCAGTAGGACCCAAATAAACCAGCATGGTCCTGCAGGCCAGTGCTGGTGAAAAATGAAATCGTGGATAAACGCGGCAAAACTCGTTCGCTGCTCAGCAAGATAAAATGAAGGGTAGTAAGCCAAGGGCATAATCAACGTGACTACAATGACGAAAGGCAGGCCCAACCGCAAGAGTCGATCGGAAAAAAATTTCCTTTTCCCCTTTTTCGCGATGCTGCGATAAAAGAATAGGCCGCTGATCAAAAACATCAGCGACATAAAGAATATATCGTTGAAACCTTCAAAGACATCCATCACTATCCATCTTGAATTGTCCACAACCGGCGCAGTTGAACGCATGTAGTTCGATTTATCAAATTTGGCAAACGTGGTATATGCCAGAGAGGAATGGTGAGCCACGACCAGTACAGTAAGAAATGATCGAAGGTTGTCTATCCACGAAGTTCGGATAACGGCTTTATTCATAACTCGAATGCGTGAAGAGAATGGGGCGTTAAATGTAAACATAATTCGGTTCGCAAATTCCCGGTCAAGCCGTAATCGGCCCGGAACAGCTTCACCCAACAATACAAAAAATAAATACTCGTCGTTTTGAAGACTTCCCCAAACATGAAAAATCCTATCTTAAACACCTGTCCTGAATTCGGAGGGATCATAATTGAGAGTAATGACGATTGGATAGTTAATAGTAGAATCCTTCGTTGCATAGTGCTCAGCACGAGGACACAACTTAATTTCTTTGAAGGTCGCGCGTTGAGAATAAAGAACAATTGGAAAGAACATTAAAAGAATGGATATTGCTTTCATCTTATCCACCCCTGATAGGACTAAAATACAAAATGCAACCTACATCTAAAACGATGATTGCATTTTTTTAAAATTCGTAGCCTCTGGTAGCCGAAGATCGAACTTTCTGATAAATGATTTGCTCGGCCTCCTCGATTATTTCTTAATAGTTCATTAATCCTGCTAAAGAACTCCTAATTTAGCCATATGAGAATTATCGCCATAAAAAGACTTCTTCTTAAGATATTTTTTCTAACCCCTCTTTTCCTTGTTGCAAATCAAGCCGGGTGTCAACAGGTTGCAAAAACAAGTAATGATAGTATACAGGATAGTACACCAGTAATAAAGGTTTAGCCTTCTTGGAACTAGAGGAACGGATTTATTAATACATGAAGTAGTGATAATCCCGGACACCTTAAACAAAGCAGATCCAAAATATGATATAGTCGCACACCATACCACTCCTCAACTAGCAAGCAAAGTTTTTAATGAAGTAAAACCAAAACTTGCTGTCTATTCTCATATTTCAAATCCTTATGGACGCAATGAACAGGAACTGATAAAGCAAACAAAAGCAAATTATTCAGGTCCTATAATATTGGGAGAAGATTTGATGACCTTTTCAATCGGTGATACAATTGCTGTAAGTGCCTGGCAAAATAAATAAATAATGCTCTTGTATTTTTTTGACAACCAAATTGTAGATCGCCGTAGCCACAGTTCGAACTTTATTACAAAAATACTTTCTATATTTCTGATACCGGATTTATCATTATTCAGCATTTCATCCTTCTAATGAGCAGCATGACGGGGTGCTTACCGCAGACTTTAAATATCTCGAATAACAAGATCTGAATATCAGCCGAATGGTTATCTTTAGGAATCTTCCTTACCTGTTACGCAAACCACAGTTTTAATCTGCACGCTTTCTCCGTTCCTTATTAAGGCTCAATTGAGACAGATTTATTATTTCATTTTTAAAAACAAACTGTTTATGAAACAATTATTGTTTCTGATTTTCTCAGCCCTGTTCTTTCTTGGATGCGGCAATGGGTCGCAAAAGGAGGAAGCTAAAACGGATAG
>DATJWE010000147.1:0-22456 GCA_035501475.1 Puia sp. | reverse complement strand
TTTTTGCAATTTTGTTCATCGGGAGAAAATTTTGTAGTAAATGGAAGCGCACGCACGCTGCCCCCGGTAAGTAAAGATACATCTTTATGAGAAGATGCCGGTTTCACGAAAATCAGAATTTGATTCGGCTGATTTCCTATCTTTAATCTTCTTCTTTTCATCCAAAAATATGCTGTATGAATAAATTGTTTTTTGCTTCCGGGATCATATTCGTACCTGTGCTGATTGCAGGAATATCCCGGAGAGATTTGCTGACCCATAATTCAGTCATGAACAGTGGAAATGCCTCTAAAAAAATTATTGTATACACTACCGCTGACAATACTGATTACAGGCTAACGGTAACGGATAACCTGCAATTCAGTGATTTCGGGCAGCCATTGGAAACGCAGCCCTGCGTGTTTGTTGATCCGACTAAAACGTTTCAGACTTTTGTAGGTATCGGTGGGGCTCTCACCGATGCTTCAGCGGAAACCTATGCAAAATTACCTAAGGAAAAACAGCGGGAAATTCTGCAGAACTATTATGATCCACAAAAGGGAATCGGCTATACTTTGGGGCGAACAAATATCAATAGCTGTGATTTCTCAAGCGATAGTTATACTTATGTCAAAAATAATGATAAAGACCTCAAGACATTTTCCATTGCACATGATAAACTATACCGCATTTCTTTTATTAGGCAGGCCATTGCAGCAGCAGGTGGAAAACTTACTTTGTTTGTCAGTCCCTGGAGTCCCCCGGCATGGATGAAAGATAACAATGACATGTTGCACGGAGGCAAATTGCTTCCTGTCTACTATCAAAGCTGGGCCAATTATTATGTGAAGTTTATCAGGGCCTATGCGAAAGAAGGCATCCCTGTTTGGGGACTCAGCATTCAGAATGAACCCATGGCCAGGCAAACTTGGGAATCCTGTAATTATACCGCGGAAGAGGAAAGAGATTTTATTAAGAATTATCTCGGGCCGACTTTACAGAAATCAGGCTTTGGAGATAAAAAAATAATTGTATGGGATCATAACCGCGATCTTATTTATCAAAGGGCCAGCACCATTCTGAGCGATCCTGCCGCTGCAAAATATGTGTGGGGAATAGGATTTCACTGGTATGAAGACTGGACCGGTGGGGGAAAAATATTCGAGAATGTGAAACGGGTGCAGGAATCTTTTCCCAATGCTAAACTCATTTTTACTGAGGGTTGTGCCGAGCGGTTCGACAGAAATCAGATCAATAACTGGAAATGGGGTGAGGTATATGGCCGCTCTATGATTAATGATTTTAATGATGGAACCGTTGGATGGACTGACTGGAATATTTTGCTTGACGAGCGGGGCGGCCCCAATCATGCGGGCAATTTTTGTTTCGCTCCCGTTCATGCCGACACGAAAACGGGAGAGTTATTTTATCTGAATTCATTTTATTATATCGGCCATTTTTCAAAATTCATACGTCCGGGCGCGAAAAGAATAAGCAGCTCTTCGAGCCGGGGGCAATTGCTTACAACAGCTTTTAGAAATACCGATGGAAAAATCGCTGTGGTAGTGATGAATCAAAGCGGAGATAAAATTTCATACCGCCTCTGGATAGCAGGAAAGGCTGCGGAGCTGGTAAGTTTACCTCATTCCATACAAACACTGATGGTGGAATAAATTATTCCACGCCTCAGTATGTTTTCGGTTTAGAGTAGGGTTAGGGGGTAAGTGGTAAGGGTTGAATGATTGCCGTCCTAATATTTTAATATCGAGGGGAGGGTTTCAATATACTCTGCAGCAAGGGAGGCTTTCCAGGCATCGACACTTTTTTCCTTTAAATTTTCCCTCGTCACGATCAGTTCGATACAAACTTCTTTTATGCGAGCAGAATGATCCAATAGGTTTAATTGGTCTAGTTGCACTTCAAGTTCTTTTATTCTGTCGACATAAGATGCGATCAGGGTTTCTTTCGAATCCGTTAAAACAATTTTACCCCTTGCTACAGGCTTTGCCTTTCTCATTGTTGTCAATTTTCTTATAAAGAGATTTTTCGGGAAGTAGGGCTGACGGCGTTTGTATTTCAGGTCGTCGGAATGATACCGGGCTTCCTTTTAGAAATTCCCGGTACATTATTTGTCGGCTTCCCGGATGGAAAGGAAACAGAAAGAGGAAAATTTTTTTGAATTAATTAAACATTAAAGGCCGGATGTCCTGCCTCCATCGATGGGTAGGTTAATGCCATTGATATAGGCTGCAGCAGGGGAACAAAGGAAGGCAATAGCTGCAGCAATTTCCTGCGGTTCACCCAGTCTTCCCGCAGGAATAACCGAAAGGCTTCTTTCTATAATTTGATTCGTGGTTTGGCCGGATGCGTTTGCCTGGACTGTAAACAGCTCATTCAATCTGTCCGTTTTAATATAACCGGGCAAAATATTATTTACAGTAATTCCAAATCGACCGACTTCCTCGGATAAGGTTTTTGCCCAGTTGGCAACCGCAGCCCTCACCGTATTTGAAATGCCGAGTCTTGGAATCGGTTGCTTGACTGAAGTGGAGACGATATTAATTATTCGCCCGTAGCCGGATTTTTTCATTCCCGGTACAAGCAATTGTGAAAGAATATGAGCCGAACTCAGGTGTGAGCGAAATGCCGATTCCATATCTTCTGCTTTTGTTTCAAGCAATGGGAGTGAAGGCGGACCTCCAGTATTATTCACCAGTATCTGGAACAGAATTCCATTTCCAAGACAGGTATTGATTTTATTTTTCAAATCAACTGGTTGGGAGGTGTCGGCAGAAATATATCCATGTTGCTGTTGCTTTGAAACATCCAGAGATGACACCAGTGCCTTAAGCCTGTCCTCGTTTCTTGCAAGCGCGTAGACGGTTGCTCCGAGAGAAGCGAGTTCTTTTACAGTGGCCGCTCCAAGTCCTTGTGAAGCGCCACATACCAGGGCCGTTTTATTGGTGAGATCCAGATTCATTTCAGGTTTCTATAATCTTCACGTACGGGAGAAAATACATCAATCAGTTTGCAATCGGTCAGAGATACGCCATAATGTTTTGTATTTGATGGGATGACCACAATCTTTCCCGGTTCAAGCATATGAACGACACCGTCCACAACCAGCTTAAATTTTCCTTCGAGAATTTGTGACACCTGTTCATGGATATGCGAATGTTCAGGCAGTGTATGACCCGCTTTCACATCCCAGTATGCAAGAGTCATCTTATCGGTATGAATAAATTTTGCAAAATATCCGGGAACAATTTCTTTTATTACAATCTCATTAAGATCAATATCGGGCATAATTACAAGGAATATATCTTCAATAAGAATTCAATCAGAAGTATCAAAAATAATTCATATTATCTATTCAAAGAGATTATGAGAATTCAGTCGTGTCTGAACAGGAGCAGCATAATAAATGCAGAATCATTATTACCCCAACCCACGCTGCCAAAAGTCAGCAGCGATAACGTGGAAGAATCAAGCTGTTTTAAAGTCCAATATACCGTGTCAGGACCGGGATTTGGAACCAAGGGTGGCCAATCCATTCCCCTGATCGGAATAATTTTCAGCGTGCTGTCTTGAGCTAATGTCCATGATCCTGAAAAATTTGTCTTGCCCGTGCAATCCTTTACTACAAATGAATAGTTCGGCTGAAAACTGAAAAAAGTATTTCTCACACAAGGGTCCTGGTTATTATTGGGATCCATGCTCGACAGGATCGGTGGCACCGGCCATCCGGGAGCTTTGGTCGTATCAATAAAAAAATAGGAGGTATCGTAGTTCTGATCGTAATACCAATTGAATTTTGATAATAATGCTTCTGTTGGATTTTCGGGAACAGGTGTAACTGAAGAATTGTTTTTCATGCAGGAGAGGAAAAGAAAGACAAAAACCACATATATGGTCAGGTGAATCTTCACGAATAAGTATTTACCGGTGTACAGGAAAATAACCGTGAGAAACTTACTGAAAATTTATGAGTAAACAAAGCAGCAAATCATAAAATTCGACTGTCAATTATTCATTGGAGCCGGATGATAATTTGTGATTTTAAGGCAGTTTCCGACTCTTTTACCCTGCATTTTACCGTTAATTAATTAATTTACTTCATTTCTTGTCCGGATAGATTTAATATTGCCCAGAATAAGTTATTGCAAAAATGCAGGAAGGCCGGAGGGAAATCATTCTGATGCATTCAGTTGCGGGTGATGAGAAATGAGATATGCGTGTACGTTAGTCGCTTCCTATTGCAATAGCCTCATCATTATGTCTTCTGATTTTTGTTTCTTTCTTCCATACCCGCTTGAAATAATAAACCTGCGTTATTGCTCTTAAACGACCTTTGATTAAAGGCTGAATATTTGGAGTTCAGAAAAACAATAATATTATAAAGAACTAAAAGCAAAACACATGAAAAAGATTATCACTACGGTAAGTATAGTAGCATTGGCACTAACGCTTCGTGCTCAGCACACGGAAATAGAACTTGTGCGTAGCGCTTTTAAATTGGAGAAAAAAGCTAAAGTCGCGCAATTCATGCAATTATCAGATTCGGACGCAAAAAAATTCTGGCCTATTTATAATAATTATGAAAATGAGCGCTCGAAACTTGGAGACAGGAAAGTAAAACTGATCGATCAGTACACTAAGGTCTATACCAAACTTGATAAAGCAACTGCCGAAAAGCTTTGGAAGGAAAGTGCAGCGATTCAACGTTCTGAAGCGAGCCTGCGGGAAAAATACGCCGGCATCATTGGAAAGAATATTTCTCCTGTAGTCGCTATTAATTTTTATATGGTGGAAGATTATATAGCTACGGCAGTTAAGGAAGAATTGTACTCTTCATTGCCCACTACGCCTTAAGCCTTTACGCTGTGCAGCAACCTGTCGCCGGTGAGATCTTTGAACACATTCGCTCACTTTGGGTGAATAAAAACCGAGGGTGAAAGCGATATTGGCAAATCATTTATTGTTTAAATTAAATTAAGGACTATGAAAAGATTATTGTTTTTTGTTTTGCTGGCTGTATTTTTTGTTGGTTGCTATAAATATCCGGATACCAGCCAGCTTTCTACCAATTTTGTTGTATTGACCAACTATGACAATACAGCGGATTTTACCAGTTACAAAACGTTTGTGCTGCCTCCTTATGTAGGTTTGATTTCGGCTACTTCGAATGATTCTACACTTGATCCTCAATACGGTGACCAAATATTGAACACGATAGCAACCAATTTAACCAACAGAGGATATACAGAAGTGAATAATAATCATTCCGCTGATCTTGGTATAGTCGCTACCGCTTTCAAAGATGTAACTATTATTTCAGGTTGGTATCCTGGTGGCTGGTGGGGTTATCCCGGATGGGGAGGATGTTATTGGTATTATTGCGGATATTATCCTATATATCCTCCATATTACCCGACTTATGTGTATGAAACGGGTTCGGTTGTCGTTGAGCTGGTTGATCTGAAACATATTCCCTCAAATGAAGCCAAGCTGGATGTGATCTGGACCAACTGGAACGGCGGGGCGCTCGGTTCCAATTCAACGAATCTGCAGCTTGCTTTGAATGCCATTAACCAGGGATTCACGCAATCGCCCTATATCAAGGCACAATAATCTTATCACAAAAAAACTTTTATTATGTTTCGCAGATTCATATACTTTCTTATAGCTATCCCTTTAGCAGTTACTGCAAACGCCCAAAGTGGGCATTATGCGTCGGGTTTTAGCCAGATGTTTGATTTTGCCTGGGACGTCAACATCCCGATAAATAATAATTTTACAAATAAAGTAAGTTGGGATGGGTTCAAACTGGAATACAGGAAAATGATAAACCATGATCTTTCGCTAGGTTTTGAAGTGAACTGGGCCGGGTATAAGGAATACTATCCAACAAAGACCTACCAGATCCCAAACGGGGCCATTACAACTGATTTTTATACCTACATTTATACCTTGCCGTTAGCTCTTAATGTACATCATTATTTTGAGGCAGGTAAGATGATTAAACCTTACGTGGGCCTTGCTTTAGGGGCCATGTATAGCGAGCAGCGGATTTATTACAATACCTATTATTCCAATGATTATAACTGGGGCTTCCTGGTGAGGCCTGAGGTAGGAGCAATTTTCAGATTTTCAGAAAATTCCAACGTAGGATTGCTCGTGGGTGCAAGGTACAGTTATGCCACTAACAAGCAGAGCACGTTTAAAATCAACGGGCTTCAATCCGTTGGATTCCAGCTTGGCCTTGTTTTCATGCAATAACTAACATGAAATTATTTTTATATCAGAACAACTATTACGGAAAAATATTCCTGACGGTTATTTTACTATCGTTTGTTTTTTCCTGCGGACCAAGCACCAAAATTGTAAATAGCTGGCGCGACCCGAATATTTCGGTCGATTACAGAAGTATAGTCAAAGTGTTGGTAGTAGGTATGGTGAAAGATGAATCGACAAGAAGGATGGTAGAAGATAAAATGGTCAGCCTGATGCGGGCTAACGGCGTGCCTTCTTACACTTATCTTACCCAGAATATCGTTAAAGACCTGGATAGTGCAAAATTTGTCGCCAAGCTGAGAAGTGATGGATTCAGTGGCATAATGATCATGCGGCTGGTCAATGTGGAAAAGACGACCTCCTATGTATACGGCAGCGTCCAGCCCTCCTATTACGGTTATTCGTTTGGCTATTACAGTTATGCATCGCCCATGTATTATAGTCCGGGTTATTATCAGACAGACAAATATTATACAGTAGAAACTACAGTATATTCCACCATGCCCGATAAGCTGGTGTGGACAGCTACCACTTCTACAGTTAATCCGGAAAAATTCGACCAGACTATTGAAGAAATAGCCAAAATTTTATTTGATCAGATGAAAAAGGACGGATTTTTAAAAGAATGAAATGCTGTTATTTTATACTATTCACAAATAACAAGAAGATTTTTTTGGAATTTAGTATATATTGGTCAGATTATAATTATTTCATATCTTGATCAATCTACCATATTTGTTGACCTGATCAACTAAAAGGGCATGACAAAAAAGAGCGGACTCTTTATTCTTTTATTTTTTTATAGCTGCTCTGTTCTTTCGCAAACTGATTCTGTCTCTAAAAAGGATTCTCTCTCAGGCTTTGATAAATTCAACAAAAAAGCGGAAGCACTTTTTAAAATCCTCCCAGTGCCCATCTATTCCTATTCGCCGGATGCAGGAAATATTTTTGGTCTGGCAAAGTTCAATGTACTCAATATTTCAAAAACAGATACCATTTCAAAAGCTTCAAAACTATCAGAAGTCGTTACTTTTTCTTCCAAGGGTCGTATCAATGCGTCGATATCCACAGAGTTGGTTTTTCATCAAAACAAATATGTCGTCATCAGTTATTTTAATTACAAAAAACAACCCGAATATATTTTTGGTATCGGTAATGATGTAACCAGGGAAGGAGAGGAGCAGATTCAATATGACAGGCTAAAATTTTCTGCAACCGGCCTCATCCTGGTGGCCAAAAATCTTTATGTGGGTATTCCTTTAGATATATCCAGCTATTACGGTATTGAGACGGATAGCAACAGTTTCTTAATAAAAGATTCAGTGACGGGTCTCAAAGGGGGAGCTTCACTGGGCTCCGGGGTTGCAGCTGCTTACGACACCAGGGATAACCGTTATAATGCATCTAAAGGAGCTTATGTGATTGCCATATTCGGGTGGCATCCCAAGTTTTGCAGTGCCTATGAGTACACACAATTTACTCTTGATGCGCGAAAATATTTTAATCCATGGTTGAAACATATCATCGCGATTCAGGCTACTACCAGTTATACAGGAGGCGATGTGCCATTTTATGAACTCTCCATGTTGGGTGGAGACAGTAAAATGCGTGGTTATTATCTCGGCGCCTTTCGTGACAAGGTGTTGGTTGATGCGCAGGTTGAATACCGCATGCCCGTTTGGAATATTTTTGGTGTTACCGGTTGGATCGGTACAGGGCGCGTAGCCGACTATTATGGTAATCTCGGTTTGGCTGGTTTTAAACTCTCTTATGGTGGAGGATTAAGAATAAGAGTAGATAGTAAACACAATACCAACCTGCGTTTCGACTATGGCTTCGGACCCGGAGGAATCAGTGGATTCTATGTCAATTTCGGGGAAGCTTTTTAAAATATTTCTAAAAACTAAAAAATCAAATTGCAATTGCTTTCTTAGTTTTTGTTTGTTTATTTTTCGGATTCAAATAATTTATCTTCTTCTGCCTCCACCTCCCCCTCTTGGCGCACTGCGTTGAGGTGCGCTCCTTTGTTGATTAAAATTGTTTGTCCGTGTATTTCCCCTGTCTCTCGCCTGGCTTTCCCTGTTGAGATTGTTCATAGATGGATTATCTTTTGATGTAGACTTCCAGGTGTTGCTCTTATTGTCTCGCTGATTCCAGTTTCCGTTATTGTCTTTTTGATACACATTCCCGTTTCGGTCAGCGTATACATTATTGGCATCACGTGTGCTTGCTTTTGCCTGTCCCCCTCCGCGGTTATTATTTGGAAGCTGGTTATTTACATTGGCCGGTCTGTTGCTGGCGGCTCCATTGCTGACCTGTGGATTCCCCGGATTTCTGTTGCCTCCACGATTGTCATTAAAAGATTGCCCGGGCTTGACATCCATTGTCGAAACCCCATTTTGACCCTTGTAAAGATTGTTCCGGTCGTGCTGGGTTGGCCGATTACCATTGCCCACATTGTTGTTACCGCCGCCTCCACCAATATTAATAGTATTGCCGCCCCCTCCGTTAATTATTGTATTACCATTACCCCCGCCATAATAACCCCCACCTCCATAATACGGCGGCCGATACGGTGGATAATATCTTGGAGGACCATACCATCCTCCATAACCAAAACCAAAACTGAAACCAATATGCATATAGCCCGTACTGAATCCGAAATTCATGCTCCATCCCATCCAGGGATTGTAGCTGAATCCAAATCCCCAGGTAACCGGATGAGGATAATATACAGCCCCGAACCACGGCGGATAATAAAATCCTGTTCCATACACAACCGTTGGTCCGTAAATATAACAGCCCATATAGCCCGGTGTGTATCCGACATACACATATTGCGGTGTGCTTTCATAGACATACACATATTGTGTATTGTATGCGGAACTGCTTGGCGGGATCTTATCTACCTCTTTTGGTCTTTCATCTGCAACAGCCCAGGGACCATTAGCGCTTTTGGACGTGAACCAGACACCATTGTCAAGCGCAAAATATTTTCCGTCGGCATCCTTCATCACAGTGACATTGGCATTTTCTGCGAGCTGGAGTGAAGTGCCTTCAATTTTTTTGAATTTGGGAGAGCCATCGTACTTCACTGTAACGGTAGCTGTTTTTCGGTCAACCTTGGCCGTTTGAGGAATCTGCGCATCTATTTTTGCGTCTTCTGCAGCATCGGTTCCTGCCACGCTGGCGAGCACTTCGTCCTTTTCGGAACCTTCCGGGATTTTTGCGAAATCAGTGGGAAGTTTGTCTGATGGAACATATTCCCAGGGTCCTTCGATGGAAGGAGCATTGTACCATCTTCCGGAGAGTAGCGTATATGTTTTTTGTGAATTGATATCCTTGAATATCTGATTCGTAGTGTTCGATGCATACAGCAATGAAGTTCCCTGGACATTCTTATAATTAGGTTCGCCATCGGTTTGCAATAGTTCTGAAGGTTTTGTTACAACGAGAATATCTGTCACTTTTGGTTTTTCAGCAGGGGCTTTACCTTCGTTGTTCTTCGCCTCCTGTTTCTTCACCTGCTCGTCTACTGATTTCAATTTTTTGGACAGGCTGGTATTGGCTACCCATCCTTCTGTAATCGCAGCCGATTTGTACCATACTCCGCCTGTGTAAAGATTCCACAGACTTCCATCTTTGAAAATGAGTGAGGGTGAATTGACCACACGTTCAGCATCCAGATCTTTATCTTTCTGAATTTTTGGATCCCCATCAATATACACCATTGTAGTAGGTTTGTTGCGGTAGTAAATGACGGGTGGATTATTGTTGAACTCATCCGATTTTTCTGCATTTTCTTTCTCGATGGTGGAGACCAATGCATCCAAAGAGATCCACATGCTCCATTTGGGAACTTCAGTCTCGATAGTTTTGATTAATCTTTTCACGGTTGCCGTATCCTCAATCCCCGGAAATTTTGCATTAGTGATTTTGAGAGATTGTAAATCTGCCAGCCGGGTATCTTTGTCTGTTGAAACCATTGCTTTATAAAAAATCGCCCCGAAAACGGGTTCATCCTTTGCTGTTTTGCGGATAGACAAAGCTGAGCGGCCTGTGATTTCATTTCCTGAAATACTTTCGGGTTGTGGCTGATAGATCGTAATGATCTCGCCCGTAGAAGCAGTAATTTCTTTGGGGAAACTAATATTGGAAGCCTGCGAGAAAACTTTTTCCTGTCTGAGGTAAAACAACAGGATCAGTAGAATAGCGCAGTAGAACTTGCGTTTCATGCAGACAGTTTTTTGTTTGATGATGGAATCACTCTTCAGATTTGGTTAGATAAGACAATATTCATTATCCGAACTATAAATTGACACGGGATATCATCCTAAATTTAGCGATAAAATCAGAGGGAGGGCCGAAATTATAAATTTTTACGGCAATTATTTAACTGTAAAACCTGCTTGGAAAAATCCTGAGTTTGGAGATTTAACAGAAAGGAAAGATTATTACCCGATGCGCTTCAGGTTCTATTCGTCTTATTGGTGGAGATGTAAATTCTAATTGTTCTCGTCAGGATGGGCAGGATATGGTCTTTTTTATTTTTCTTCCTGAATTCTAATTTCCAGAATTGGTACGGGAAACTGATTCTAATGATCGGTATCGAATTTTAGCAGTATTGCTGCGTGGAGAACTTTAGCCAGCAACGGATGTTATCCGTTTAGCATATTCATGGAAAGGATTGATTGCTGTTAAACCAATGCTTTCTCTTTTTTCCGGATTTGTGTATGTATGATTTGGAAAACTTAAACTGATGGGTGAGCCGGTCGATGTAATTTTTCTGTTTTATATATTTTTTTTAAATTTGCTTCAGTATTTAGCATGCCATTGCGATTGTTGTTAAAATCTCATATTTCTCTACCTGGGACAACACCAAAAAGTAAATAAATTAAAAAATTCCCCGTTAATCATCAATTTATAATTTTTAGGTTCTCTGATTGTTGCTTAAACAGATAAAATGAAAAGAATACTGATCATAGAGGATAACAGGGAAATCAGGGAGAACATTGCGGAAATTTTGGAATTGGAAGGGTATCAGGTTTTTTCCGCCAGCTCAGGAAGAATCGGAGTTGAAATAGCTTTTGCTAAAAACCCCGATCTTATTTTCTGCGATATCATGATGCCGGACCTGGATGGATATGCGACATTATATCTTTTAGGTAAAAATAAGGATACGATGAACATACCCTTTATTTTCCTGACTGCGCGAACGGAAAAAGCCGAGATCCAAAAAGGGTTGGGACTGGGAGCGACCAATTATATTGTGAAACCTTTTACCGACACGGATTTATTGAGGGCTGTCCAATCAGGAATTCAGAAAGCATCTCAGATATCCACGGCTCAATCCTGCACTGTACAGGAGCTAACCGAGTTCATCAATTATGCAAAAACTCAATACGGATTACCCTTATCAAAGGATGAAATAAGCAGAAGGATTTGCAGAAAAAATGAAATGCTTTTTGTTCAGCATGATCAACCTGTGGCAGCATACTTTGTCATTGACGGGAAAATCAGATCTTATCTTTGGAATGAAGAGGGAAGTCAGTTTACTACAAACACGCATCGGAATGGTGAGTTCTTGGGCTATATGGCGATTATGGAAAGCTCTGAGCATAAAGACAACGCCATCGCGGAAGAAGACAGTTCGATCATTATGATTTCGTCCCATGCCTTTCTTCAGTTGATGCATTACGATCATTCGTTAGGAAAAAAGTTTATTAAGCTATTGGCAGGTGATAACATTCGCAAGGAAGAAAGGTTGATTTCACTTGCTTATTATTCATTTAGAAAAGGGATTATAGAAAAATTATTATCCTTTAGCAAAGAAATGAAGGAGAGCCACAGAGAGCCTGAACTCTGGGAAATTCTTGAGGGTAATCCGGCCATGCATCCGGGCAGGGATAACGATTACGCAGCTTTCATACTGGATGATTTAAAAACCGCGAACCTTATTGACATTAGAGGGAAAAAGATAATCATCAAAGAAGAAAAACAGTTGAAGAGGATTTTGAACCCGAACATCTAAATAAATCGATGCGATTTCTGTTTTCCGCTAAATAGCTTCAGGCCGATCTTTTCTTATAATTAAAGATTGCCCACCCATTAAAAAAAACTGCGAATGCAAGCGTGGCGAGAATATGATATTTGATATCTGCCAGGCCGCTTCCTTTTAACACCACCAGTCGCATGACTTCGATAAAATAGGAAACAGGATTGAACCTGGCAATCCATTGGGCCCAGGATGGCATGCTTTCTATCGGGGTATATAATCCGCTGAGCAGGTTAAAAATCATAGTAACGAAAAAAGAAACAAGCATCGATTGCTGCTGGGTTTGCGCGTAAGTAGACATGAGCAAGCCCAAACCTAATATGGCCATCAGGTAAATAGATGCAAACAGGTAAATAGTCAGATAATGGCCCTGGGGAATGATTCCATAAACCAGTCTTGCAATCGTAAGGCCAATCGTCAACACGGTCAAAGCCAGTATCCAGAAGGGGATCAGTTTCCCGAGGATAAATTCCCATTTTTTGATCGGACTTACATTTATCTGCTCGATCGTTCCCAATTCTTTTTCCCGGACAATATTGTTTGATGCAAAAGAAGAACCAATCATTGTCAATAACATGACAAGTATACCTGGCACCATATAGACACGATAATTCATGTTGGGGTTGTACCAGTTTGAAGAGGTCACATCAATGGTTGGCATATCATTGAAGCGGGGAAATTGTATCCATTCTGTTCGGACATTCTGGTTATAATCCTGTATGATAGATTGAATATAGGAGCTGCCCAATCCTGCTTTTATGCCATTGATGGCATTGACAGCAATAAACAATGTGGCTTCGTTTTCCTTCACGAGGGTACTTTCGAAATGGGGGGGTAATTCAAGAACCAGGTCTGTCTTATCAGATTCAATGGATCGCAGTGCATCATGAAATGATGCGCTGTAATCTTTCAGTTGAAAATATCCTGACGAAGTAATCTTGTTTATCATTGTACGGGAATATGCTGAATGATCAAGATCGATCACGCCAAGGTTAATATTTTTGATTTCATAGTCTGCAGCGAGTGGCAGGATGAGCAATTGAACCATAGGCATAATGAACAATATCCTGAAAATGGCAGGATCCCTGGAAATCTGGCGCAATTCTTTTTGTAATAAAAATTTTAATGTTCTCATTCCAGACGAATTTTAAATTGGCGAATGCTTATCCCGAGCAAAACGAGGGTCATCATGACAAGGATCAGCGTTTCTTTCCATACTGCCCCGAATCCAAGGCCTTTTATCATGATCTCTTTTACGATAATGTAATACCATTTGGATGGAACAATATTGGATATGATTTGCAGCGGATACGGCATGTTTTCGATCGGGAATAGAAAACCACTGAACAGCAGGGTCGGCAAAAAAAAGCTCATCATCGAAGTGAACATCGCAACCTGTTGTGTTTTTGCCGTGTTGGAAATTAAAATCCCAAATGAAAGCGAAGTGGCCGTAAACAAAATGCTTTCGGCAATCAGCAATAATAAATTGCCCATGATCGGAACACCCAGCACGAATACGCTCAGAAAAAGTATGCTGGCAATATTGAGAATGGAAACGATCAGGTAGGGGATCGTTTTGGCAAGAATAATGCGGAATGGTTTTAGCGGAGAAACGAGGATCACTTCCATAGTGCCCATTTCTTTTTCCCGCACAATGGCAATCGATGTCATCATTGTGCAAACCAGCATGAGTACAAGCGCCATAACACCGGGAACAAAATTATATGCTCCCTTTAGTTCCGGGTTATACAACATGCGTACCTGCGTCTTAATCGTATATGGAAGTTGTTGTGAATTGTTCAGCATTTGCTGGTAATCGTTTATGATTGCCGTGGCATAATTGATGAGCAGGTTAGCCGTATTAGGGTCCGAAGCATCGGCAATCAACTGGATCTGGGCATGATTGGTGTGCAAAAGATCATTTCGGAATCCATTGGGAAATACTACAGCAATCCTGATTTTCCCCTGTCGGAAAGATGATTCTATTTCCTGGTAAGAATAGACATTATTCATCAGGCTGAAATACCGGCTTGCGGCAATTTCACTCGTGATGGCCATTGTTGCCATATCCTTGGACTGATCAAAAACGGCGATTTTGCAATTTTTTACTTCATTGGTTAATGCAAATCCGTACAGGATGATTTGAACGATCGGCATACAAATCAAAATCGTCAGCGTTCTTCCGTCTCTCCAAATATGAAGGCATTCTTTTTTAATAAATATGAAAAACTGTTTCATTGACGATTATAAATTTTGAATATCTATTTTCTTTTTATTTCAATCTGCAGTTCTGACCGCTTTTCTTGCCAGTTTAAGAAAAACTCCATCCATTGATTGAGCAGCATAATTCACCATCAGGTTTGCCGGTACGTCAAGCGCTTCAATCCTTCCATCCACCATGATACAAACACGGTTGCAGTATTCCGCTTCATCCATATAATGTGTCGTCACAAATACGGTTATACCCCGGGAAGATGCTTCGTAGATCAAAGTCCAAAACTCGCGTCGCGTGATCGGATCAACGCCGCCGGTGGGTTCATCCAGAAAAACAATGGCGGGATCATGTATAATTGCAATAGAAAAAGCGAGCTTTTGTTTCCAGCCCAATGGCAGCGAACGTACCAATTTTTTTTCCTGTCCCTGCAACTGGAGTTGTCTGATGAGTTGTGACGATTTTTCCTTTATACGATCATCACTTAATCCGTAAATGCCAGCGTAAAACTGGATATTTTCATAAACGGTAAGGTCCTCGTACAATGAAAATTTCTGACTCATGTAGCCAATTCTTCTTTTTATTTGTTCTGTCTGTTTGTATACATCAAAGCCTGCTACCGTTGCCTGGCCCGAAGTGGGTATGGATAATCCGCACAACATTCGCATGGCAGTTGTTTTACCGGCTCCATTGGCGCCGAGGAACCCGAATATTTCTCCTTTCTTCACTTCAAATGAAATACTATCGACGGCAGTGAATGCTCCAAATTTCTTCGTTAATTTTTCTGCGGTGATGACACTGGTCTTTTCCATTTTATTCTTTCATTAAAGCCATAAAGCAATCTTCAATATTGGGTTGGATGGGATGGATTTCCACTCCTGTATATTTTCCATTGCTGATGATTTGCTGCAGGATGGATTTTTCGGTTCCGGTAGTCTTAAACGTTATATGATGGTATTGTCCGAAGGGATAACAACTTTCCACATCAGGTTCTTTCTTGATCGCGTTCATCAGGTCATACATCTCTGTTGCTTTTGCGGCCCAAAGTGATTTTTTAAATCCGGCAATGATGCCTCCGGGCTTATTGATGGATAAGATTTCGCCTTTCTGTATCAGCGCAACGCGATCACAAAGTGCTGCTTCATCCATATAGGGTGTGGAGACGAGAATAGGAATGCCTTCCGTTTTGAGTCGTTGAAGCATCTCCCAGAATTCCTTTCTCGACACGGCATCTACTCCGGTGGTCGGTTCATCCAGAAAAAGAACAGCAGGCTTATGAATCAACGCGCAACTTAACGCCAGCTTTTGTTTCATACCTCCCGACAACTGACCGGCCCTGCGCGTTTTGAAAGGTTCTATCTGCTGATAGATTTCTTTTACCAAATGATAATTCTCCTGGATCGAGGTATTAAAAATCGAAGCAAAAAACTGGAGGTTTTCCTCTACAGAAAGATCCTGGTATAGAGAAAACCTGCCGGGCATATAACCCACGAGCTTTCTGATTTTTTTGTAATTCTTCACTACATCATAACCTTCAATGGATGCACGACCACTGTCGGCAAGTAATAGTGTCGTTAAAATCCGGAATAAAGAAGTCTTACCCGAGCCGTCGGGCCCGATCAGACCGAACACTTCTCCTTTTTCAACTTTGAAGGAAATAGATTTGAGTGCGTCAATCCTGTTTTTTTTGACTTTAAATGTTTTGCATATATTTTCTACTATGATCGATTCCATCTTTCCAATAATTTTTTTCTGGACTTTATTTGAATTACTATTTCAGGTTTATTGCTGATCTACATCCCGAATAATTATTCTCTGGTGATTTCCGGCATCATCTTGAATGAAGGTTTTCCATCCACGCCGGAACAATTTTCTCCAGTTTAATTTTTGATTTCAATGCCCGCCTTCCCATAAAGCCTGAACAATAAGGAAAATAAAGACAAAGCCTGTGGAAATCGACTGACACGATTTAGTTAAAGAGCTGAGTTTTGTCAGTTATTCACTATGGCCGGTGTGACAACAATCAGAACGACCCGTGACCGGGATTCTATTTTGAACAGGTAAGGCCAACTACTTTTAGTGAAATTTTTTTAATGCCCAAGCTTATTATAAGCAAAGATTTCTTAAGACATTTTCGCGAAAAGCGCCTTATGTATAAATTTAGAAATGAACAGCGATACCGGGACATAAGGTATCGCCAGTACCGGGGGAAGTACAATGAGTCGGGTGCATTGTACTCTTCCCTCGCGGGAAAGTTGAATGATAGCTATATCGTGATGCGATTAGCCAGTCACTTGCAAAAGGAGGAAATCCCGCGCATAAAATGTCTTGCCGGCTTTGTTCAACAATTCATCAAACTGCTTCTCAGGAAAACGCCGGAGACAGGCACATTTACCTATTCCTCTGCGCTGATTTTTGAACTGAAAGGTTTCGTTATCATGATAGATACTTTTCAACGCAAAATGCAGCAGGAAATATTCCATCTTCTTCATTTGTATATGGATGAAAAAGAATTCACAAATTCCAATCTGCAGATTTGCAGTGAGGACATTCGCAACCTTCATCAGTTAACGGATCATTATTTTGAGCTGTTGAAAGAAAGGTATGATCATTTCACGAGACTTTTACAAAAAGAATCGCACGAGGAATATGCGATTATCATCACTTCGGAGACCGGAAAACACCTGTTAGAACTCATTGAGGTCATTGAAAAATCGTTCCTGGGTATATACGATACTCTTTATCTGCTGGAGAGCTGGAAAACCAGGTTGCGTCAAAGAGAAATGCAGGAAGTATATAATTAACTTAAAGCATAGGGATCTGGCGATGCTTTTTGGATTCGGTCATTCCTGATACAAGCTTTCTCAACCACAAAAGTGATAGGCCGGAAAACGATCAGTAAATACTACAGATCTATTAAAAATATCGAGTCTCAAATAGAAGGATCAAAGCCTGTGGTTATTAATTTTTATGCTGAGTGGAATACGCTTTGCAGATTAATGAGACCATTATTGCAGGATATTAGAGAAAAGGTCGGAACCAGGGCTGCCTTTTTGGAAATGGATATGGCATAAGGCAGGATTAATATCTTCATGTGAAATTTTTGAAAAGCTTGCCATGCATCTGGAATAAACAGGCCGGCTGTAGAATTTAACGCATTTCGTTGTTCCTGATAACTTTTCCTGATGATACGTTTAATTACCCTGGACGGCTGCAGTTTTTTTTCCTCAATCAAGCCGATAAAATATTTGTCAATTCATCAACTGATGAAGGTCATTGATAAAAAGAGCTTTGCTTGGATATCTTTACTAAAAATGATTTGATGAAAAGAATATTACTGGCCATTGACAGCCAAAATATGAATATTAATGCCGTGGATTTTGCCTGCTATCTAGCAAGGTTGAGCAATTCTGAGCTCACTGCTATTTTCCTTGAAGACCTTCTAATAGAAAACCCGGTGATGGTTAGCCAGCAGGATAGTGCTCCTTTAGCTTCAATGGTGAGAGAAGAATTGGAGCAATACGAAAACAAAATCAGAAAAAGGGATGAAAACATGAGGCTTTTTATTGAGATGGCCGAAGAGAGAGAGGTCGAAGCATTTGTCTATCTTGAGAGGGGAGTTCCTGCTGTCGACATGATCTCAGCTAGCCTTTTTGCAGATATGCTGGTTGTAGATGCTGCCACATCTTTTACTCAGGTGCAGGAAGGCCCCCCGACAGTTTTTGTCAAGAGCATTCTGCAGGAAGCCGGTTGTCCCGTAATCATAGCGCCAGAAAGTTTTCAGGATATTGAAAATATTGTATTTTGTTATGACGGCAGCAAATCTTCTGTATACGCGATCAAACAATTTACTTACCTGTTTCCAGAACTGAGACATAAGAAGGCAAGATTGGTTTACCTAAATAAAGAAAACGAGCCCTCGATGGAAGAAGATCTTGCCGTTGTACAATTGGTGAAACATTATTACAAGGATACAGACTTCATGGCCCTGGATGTTAATAATACCTCATTATTCTTTGAATACCTGCTGGAGAAAAAAAATGATTTCGTCGTGATGGGAGGTTATGGAAAAGGCTTACTCACTTCGTTTTTCGAATTCGATGCCGAAGCAGATGAATACAGAACAACATCCCTGCCCATATTTGTCGCACATTATTAAAAAAAGCCAATAAAATAGTTTTGGTCTGGTTTCAGTGCTCTGCCTGTAACAGAGCTTAATTAGATATTTCATGAAACAATTTCTGTCATCAATCAAATAAGATATATCATGAAAGTTTTGCTTATATTACTCAATACACTGGTTGCCATAACGGCGATCATCAGCGGAGGAATGATGATGGCGCAGCCTGCAGGCAGTTCGTTACATCTGCCGGCTACAATGCTGGAGACCACTCCGTTTCATAATTATTTTATTCCCGGTCTGCTTCTTGCGTGTATCACGGGAGGAATAAATTTGCTGGCAGTCGTTTATAATTTGATGAGACACAAAAATCGGTATAATTGGTCCATGGCAGGTGCGCTGGTATTGATTGGCTGGATTATTGCACAATTACTGCTAACAGGCCAATGGAACTGGGTTCAGGTTTTCTTCCTGGGGATTGGTATCCTGATTGTGTTGCAGGTATGGCAACTAAAAGGGAAATGGGCATCCTGATAATTGCAACAAGTATTTTTGATTAACTTTTCAAGAAAATTAAAAGTGACGATTTAATTCCCAGGACATGCCGCCAACGCATTTAGACAAAAGAAAGATTCCACATGCGATATCCCCCATGCTTGCCAGGGAAATTGAACGCCCTTTTTCCAACGATCATTGGATATTCGAAACCAAGTGGGATGGTTATCGTGCGATTGCAGAATGCAGGGGTAAAAATAGTTTATTGTATTCGCGGAATGGACTGTCTTTTGCAAAAAGATATCCCATCATTTACGACCAACTTCAAAGGATCAATCAAGCAATTATCATCGATGGCGAAATTGTTGCCATCGACAAGAATGGAAAATCTGATTTCCAGTTGCTCCAGCAGTTTGAAGAAAATCCACGTATCCCCATTAGGTATTATGTATTTGATATACTCAGTTATAAAAATGAGGATATAACCTCCTGGCCATTGATGAAGCGAAAAGCTCTGCTCAAAAAAGTTCTTCCTGAAAATGAAACGGTGATATATTGCAGCGAAGTAGAGAATGACGGGCTTTCATTTTTCAAAAAAGTAAAACGGGAGGGCCTTGAAGGAATGATGGCAAAAGAGAAAGACAGCCAATATTTGATAGGACAAAGAACATCATTCTGGTTAAAAGTAAAAAATCAACACGTAGAAGAGGCTGTGATAATTGGATTTACGGCTCCGCAAGGTTCCAGGATCAATTTCGGATCATTGGTGTTGGGAATTTACCAAAAAGGAAAACTGGTCTATGCCGGACATACGGGTACCGGATTTACACGAAAAATACTGGAAGAACTTTATGAGAAGATGCATCCTTTGATCGATAAAAAACCTGCTCTCGAATTAGTAGAAAAAATAAAAGGAGAAATTACCTGGATAAAGCCGAAACTTGTGGCCAGTATTCGTTTTACGGAATGGACAAAAGATGGCATCATGCGACAGCCTGTCTTTCTTGGCTTGCGGGTTGATAAATCAGTACAGGAGATGAAAACTGGTAAATAGCGTAGATAAATAACATCCTGAAACGGATTTCGCCGGAAAGGAAAACAAAAGCCCATCCACAGATGAGCTTTGTTTCAACTAAAGAGATTTGCACATTATTCACAGTTCCCTATGCAGCACCCGGCTCGTGCATCCTGATTTCTTTCACTCGAGTCTTTACTTTCTATGCAACAGATAACCATAGTCAACCCGGATATAAACACCGTACAAATCTGATTATTAATTCCCATGAAGATCGTAGTGATTACCAAAAAATGCGCTGATAAGGCTACAATAAAAGGCCACCCACTGTTTCTTTTATTTTTGACCGGGTCTGATTATTCAGGAGTGTTTTTATTTCCTGCCATGTCAGCTTTGGATAGGTGAATGATCCTTCATGATAGCAATCCCTGCAATATTCAGCATTGAGAGATCCATTTTTTTCAGTCCCGTTTTCGTTGTCACCGGTGATCAACCTCCCGCAATTCTGGCAATACGTCTTAAATTCCATTTCCTTTATTTTACCAAAAATATATGAGCCCCTTCATTCAACGAATGACAATGATCAATACAGGGAATGATATTATTCAGACCAGCGAAATATGTAAGTGGCGCCTTGTCCTGAAAAATAATTCCGATTGGTGGGTGAGAATCATTGAATCAAACCCGGCGATTCATTCAAATTACTGCGTGGGTTTATTACTGAGAAAATTCAACAATCAATTTGCAATAAAAAAAAGCCTTGTAGCATCTACAAGGCCTCTTTGTGCCCGGGACTGGATTCGAACCAGCACACCCTTGCGAGCGCTGCGACCTGAACACAGTGCGTCTACCAATTTCGCCACCCGGGCGGGGGCTGCAAATGTAAATTGAAAAAAGGGAAATATAAAATATGGGGGGCTCTTCAGTTCCAGCTTCTTTTATTTTGAAAAATCATAATCAACCACACGCCGAAGGTAGGTCTTATCCTGTATGATCCAGGTCACTTCATAGCTGCCTGCGTTATCCTTGTTCAGCATATAGATGTAGATTTTTCTTTTATCTGCTGAAAGATATACGCCATCCTGCGACCTCGTGATACCCGACGCATCGCTATAAGTGAAACTGGGATTGTATAAATCAGCAAACGCATTCGGCGGAACCCTGACAGTATCAGACCCGATAATTGCCGTTACTTCTGCAATCGTTGTTTCGGGCATTTTTCCATAGTTACCATAATAAGGTTTGCCGTCAATTTTAACCAGGTGCTTGCCTTCGTAGAGCAATTTATGCTTGGAACCAAAAAAAACTCCCGATTTAATAATCACCCTGATCTGGTTACTGTCATAGGTGATGGAATTGCCTGAATACTGTACTACTGGTAATTTTTTCAGGGGTATCTTGTTCAGGCTTTCTTCAATTCCTCCGATCGTGAACGAAGCAAGGTCGCTGCGAATATCTTTATCGTATATTCTTGAAAAATTTTCTGTTTTTCTTCTGTAATCAGTGAAATCTTCATCCTGTGTAAAACAGGTTATACTGCTGCTGAGGAGAGCTAATATTAAAATAATGCGCATATTCTTTTTGATTGAATTACCAATATTTCTGAGATGACGCAGATGAAACAGCCTGTTTTATCTGCGTAAATCATTATCATCGTAAAAAATCAACGTGCCATCCAAATTTAACAACTGATTACAATACAGACTTAACAATTCTTTTTCTATCCTGTTATTTGCAATAATTGTTTTAAGAAAATTATATGATTTGATCAGGCGCTGACATTAAAATCTCTTAACGCATCATTGAGGCTTGTTTTCAGATCGGTGCTTGCTTTACGCTGACCGATGATTAATGCGCAGGTGACATTATATTCTCCCGCAGGAAATTTTTTTGAATAACTTCCGGGAATCACCACACTGCGTGCTGGGACTTTTCCTTTTAATTCAACCGGTTTGTTTCCGCTCACGTCAATAATTTTTGTGCTCTGGGTCAATACCACGTTGGCTCCCAGTACAGCCTCTTTTTCCACGTGCACACCTTCCACTACAATGCAGCGCGAACCAAGAAAGCATCCGTCTTCGATGATCACCGGGCTTGCCTGCAGAGGCTCCAACACACCTCCGATTCCGACGCCCCCACTCAGGTGTACATGCTTGCCGATCTGTGCACAACTCCCAACAGTGGCCCAGGTATCGACCATGGTTCCTTCATCCACATAAGCTCCGATATTTACATAGCTGGGCATCAGTACCACATTTTTGGCGATATATGCCCCATAACGCGCCA
>DATJWE010000146.1:0-27432 GCA_035501475.1 Puia sp. | reverse complement strand
AGTTTCTTCCAATGTGATAACTTTCAAGAAACAAGGTGGTTTCTTATCTTTAATTCTTATCATTATCGTGGTGACATTATTATTTCCCCGAAACCTTGCTGCACAAAACAAACCCCATTATATCCGGATAGCCAGGATTGTGGTCGATTCTATACAATTGGAACACTTCAGGGCAGCGCTTAAAGAAGGAATTGAATCAGCAGTCCGTAAAGAACCCGGTGTTCTCACTTTATATGCAGTGTACGAGAAAGATCATCCCACGCATGTAACGGTTTTTGAAATATATGCAGATGAAGACGCCTATAAAGCACATATCCAGACACTACACTTCAAAAAATATAAAGACACAGTAAAAGATATGGTTAAATCTCTCCAAGTGTTCGATGTTGCGCCAATTGCTCTCGAAGCAAAACCGCAACAATAAAGTAATTACAATGATTTCGTATCGTCCCTTTCAGGAGACGATACGAAATTGAAAAATCTTTTTTGCACAAATTTTCATTATTATTCAAACTGCTGATCTACATGCCGGGCAACATAATCGATTCATGAATTTCGATTGTTGCTTCGGGATCCCACCCGGAAATATGCGGGTGACCTTCGAGCAAGTCCATCACATCATCCCAGTCTTCAGCCTGAAGCAATGAATAACCGGTAACCTCTCTTGTGCTTGGAGATGCCAGCCCATTCGCGTGCAAGCGTTTTCCGTTGACAAGCGGTGAGCCAAGATCCACGAGTTTTTTGCCAACTCGGTTAGCCCAGGCTTTCCACAAAGCCATGCCTTCGGCCATTTGCTCGGGAGAAACATCCATTGTTTGCGCCATCGCCTCAATTGGAGTGTGATAAATGATCAGAAATTTTTTTCCTGTTTTTTTGATCGGTGTCTTTGCTTTTTTTGGCGCCGCTTTCTTCACTGCTTTTTTTACAGTTTTCTTAGCTGATTTTGTCGCCGCTTTTTTAGCGGCCTTCTTTACCCGCTTTGCCATAGTAGATGATTTAATTGTTAGATAATAACCAAAAAATATTTTATTAAATGTAATTATGTTTTGAATTCAATCCAAAATAATAGGGTAGACGTCCTCCTACAAAGCCCAATAAGTCTGGTACGGAATCAGTCAGGAAAATGATCCTCTAAATATTTTTTCAGAATCGAAGCATGTGATAATTCAGGATCTTTCGTTGCAAACAGGAGCGTGAGTAATTTTGAATTCTTATGATCATTAATAAAATTTTCCACTTCTTTATTTTTTGATAATTCATGCCTGTACAATTTTACAAATTCCTTCCAGTGTTCAGGCTGATGATTATACCATTTACGTAGAGTAGTAGTGGGTGCAATATTGTGGGCCCATTCGTCGATCTGAGCTGCAGACTCGCTTAACCCCCTTGGCCAGATTCTGTCCACAAGGATTCGCTCTCCATCTTTTTCAGCTGGCTTTTCATAAACTCTTTTTATGATTATGTTTGGTTTGATGGCTAATAATGATTTTTACTTAGGCGCCCGTTGTCAGAGTAAATGCATTTGCAAGTTAGCTAAGTTTTTACGGATCAATTTTCGATCATCTTAACATGACTGGTCATCGATGTTGGATATGAGTTCATGAATCCCTCCGGAAAGGATGGTAAGGAAGAATGTGAAAGAGACCCATCCGGGAATGATGTTCTTAACAAAAATCATTTTGTGACCAGATAATAATCATGTGAATTTAAAATGATAAGGCTCATTTTTGCCCCATGTTTCTTTCCGAACTTGACAAGCTTGTAAGTAAATATAACCTTCCCGTTCCGAGATATACAAGTTATCCAACCGTTCCATTCTGGAAAGAGGAAATTGATAGAATGAAATGGCAGGAAGCATTTCGCGATCAGTATATCAACTCATGTAAAGAAGAAGGAATCAGCATTTATATACATCTTCCATTTTGTGAATCACTTTGTACTTACTGTGGATGCAACAAAAAAATTACAACCAATCATCAGGTTGAAGAAGAATATATTGATGCAATAACAAAAGAGTGGGACCTATATAGAAAGCTGATGCCGCAGAAGCCGGTTATCAGGGAAATACATCTCGGGGGAGGTACACCCACTTTTTTTTCTCCGGAAAACCTGTCAATAGTACTCAATCGGATTTTTGACGACGCCATTGTTCACCCGCAAAAAGAGTTTAGCCTGGAAGGCCATCCAAACAACACGACGAGGAATCATCTTGAGACGCTATTCAAACTTGGCTTCAGCAGAATAAGTTATGGAGTGCAGGATAATGATCCCGAAGTTCAGAGGATCATTAACCGAATACAACCATTAGAAAATGTAAAAAACGCCATTCAGCATGCGAGGTATGTAGGATACCGATCGGTTAATTTTGATCTCATCTATGGATTGCCGCGGCAGACATTGGCCAGTATGGAAAGAACAATTTCCCAAACGCTTGATCTGAAACCTGACCGCATCGCATTTTACAGTTATGCTCATGTGCCATGGAACAGCCGCGCACAGAGACTATTTGATGAAAACGATTTGCCCGATGCTGAATTAAAAATGCAGCTCTATCTTCTCGCTAAACGAATGTTTCTTAGTCATGGCTATGTAGATATAGGAATGGATCATTTTTCACTTCCTTCAGACGAACTGTTCCTTGCAAAAAAAGCGGGTCAGCTCTATAGAAACTTTATGGGATACAGCGCCCGCCGGACAGGGTTTCTGCTTGGATTAGGTGTTTCAGCAATCAGTGACATTGGAAAGGCCTTCGCTCAAAATCAAAAAACACTGCAGCATTATTATGATGCCATTAATAGAAAGGAGTTTGCGGTCACGAAGGGTCATTTTCTTAGCCGGGAGGATATTTCTTTCCGCAAATATATTCTTGATATCAGTTGCAATGGGCATACTATATTCAGAAATGAAGACAGAATTGCTTTGGAACAATTTAGTTTTCCTGAATTAAAGAAACTTGCAACGGACAGGCTTGTGGTTTTTAATAATAAAGAACTAACCGTAACTGATACGGGAACCCACTTCATCCGAAATATCTGCCGGGCGTTCGATTTGCATCTGCTCAGGAATGATCCATCCATAAAACCTGCTCAATTTAGCCGTGCAGTTTAATTAAGCTCAGATCGAAGAAGAAGGCATGATTGTTTTGCAGTCAGTATGTACATTTAATATCCTCATTTTTTCCCATTGTAATATTCACAGACAGCATTCATCAGGCAAATTTCGCATTTGGGTTGAGGCCTGCATATTTCTCTTCCAAGAAATGATATCGCCATTCCTGCATCCCATTCTTTTTGGGGAAGTTGATCCATGATTTGTTTTTCAATTTTCTTAGGATCGGCTCCTGTCGCGATACCCAGTCGGGGTGCGACACGGACAACATGGAGATCAACAATCACTCCTTCCGGCGGAGCGCCCGATTCGCGCAAGATGACGTTGGCCGATTTTCTGCCGATGCCAGGTAATTCGGTCAGCTGATCGAGATTCATCGGGATATTGCTGTCTTTTTTTATTTTTTGACCCATCTCTACCAGCCACTTTGCTTTGTTCGCAAAATTCCTAACCTCGCTGATATAAGGCAATAAGGTTTCGGTGGTAGCTTTTGAAAGCGCCTGCATGTCTGGGAAAACAGCGAATAGTTTTGGAGCAAGCTGGTTGATATGCCTGTCAGAATCCTGAGCTGAAAGCACCACCATCACGACGAGCTGGTATGTATTTTTATAATCAAGCGGGTGTTTTTTGTCCTTGTATTTTTTAAGCAAAGGTTTAATGGCTTCAGGCCAGTTGATTTTATCAGGCATAGGGGCATTTTTTAAATCTGGATGAAAGAAATGCTGGCGAATGTCGCATAATTTAAAATTTTCTTTGAAGCAATCAAAATAATTCAAAAGGGATATGAAATTAAGTTTGTGCAGACGAGGATTTTCCCGGTGACTTTGTGTGAAAAAACCTTAGCTTGAAATTCTTTTGGAAAGAGAAATCAGCCAGCTCAATATGATCCAAATGATCAATATCCATTTGGGATAGCTGATCCACATGGATGAAATAAAATATTCTCCGGGATAATAATTGCCGGTATCATAAAGCAGGATGATATTTTCAATGATATCAAGAAATCCTGCTATAAAGGCCAGCAGGATATCCAGCCGGAGAAGATTATTAAGGAAGGGATTTTTTTCTTTTTGCATCAGGGCATAGGAAATGATCAGGATCACTCCGACATAAGCAATGATAAAAAAGAAGTCTGCGATAATATTGACCCTCGCATAATGTATCAGGTCAACTCCATTTGTACGGAACAGATACCATTGATAAAGCATCATGCCGCCATCGTTTCTGTCAGCCGTTTCAAGGCCGAAGATGTTCAGGTCGGCTTTTAGAATGAAGTAAGCATAGAGATATTGAATTAGGAAAAAGATGATCAGCAGTACAAACAGGATCTTTATGAATAATATAAGGCTTTTCATTTCGAAGGATGGGTTTTTTGAACGAGGTAAACATGATCGAAAGCGGGTGGATTTGTTTGGCGGATGCAATCAACGAATACACTGCCGGTTCTGAGAAAATGTTCCGGCATCGGATGGAGTTCGTCTGTCCATCCCTTTAGTCCAACAGAACCCCTCGAATCTACATGATATACTGAACCTGGAAATTTGTGATTGATGATTCTTCCTGTTTCAATCATCATCTCATTAAAGAGGTAGATCATCGCATATAAAATCCGCCTCTGCATTTCGGGGTCCACAATGCCCCGCATGGCAAGTGGCGTTTTCAGCCAGGAACCATGACCGAAAAATTTTCTGATAAGAGGAACATACCAATTCCAGATTCTTAAGCCGCCTTTGTAATATGAAGGGATTGGATAATCATAACCTTGTGTGATGATTTTGATGCCGGTAAATTTGTTGCTTTTCAGGATGTTCGTAATGAGAAGAAAATATTGCAGGTTGAAAAACATTAACAGGGCAATAAAATCTTTCGACAGGTATTGCACGCCGGTCATAAAATCCTGCCTGTTCAATGGGATGATGTCCTGCCTCGCTTTGGATATCAGTTCAACTGCCCAGGTATTTTTCGCATATTCTTTACCGGGAGTTGGCTGAACCACGGCAGCAAGCCTTGAGGAACCCACAAGATCATTGCCTCCTCCGCTGATCAAGAAAACATCCGGGTGCAGCACAGAAAGTTCTTCCACGTAATGGCGGGCAGTGAGCATATTGAGCAGCCAGTCCCCACCGGAAGCCAGGCTATACACCGCGAAATTCTTTTCCATTGCAATCCTGTCAATTACATCTGTCAGGATAATCGGGTAATTGAACCAGGAATCGCCTTCGGCAAGAATGATTTTGTTGTTTTTCTTTCGTGGATCATCAGGATCCCGAAACCGGTTTTTTATTTTTTCGTAAAATCTTTTATTTCTCTGGCTGTTTTTCAGATCATCCAGTTTGCGCAGTGTACTGTCTAGCACAGACAGCTGCAGGATATATTTTTCATTCAGGTCATAGATACGCTGAATGATAACGGAGAGATCATTTTCATTAATTGTATTTCGCAACTCTTTCAGTTGATCAATCGAAATCTCGTTTCTCAGTAAATTATCAATGAGGTCTTTTTTTCTTTTATCATGCCCGTTTGGGGAGTCTTTATTTTCCGGTGGTTTGGAGAGTAACATGATTCTAATCTACGAATTTGCGATCATATAGAAAATTTACCAGCGGCTAAATTCTATTTCACGCAAAAGTTTTTAGGAGCACTGCATAACGCTTTGTGTTTTCGCGCGAACAAATCCTGGCGAGAATGATTATTTTCATGGCCTGATTTGAAATAAGAAAAAAGTTTTCACATGTCCGAAAAAATTAACGAAAAAATAAACGTCTGGAAAAATATTTTCCGGCTTGCTCTTCCATATAAAAAGCAATTTGTCTGGGTAGTGATACTCAGTCTTATGGGAACAACGGCCAATCTGGTTGAGCCCCTGATCTATCGGGAAGCAATAAACGATGTGGCAGGGCTTTTTGTCCGGGAAGAGCGGGATAAGGTTCAGCATGAAATGCTGGAGCAGGAAGATGAATCAGTTATTTTTCCCAGGCTGAATGATTCTTCTTCCCGGGAATTGCAGGCCTCAAAAATGAAGAAACAACCTGCACTCAAGACAAAGAAAAAAATAAAGCAGCCACATACACGTACACATGTGGCATCCAGGTCGCCGGAACAGGCTTTGGAAACATTGCTCTGGGCAGTTGCACTGCTATTTCTTGTTAATATAATCGGAACGAGTATCTGGCTGATCGGGGAAAATAAAAATGTAAAATTTTCATGCCTGGTTGAACAGCATTTTATACAGGGAACTTTTGCGCATGTGCTTCGTTTGCCACTTGGATTTTTCAACCGAAAAGCTACTGCTGCACTTGCGAAGCAGATCGATCAGTCTGAAGAAGTTTCCTCTGTAGTCAATGGATTTTCGCAACAAATATTCCCCGAACTCATCAGCCTTACCGGCATTGTGGCAATCATGTTTTGGCAAAATGTCACACTGACTGCTGTTGCATTGGCTGTCATTCCGGTGTATCTCATTATTGCCTGGCGATCGGCCAGAAAACTGGAGACAGGCCTCTCTGGTTATTATGAAAAATGGGAACAGGTTTCTGCAGGAATACAGGACGCATTGAGCGGAATTAAAACGGTAAAATTATCAGGAGCCGAGGGCCGGGAGGTAGAACGATTTGAGAAGATTTCATCGGCAGCATATGGTGATTATATCAAGCGATCCAAACTGGCAAACCGCTATGTTTTTTGGGAGACTGCACTCACCCATCTTTCTACTGCGCTGGTGCTCGGCTATGGAGGGTATCTCACACTTGAAAATAAATTGACGCCGGGAGATGTGGTGATGTTTGTTGCTTACCTCGACAGGTTATACGGGCCGATTGATTCCTTAGCCAGTCTCTGGGTTAACCTGCAGCAAAATGTGGCTTCTGTGGCAAGGGCATTCCGGTTATTAGGAAGTGCTGAAGAAGAAATGAAAGGCCCTGCACTGGCTATTGCTAAAGGAAGAATTGAATTCAGAAATGTAAATTTCAGCTATACCCGGAAGAAAAAGGTATTGACTGATGTATCCTTTACAATTAATCCGGGAAAAATAACAGCTCTGGTGGGTTCATCAGGTGCCGGGAAAACAACAGCAGTTGATCTGCTGATGAAATTGTATGAACCGGCAAGTGGGGAAATTTTAATTGACGGCAAGAATATATTTGGAATGGATCCGGCTTCTATCCGCCAACAGGTCGGCATGGTGGCCACCGACGGCGCCGTTTTTGCCGGAACACTCGCAGATAATATCAGGTATAAACGACCTGAAGCTTCTGATGAGGAGGTGATGCAAGCTGCTTTGGGTGCGGGTATGCATTCCACGATGGAAAGATTGCAGGATGGACTGGACACGCTGGTAGGTGAAAATGGGATAGGCTTATCCGTTGGTGAGCGGCAAAGATTGCAAATTGCCAGGATGCTTGCCGCCATGCCGCAAATCATGATATTGGATGAAGCAACGGCCAACCTGGATTTTGCTACGGAGGCTGAAATAAGAAGAACGATTGAAAAAATCAGGAGCAGCCACACCATCCTGATCATTGCACACCGGTATTCGATGGTGAGAGATGCGGATTATATCATCGTACTCGACAAGGGAGAGGTTTTGGAACAGGGCACACCTTCTTCACTTGTGGAAAAAAAAGGTTGGTTTTCCCGTTTTGCGAAATCTGCTGAGAAACAGTGATGATCATTCGAAGAGATGGGGGCATTGACTATTCATGGAAATATATATATCTTTTCGTTTTAATAGTTTGATCTATGAAATTACACTCGATTAATTGGCTTGTCAGCTCTGCTATTTCAACATTCAAAAGATTTTCCCCCGTCATTCTTTTTGCTATCGGAAGTTGTTGGTTTTACAGACTATATATACATCTGCCTTACGAAGAGAAGGGCAACCATCATTACTACATTAATCTGGTTCTGAGTTGTTATTTGGGCATGTTGCTTTTGATGGTAGTGACAATTTACAGTGAAAGGAATAAGTTTACTCCTGCAAAAAAAGTTATCGGTTCCTTTCTGGCCATTCTCCTGATTGCTGCTTACTATTATTCCCTTCCGGACCATTTTACGATGACAAGCATGACGAGATTTGTGTTGTTTTTCCTTGGGCTTCATTTCCTCGTAGCATTCGTTCCATTTATCAGGGTGGGTGAGATAAATGGGTTTTGGCAATATAATAAAATCCTTTTTCTACGCATACTCACGGCTGGCCTTTATTCCGGAGTTTTATATATTGGCCTGTCTCTGGCCCTGCTGGCTATTGAAAAACTCTTCGGTGCGAATATTGAATGGAAAACGTATGCTGATCTTGGGATATTTATTTTCGGAATTTTCAATACCTGGTTTTTCCTCGCTGGCTTTCCCGCTGATTTTGGTGACCTTGAACTCAAAACGGAATATCCAAAAGGGTTGAAAATATTTACGCAATACATTCTTTTTTCCCTGATCACAGTGTACCTGGTTATTCTTTACCTGTACATGTTCAAGATTATTTTTACTGCGCAATGGCCTTATGGATGGGTGTCATACCTCGTGCTCGTCTTTTCTATTGTTGGCATTCTTTCCCTGCTATTGATTCATCCTATACGCAATGAGCAAAACAACAAGTGGATACTGGCATTCAATCGGTTTTTTTACTTTGCCATTTGCCCGCTGATCGTACTGCTTTTTCTGGCGATTCAAAGAAGGATAAGAGATTATGGCATCACCGAACTCCGGTATTTTGTTTTGATTCTGGCGATCTGGCTTGCTTTTATTGCTGTTTATTTCCTGGTATCAAAAAAGAAGAATATTAAAATCATTCCGGTTACACTTTGCATTCTTGCATTTCTTTCGTCATTCGGGCCATGGGGAGCTTTTGCAGTCTCTATAAACAGTCAGACGAGGCACCTGATAAAGATTCTGGAAAAAAATAAATTAGTGAAGGATCATAAAATTGTCCGATTAAATGATACAATAAGTCTCACGGATGCTAAAGAAATTACTTCGACTGTAGAATATTTAATCAATACAGAAGGCTATCCGTCTCTCCAACCGTATTTTTCGCAAAATTTGGATTCGCTTTTGAAGCGGGATAAATCGAATGATTTCAGCTATTCCTATGCGCAAACAAACAAGGTGTTGGGGCTGATGAATATTGCCTATACGAATCAATATGAGGCGGAATATAATCAGCGGTCTTATTTCAATTACCATCGGAACAATGACAAGGCTGTAATCAGTCTGACTGGATTTGATTATTTCATCAACGATTATTCTGCATATACGAATAAAGAGCACAACTCTTCTTCCACATATATGTTGGATAAAAAGGACCTGCTTGTGTCATGTGGCGGGGATCCTTTTTCTTTACGAATTCAATCTCCCAATGGGCTTACATTGGCATTTAATCTTGATTCGCTTACAAAGTCTTTTAAATCAAAGGCGAGCAATCAATTCGGCTCGATCAGTACTGATAGCATGATGATCCAATCACAAAATGAAGAGCTCTCTGTAAAGATTATTTTCAGAGAGTTAAATGGGGAGTATGTAAAGGACAAGGTCAATATTAATCATCTGGCTGCTGATATCCTGGTAAGGTTTAAGAAACCATAAGACTATTATTTATATCTCACGTGTTATGAAAAAAAGAACATTTTTAAAGCTGTCTTCTGCAGCAATAACAAGCGCAGTATTTTCGCCTATGATCAGTTGGTCACAGGATGAAAAATTAAAAAATTGGGCAGGTAATTTCGAATACAGCACCAGCAGGCTTGATCATCCGCAAACCGTCGCTCAAATGCAGGAACTTGTGAGGCAATACAGGAAAATGAAAGTGTTGGGTACGCGGCATTGTTTTAACAGGATTGCGGATTCAACAGAGCATCTTGTCTCATCGCAAAATCTGAACAATGTAATTAGCCTCGACAAACAGGCCCGGAAGGTAACTACGGGTGCTGGTATCCGTTATGGTCAGCTGGCTGAATATCTCAATAACAACGGGTTCGCTTTGCATAACCTGGCTTCCCTGCCTCATATTTCCGTAGCCGGCGCCTGCGCTACGGCTACTCATGGTTCGGGCAACCTGAATGGTAATCTTTCCACTGCTGTGGTAGCGCTGGAAATGGTTACTGCCGCGGGCGAGATAGTCACTATTTCAAGAGAAAAAAATGCTGCGGAGTTCGAAGGGGTTGTTGTAGGACTCGGCGCACTTGGTGTAGTAACCAAACTAACCCTCAATATTCAACCGACATATATGGTGAGGCAGGATGTTTATGAAAACCTGTCGATGGATCGGCTCGCCAATCACTTCGATGAGATTATGTCGAGTGGATATAGTGTAAGTCTCTTTACTGACTGGCAGAAAAAAAATATCAGTGAGGTTTGGATAAAGCGCAGGATTGAAGGAGAGAGACCGGATCTGCAACCTGAATTTTTTGGGGCTGTTCCAGCAACAAAAAACCTTCATCCGATAGCTGAGTTATCGGCAGAAAATTGTACCGAGCAAATGGGAGCTCCGGGCCCATGGCATGAGCGGCTACCGCATTTTCGAATGGGCTTTACACCCAGTAGCGGTAAGGAATTACAATCGGAATATTTTGTCCCGCGTCAACATGCCTACAAAGCCATTCTTGCAGTCGAAAAATTACATGAACAGATAGGGCCGCATCTTCTGATTTCTGAAATCCGGACTGTGGCGGCCGATAATCTCTGGATGAGCCCCTGCTACAAACAGGATTGCGCGACCATCCATTTCACATGGAAGCAGGAATGGCCTGCAGTAAGTAAACTTTTGCCTGAGATTGAAAAACAATTGGCTCCTTTTAATGCACGGCCCCATTGGGGGAAGTTGTTCACGATGTCGCCCCAAAAACTAAGATCACTTTATCAAAAATTGCCTGATTTCCAACAATTGATTGCGAAATATGATCCGCAGGGCAAATTCATAAATGAGTTCCTCCATACCAATATATATAATGGCTAACCAATAGCATTTGGTCATATACAGATAGCGGCTAACTTTACAGCATGAAATATTTTTTATTCATCGGCTTTTTCTGTGCGATGATTTTGATGTCAGATGATCTGAATGCACAGTCGAAAAAGTATGATTCCACATTAAGAATGGGTAAGGTCGGATTCGGTTTGTTTTGCAACAATAAGGATTCTGACCAGAACGAACTCGATATTAAACTAATCGGATTCCAGGTCCAGCATGATGCGAAGTTTTATGTCAAAGGTCGTGTACGGATGGCCGAGATTGATGATTTGAACAATGATGGCTATCCGGATATCGTATTATACTCGTATAGCGGAGGTGATGGGGTGTATGGCAATGTGCTCGCGTTTTCATCGCAGGAAAATAAAAGCCTCGTTCCTTTTGCGCTGCCGGATATTATGCTGGATGGAAAACTCAATGAAGGATACAAGGGCCACGATGAGTTTTCATTGATGGAAGGCACGCTGCTACAAAAATTTCCTGTCTACAAACCCGGTGATGATAAAGACCATCCAACGGGTGGCCGCCGCTTTGTTCAGTACCAGGTTGTGCATGATGAATACGGAGGTTTTAAATTCAAAGTACTCAGAACCTATGAAGTAAAATGATTGTTGCTTATTTTTTCCGGCAATTACACATGATAAAAAAAATATTTTCTATTCCTCTTTTCCTGGCTTCATTAATTGGGAACGGGCAAAAGGATTCTTCCCGTATTCCTATTCCAATGAAAAATGGTATCGTTCATTACGAAAAAGTTTATTCTCTCAATCATGCAATAGCAAGGGAAGAATTATACGACAGGGCATTGAACTGGTTCAACGAGGCTTTCCGGAATTCAGAAAAAGAAATAAGCATCTCAGATAAAAAGGCCGGCAAACTGGTAGGAACGGGAGCTTTTAAGATCATTACGAGTGAATCCGGAAACTACTACTGGATAAAACCGGTTATTGATATCACGGTAAGTGACGGCCGGTATATTTTTCAGTCCTATGATTATTATGAAAAGCCTGTTGAAAAAGGGATCAGCAACGAATATTCAAAAATCGAATACAGGTGGTGGGATTTCAGGCAGGGCAAACCCTGGTCATCTGAAGACAGGCGGATTTTTGAAGGATTGGACCAAACCACATTGGCCCTGATGGCATCCCTCCAAAGAGAGATGCTAAAATAGATGGCAGGAATTATATCGATCCCATTTAAGTTGACAATTCGTTATCTACCATATGGAGCAGGGAATAAAAAAGGCAATTTTATTTTTAGTGATTTTGCTCAATGGTATTATCACGGGACTTGCTACGCGAATAAACGATGAACATAAAACCCTGCCCATCGGTTCTTCCGCTCCCGATTTCAATCTCATGGGAGTAGACGGAAAAATGTACAGCCTTTCTTCATTTAAAAAAGCAGAAATCTTAGTGATCATTTTTACCTGCAATCATTGTCCTACAGCGCAGGCATATGAAGACAGGATTATCCGGTTGACGTCGGATTATGCCAATAAAAACGTGGCAGTAGTTGCTATCAATCCAAACGATCCCAAAAGTCTCCGGCTGGATGAACTTGATTTTTCAGATATTGGCGATTCCTTCGAAGAAATGAAAATAAGGGCAAAGGAAAAAAATTTCAATTTCCCTTATTTATATGATGGCGAAACGCAGGCAGTGGCCAGGGCATATGGGCCCGTCGCGACACCTCACGTATTTATATTCGACAAAAACAGAAAATTACAATATGCGGGCAGGGTAGATGATACTGAAAATCCTTATAAAAAACCGGGCAGTCAGGATGCGCGAATGGCTATCGATGCGATTTTGCAGAATCGGGATGTGCTTGTGAAAACGACAAAGGTCTTTGGTTGTTCTATCAAATGGTCGGAAAAAAGAAGTACGGTGGAACAGGCATTGGAAAAATGGGCTAAAGAACCGGTAACGCTGAATCTGATTGATGAAAAGGGAATACAAACACTTCGCGAAAATGCTTCGGGCAAACTGCGTTTGATTAATGTATGGGCTACATCAAATGCAGAAAGCATGGAGGAATTCCAGGAATTTATCACCATCAACAGGATGTATCGTGACAGGGATTTTGAATTCATAAGCTTTAGCGCAGACAAATCAGCTGATGTGAATGATGTACTGACCTTTCTGAAAAAACAACAGGCGTCTAATGCTAATTATTTTTTTGGACCCGGTGATAAGAACCAACTTGTTCAACTATTAAATCCATCCTGGAATGGCCAACTGCCATACACATTACTTATCGAGCCCGGAGGTAAAATCGTCTATGCTAAATCGGGAGTCATTAATCCTGCGGCGCTAAAAAAAACCATCGTTGAAAATCACCTGATTGGAAGGTATCCCTGACGTGACATAACGTTAATCAATAGACGCAGATAAGGCGGACAGAAAAGAGAAATATTCCCACAAATGGAAAGGCGGCAGGGCAAAAAAAAGTTACAAATTTAATATAGTAAAAGGCTTTTAAATCAGGCCTTTATAGCCTCAAAAATAGACTGGCAAGAGAAGTAATAATATAGTATATTGTATCCCGTTATAGAAGAATAGACGGGCGTTATCCGTAAGCCCGGTCTCTTAATTCCGAATCCTATTAAAACAAATAAATCATGCTTAATCCTAAACCCCTATGCATTTTTATTATTGTCATGGTTTTGGTCATTGGCCTCTATGAAAAGCACACAGGTGATGTCGTTAGTGTAACGAATCACTTGAGCAGAAAAGGAGGCACAGTTCATTACAAGACAATTTCAGGAAATGCACTTGTTTATTTCTCATTTTTCCTTGCTGCTGTTGCTTCTTTTGTTTTCAGAAAAGATTAATTACGCATAGTATTTAGAGCGGTATGTATTTGGGTTGTCAATTAAATGCCGCTTTTTTTATGCATGGCAATGAAGGCGATCTTATTTAAAATAAAGATAGGCGTCATTGTAAAATACATTTCCTTCCTGCCTGATCACACCAATTGTCAATGTATCACTATTCAGTTTGCGAATGGCAGCCTGCCCTATCGTGGTTGTATCGATCATCCCGGGTATGCGACCCAGGATCTGGATCGAGGAATCATTGATAAAGTGGTATGTCGAAGTATCAGTAAATCGTGTTCCATCGGGAAGACCTGAAGACCATGAATCATACATGATACTGTATACGTGCCCGTCAGACGTGAACTCCGCAGTATCAGGAATGTCATATCTCAGTGTGTCTATCTGCCCAAATGTAGTGTCCTTGGGTCCGTTGATCTGCATCCAAGTATGGAGGTTGAATGTCAGGCTCCATGTACCGGATAGCTGAGACATGGTAGGCTTATCAGTGACAACATTATCTGCATTCTTATTACAGCCTGTGAACATCACGGCTAAAATAAGGGCTGAGCAGACCGGGAAAAATAATGATTTAACTAGCTTCATAGAATCGGGAATTATTTGTCAGTTTATTTAAATTAAAACGAGCCCTTGCAGACTTTATTTCTTCCTTTATCTCCAAGAGAATGATTTAAAGCCAACAGAGATTGATTTTTAAGTCATGGATATATACCTAACTAAAATCAAGCCACTTCCGTTAATTTTTAGGGTTTTATCAGGAAAACTTTTCGGAAAAGGTCAGTGGGCTACGACAAGAATTACATCACTGGATTTAAATCCAGGCATATAATAAAACTTTTGAACGAATGCAAAAAAATAAGGCCAAAGAATTATCTCCGGCCTTATTTTTTCATGGGAAAAGGATCGCCGTCCGTTATAATTTTGTAACCTCTACGTCTTCGGTATACTTCGTGTTTACCGAAAAGCTGCGTTTGATTTCTCTGTTTGCAGTACGGATAATGAAAGTCGGATGAATATCTGTTCCTTCTTTTATCACGCGCACTGTTTTGTTGAAATGCACATCGCTGAATTGGTTTTCGTACACTACGATACCATCGTCATTTTTTATAACGAGAGAGAATTTCTGTGCAGCTGGGTTGTCAAAATTTACGTGGAAAATAAAACTGGTTTCGTCAGATCCTGCATACTGAACATTGACCTGGTCTTCCGACAAAGGCGAAATCTTTTTCTCCATGATGGGTCCCGCAAAACTATTGACGGGATTTCCTGCGATTAACAAAATAGCCGTGGCTGCTGTAATTGCTTTTAAAGCATGCCTGTTTACAAATTGTAGTTTCATAGTCTTACATTTTAATTGTTAGTAAATATTTCCTGGAAGCAAAAGTTGGGATGGAAGCAACAGAAAGAAACGAATCAGAAATGAAGACAAGGCAAAACTAATATGAATTGAAATACCGTCTAAATCATGTTTGGTCGACAAATATTATCCCAAACCCTGCTGAACTATATGTAAAACGTTTGCAGGCAAAGCCTTGTGCTGGTTATAGTACATGATGACCAACCCTTTTTTGCCACTGGATTCTCTTTGTATGCTGTTATCTGTCAACTGCCATTTGCCAACCATGGTCTTAATAAAATTTGCAAAAGCTTTAGATTATACTTACTATATTAGTGTGGAAAACAAGTACATGGGCTCTTCTTCCTTAATCGTGCTTACTATAGCCGCAATTGCATTTTCAGCGGGTGCAATTATCGTTTCAAGACTTTTTGTGAAAGGCAGCAAAAATTCCCAGAAAGGACAGGCTTATGAATGTGGTATTCCATCCAAGGAATCTCCCTGGAAACAGTTCAATGTTGGTTATTATTTGTTCGCGTTGATGTTTCTTATTTTCGATGTTGAATTGATTTTTTTATATCCCTGGGCGGTTGTGGTGAAGCAGACAGGATGGCTGGCTCTCGTGGAAATTCTTATTTTCTTTTTTATTCTGTTTATGGGTTTTTTGTATGCGCACAAAAAAGGAGCTTTGAAATGGATGTAGGAAAAGATAATGCGGAATCAGTTCCTTTTCCCGGGGAGGTTCATCATACACCCGGTGGAGGAATATTGTCGGGGAAACTGGATGAAGTGATCGGCTGGGCGCGCAGCAATTCTCTCTGGCCATTGGTATTCGGCACAAGCTGTTGCGCAATAGAAATGATGTCAACTGCGGGGGCGAAATACGATTGGTCGAGATTTGGTTTTGAAGTTGCCCGGGCAACTCCGCGACAGGCCGATGTCATTATCATTGCGGGAACCATTGTGAATAAAATGGCTCCTGTGTTAAAAAGATTATACGATCAGATGGCTGATCCTAAATATGTGATTGCCATGGGTGCATGTGCTACCAGTGGCGGTCCTTTTTTTTATAACACCTATTCAGTAGTGAAAGGAGCCGATCATGTGATCCCGGTTGATGTATATGTAGCAGGTTGTCCGCCCCGGCCGGAAGCCCTGTTGCATGCATTGATCACCCTGCAACAAAAGATAAAAAACGGAAACAGGGAGCGCATTGATATTGACGGAACCCGGATCGGATAGCGGGTAGCCCTCTACGATAGTTGTATCCTGTGTAAGAATATCAGACATCAATTATGTCCAACGAAGAATTGAAATTGCTGCTTAGTGCCATTCATCCTCCGCTGACTTATGAAGAGGGTGGCGAATGGCTCAATATGTATGTTGATGCGCCCCACTGGCATGCCTTCTCGAAACAACTGCACGACACAGGAGATTTGTATTTCGATTATCTTTTTTGTCTGACCTGTGTGGATTGGAAGACCCATCTCACAATGGTATATCATTTGTCGTCCACGAAATTTCGCCACAATATTGTGGCTAAAGCAAAACTGGATCGTAATAACCCGGAAATTGAAACTGTTTCTGATATCTGGAAGACTGCCGAATTTCATGAGCGCGAAGTGTCTGAATTATTTGGAGTAAAATTTCTGCATCATCCGGATCCCAGGAAACTTATTTTGCCGGATGACTGGATTGGATTTCCGTTACGAAAGGATTACGAAGATCCCGTAAATATGATCAAATTGTAAAAGGAAGACTCTAACAAAAAAATGATTGAAGAGATTGCGACCACAGAGCAGGGTGATTTAGTTATCAATGTAGGACCCCAGCATCCGTCCACACACGGTGTGCTGCATCTTGTCATTACCCTGAACGGGGAAACAGTTAAAAAGGTAGAGCCGCATTTGGGATACATTCACCGCTCCATTGAAAAAATGTGCGAGAGTTTATCTTATCGCCAGTTTATTTATACAACGAGCAGGATGGACTATCTTTCTTCGCATATTAACAATCATGGTTGTGCGCTTTGCGTGGAGAAAGGGCTGCAGGTGGAAATTCCTGCGAGGGCCCAGGTGATCAGGATATTGATGGATGAACTGACAAGAATTGCTTCTCATGTACTTTGGTGGGGCGCATTGGCCATGGATGTGGGCGCGATCACACCTTTCTTTTATGCATTTCGCGAACGGGAAGCCATCAACGATATTATGGAAGAAACCTGCGGGGCAAGGTTGACGATGAATTATATGTGCCCCGGTGGTGTCATGTTTGACCTGCATCCGAATTTTCAGAAAAGAGTTCATGATTTCATCAAATTATTCAAATCAAAGATTGATGAGTATGATGAACTGGTAACCGATAATGTCATTTTCCAGGCAAGAACCAAGGGCATTGGCATGCTTTCTTATGAAGATGCGGTATCTTATGGATGCAGCGGCCCGACGGCAAGAGGCAGCGGCGTGGATTGCGATATCCGCAAATTATATCCCTATGAAATATATTCGAAGCTGCAATTCGAAGAGATCATTGAAACGGGTTGTGATTCTTATTCAAGATATTTGGTGCGAATGAAAGAAATGCGGCAATCACTGTCGATTGTAGAGCAATTGATCGATAATATTCCGGAAGGAGAATTTCAGGCAAAGACCAAAGCAGTACTTAAATTACCCAAGGGAGAATTTTATTCAAGAGTGGAAACGGCAAGAGGGGAGTTTGGCGTATATATCGTGAGCGAAGGAGGAACAACGCCTTACCGGATCAAATTCCGTTCACCGGGATTTTCCAATCTCAGTGCATTGGATCATCTGGCCCGGGGACAAAAAATAGGTGACCTGGTAGCCATCATGGGGTCTTTGGACCTGGTGATTCCCGACATTGACCGTTAGAGCGTTTAGTCATGGCCGTTAGATTATATAAATGTCCTGATATTAAAAATGTGGAGTTTCTCAAATATTACCACTGCAATTCATGATGCCCTGGAACGGAGCTTCAGTTCAACCTGGGCATTGACTATTGAAATGATCATTGTGGGTGTTTGTGTCATCGGGCTTTTTGCGCTGCTCGGGCTGGTATTGGTGATCATGGAACGCAAAGTATCGGCTCACATGCAGGTAAGACTTGGTCCCAACCGCGTGGGCCCTGCAGGCATGCTGCAATCGCTTGCGGATACGTTAAAATTATTAATGAAAGAAGGGCTGACACCTGATGGGGCTGACAAATTTCTTTTCAATCTCGCTCCATTCATTGCCATGATCGCTTCCATGTTGCTGATGGCTCCGATCGCTTTTGCCAAAGATGTCCAGATCTGGGATATCAATATCGGGGTGTTGTATGTTTCTGCAGTATCTTCGATTTCAGTCATCAGTATCCTGATGGCAGGATGGTCGAGCAATAATAAATATTCCCTGCTTGGAGCGATGCGCAGCGGGGCGCAGATTGTGAGTTATGAATTGTCGGCAGGTTTATCCATTCTGGCTATCGTGATTCTTTCAGGAAGCTTGAAGCTTTCGGACATTATTCATTCCCAGCAAAACGGATGGTGGTTGTTTAAAGGGCATATTCCGGTTATCATTGCTTTTATAATATTTCTTGTAGCAGTCACTGCAGAAACCAACCGGGCTCCTTTCGATCTTGCTGAAGCGGAATCCGAACTGACGGCAGGATTTCACACTGAATATTCGGGAATGAAGTTCGCCTTGTTTTTCCTGGCTGAATATGTGAATGTATTTATCGTGTGCGCTATTGGAGCGACGCTTTTTCTCGGCGGATGGATGCCTCTGCATGTGGGGAACTGGGTTTCTTTTAATCATGTGATGGATTATATTCCTTCGAGTTTATGGTTTTTCGGAAAAACATTTTTTCTGATATTCGTGATCATGTGGTTCAGGTGGACCTTTCCCCGGCTGCGCATTGATCAGTTGCTCAACCTGGAATGGAAATATTTGTTTCCGATCAGTATGGTAAATATTTTGCTGGTAACATTAATAGCGATTATGGGCTGGCATTTTTAAATAGTGGTTTGAATCATAAATAGTAAATTGTCTGTAATGTTTCTGAAAGATTATATAAAAAATATATTTGGTGCTGTCAAGTCCCTGTTTACCGGAATGAAACTAACCGGGTATTATTTTACACACCATAAAGAAATCATCACGCAGCAATATCCGGATAATAGAGATACACTGAATTTGCCAACCCGCTTTCGTGGCGAAGTCGTGATGCCCCATAATGAAAACAATGAACATCGCTGCACCGGATGCACGGCCTGTGAGCTCGCCTGTCCTAACGGGACAATCAAAGTGATTACTAAGTTTGATATCACTCCTGACGGAAAAAAGAAAAAAGCAATTGATAAACTGGTGTATCATCTCGAATTGTGTACGATGTGTAATTTATGTATTGAAGCCTGTCCCTCCGATGCGATTAAAATGGCACAGAATTTTGAACATAGTGTGTACGACAGAAGCCAGCTGACGAAAGTGCTTAATAAACCCGGATCTAAAATCATGGATGGCGTAGAATAATGAGCGGATCAACCATTATATTTTATTTGTTGGCAGCACTTGTCCTGGTAAGCGGATGGCTCGCAGTAACCACAAGACAAATCTTTCGCGCAGCCATTTATCTTTTGTTTTCCCTCGTTGGTATAGCAGGACTTTATTTCTGGTTACAATATGAATTTATTGCTGCAGTGCAGATTGTGGTATATGTTGGAGGAATTGTGGTGCTCATTATTTTTTCTATTTTTCTCACCCAGCAAAGCGGACAGAAATTGCCCTCTCAGAAAAGAGGAAGAATAATTTTTTCAATATTGGCTGTTGGATTAGGGCTGACTTTGACGATGTTGCAGCTATTTCAATACACGTTTGTTAAATCAACAGAAAGTCCGGTGTCGGCAAATGTTACTTCTATAGGCCGGCAGATGCTTGGCGTGAATGATAACGGCTATGCATTACCGTTTGAAGTGGTTAGTATGCTGCTGCTTGCGGCGATGATTGGATGTATTGTCATAGCAATGAAAAGCCCGGAGAATGAACAGAAATAGACAATAAGCAATGGACAATAACAATAACCATTGGCAACTGACAACTGACTAATGACTAATGGCTGATGACTTCATGTCACTTAATTGAAATTTAACATGGAACCAGGATTATACCAGGTTTTATTTATCAGCACGACGCTGTTTTTTATCGGCGTATACGGGTTTTTTACAAGAAGAAATCTTGTCACCATATTGATGAGTGTCGAGTTGATATTAAACAGTGTGAACCTGAACTTCATTGCTTTCAATAAATATCTGTGGCCGCACCGGCTGGATGGTGTTTTTTTTACCGTGTTTATTATTGCTATCGCTGCTGCCGAAGCGGCAGTTGCCATAGCAATCATCATCAATTTGTATCGCAGCCATCAATCGATTGATGTTGAAAAAACAGAAGAATTAAAATATTGATCATTGATACTGAAATCAGTGATGTAGGAAAAAAAAGAACAAAATAAATCAGAATACATTAACTCTTTAATCGACTCATGCCCGATTCGCTGGTCATAGCCCTTATTCCCCTGCTTCCCCTGACGGGATTTGTATTGCTGGGATTATTTGGGAAAAAAATATTCAGAAACAATTCCGGAATTGTCGGAACATTATTATTGTTGGTTGCTACAGTTCTCGCCATCTATATTGCCTATGGGTACTTTTTTGGGTATGGAAAAACAAACGGAGTTTACCAAAAACTCATTCCGGTTCATTATTCATGGTTAAGGTTTTCGGAAAATTTATCGATTGATATGGGAATCATACTTGATCCTATATCTGTCATGATGATTTTCGTAGTGACCTTTGTTTCGCTGATGGTTCACATATATAGCCTGGCTTATATGAAGGGTGAAGAAAGATATTCAACCTATTTTTCTTTTCTTTCATTGTTTACTTTTTCCATGCTGGGGCTCGTTCTGTCTTCCAATATTTTCCAGATCTATATATTCTGGGAACTGGTGGGTGTTTCTTCATTCCTGCTCATCGGATATTATTACGACAGGCCAAGTGCAGTGGCAGCAGCTAAGAAAGCATTTATCGTGACAAGATTTGCAGATCTGGGATTTCTCATTGGCATTTTGATTCTGTCATTTTATTCGAACACACTTGACTTCGGTCTTTTGATCCAGCGCCTGACCTCACCCGATTCAAGTCAATGGAGAACTGCCACGGAGGCTTCTTTTCTTGGTATTTCTGCATTGACCTGGGGAGCAGCACTTGTTTTTATTGGTGGCGCCGGGAAAAGCGCGATGTTCCCTCTGCATATCTGGCTGCCAGATGCCATGGAAGGGCCTACGCCGGTGTCAGCATTAATCCACGCAGCAACGATGGTTGTCGCGGGCGTGTATCTGGTAGCAAGATTGTTCCCCGTTTTTGCAATTGGTTCACCACAGGCCATGCATCTGGTCGCATATGTTGGAACGGTTTCGGCTTTTCTTGCTGCCATGATTGCCTGTACGCAGACAGATATAAAACGGGTATTGGCTTTTTCAACCATGTCGCAGATCGGATACATGATGCTGTCGCTTGGTGTGAGCGGATTCGGAACTTTTGACGGATCAGGCTATACTGCATCCATGTTCCATTTGTTTACCCATGCGATGTTCAAAGCTTTGTTGTTTCTCTGTGCAGGGGTAATCATCCATTACGTCCATAGTAATGAAATGAACCAAATGGGTGGATTGAGGCGTAAACTACCGGTCACCCATATCTCTTTTTTGATTGCCTGCCTGGCCATCAGCGGCATCCCTCCTTTGTCAGGGTTTTTCAGCAAGGAAGAAATTTTGTTTGCAGCCTGGAGACATAATGCGGTCATTTATTGGATGGCATTGATCACTTCCGGCATCACGGCTTTTTATATGTTCCGCCTTTATTTCAGTATTTTTTGGAACAAAGAAAATAGTCATCAGAAAGAGGGGGGAGCACAACATGCTGTTGAGGGCGGCGCGTTAATGGTCTTGCCATTGATTCTATTGGCGATAGGATCAGTTTGCAGTGGATTCATTCCTTTCGGAAACCTGGTAAGCTTCGACGGAACACCGGTGGAATCAAAACCGCATATCAGCTTTTCTATCTTACCGGTTGGTTTAGGTTTACTGGGGATTCTTATAGCCGGCTGGTTCTACAAAAAACAAAACGATCGTTCCGATAAAATTGCTTCCTCTTTCAGCAGGATTTATCAGGCAGTTTATCACAAATTTTATATTGATGAGCTGTATTTGTTCATCACTAAAAAAATATTGTTTAACCTGGTAGGAAGACCGGCAGCATGGTTTGACAAGAATATTGTGGATGGGCTGGTGAACCTGACTGGGAATACTACGACAATGATTTCTGAGAAAATAAAAGGAATCCAATCGGGAAAGCTTCAGCAATATGCAATGTATTTCCTGATTGGAGCTGCAGGGTTGGCTTTGTTTTTTATTTATTACCGGCGATAGATTATTGAATCAAGTACTAAGAATGAATTTATCAGTATTACTTCTTATTCCATTGCTGACTGCGATTGCGATTCTGCTGGCACCCAGGAATGTCCAGCCGAGATGGATTGCCCTGGTTGGATCTTTTATTCAGTTGGTATTTGCATTTATTCTGCTTCATTTGTTTTATAGTGAAAAGGCGGGAAATGATGCGGCATCAATGGTCTTCATACGCCAATACAGCTGGCTCACAGCCTGGAATATCAATTACGAAATTGGTGTGGATGGAATATCAGTAGCGATGATCCTGTTGACAGCATTCATTGTAATTGCAGGCGTTTTGGTTTCCTGGAATGTGCAACAACGTGTAAAGGAATTTTACTTTCTTCTGATCTTTCTGGGGCTTGGTGCATATGGGTTTTTCATTTCACTCAATCTTTTCATTCTTTTCTTCTTCCTTGAAATTGCCGTGATTCCGAAATACCTGTTGATCGGAATCTGGGGCAGCGGAAAAAAAGAATACAGCGCAAACAAACTGGCCTTGATGTTAATGGGAGGATCAGCCCTCGTGCTGGTCGGATTACTGGGACTTTATTTTAGTTCAGGGGGAGAAAGGACTTTCAGTCTGATGCAATTGGCGCGGTTACACATCCCTGTTGGAATACAGAAAATATTTTTCCCGCTGCTGTTTACCGGATTTGGAGTATTCACTGCATTATTTCCCTTTCATACCTGGGTGCCCGACGGTCATTCTTCGGCACCTACGGCAGGATCGATGTTTTTAGCGGGAATTTCCATGAAGCTTGGAAGCTATGGCTGCCTTCGAGTAGCTGTTTATCTTCTGCCTGATGCGGCTAAAGAATACGCGCCGGTGATTATTGTGCTCTCCTCGATCGCAATTTTGTATGGCGCTTTTGCGACCATGATGCAGAGGGATCTCAAATACATGAACGCTTATTCTTCGGTTAGCCATTGCGGTTTCATTTTGCTGGGCATTGGTATGTTGACAAAAACAGCAATTGTCGGCGCCGTGATGCAAATGATATCGCATGGATTGATGACGGCCCTTTTCTTTGCTGTAATCGGGATGATCTATGAGCGGACGCATACCAGGATAGTCAGCGAGATGGGTGGATTGATGAAAGTCATGCCATTCGTAATGACGGTATTTTTTATTGCAGGCTTCTGTTCGCTCGGATTGCCCGGGCTGAGTGGATTTGTGGCAGAGATAACTATATTCATAGGCTCTTGGGAACATTCAGGCTTGTTCTACCGGGTTGCTACAGTAGCTGCATGCATGTCGATTGTAGTAACTGCTGTTTATATTTTAAGAGCCATCGCGCAGGTAGCCATGGGTCCTGTAAAAAACCAGCAGTATTTGCAATTAAAAGATGCAGGATGGAATGAAAAGCTGGCCGCAATTATTTTGATTATTGGAATAATCGCAATTGGCGTGGCGCCCTCCTGGCTGAATCATTTAGTCAGTCCGGGTGCTGAAGTGATTATGCAAAAAATAACGAATAAATAATAAAGGAAATATTTGGACGAATTGAAATGAACAATTTTTTCTTATTGATGAAATCTGAGATGGTGGTTACAATCATCATTTTTCTCCTGCTTATTGTTAAGATCGGCAGGGGAATGAAAAATGAATTGCTCTTATCCATCGTGCAACTGTTGTTGCTGCTGAATACGGTTATTGCATTGGTTTATAATCAGGAGGGGTCATTATTTGATGGTATGTTCCGGACATCTTCATTAATCGGTTTTCAGAAAGGCATACTGAGCCTTGGCACCTATCTCATTTCCCTGCTCTGTACCGACTGGCTGAAAAAAAATTCCAACCTGCCCGAATTCTTTATATTGATGCTTTCTGCTTTGCTGGGAATGTTTTTAATGATTTCAAGCGGAAATCTGCTGATGTTTTATTTATCGCTTGAGCTATCCACGATACCTGTGGCAGCCCTGGCAAATTTTGATATTGACAAAAGAATTTCATCTGAAGCGGCGATAAAGATGATCTTGTCTTCAGCTTTTTCCTCTGGCATTTTATTATTCGGTATTTCGCTGGTTTACGGGGCAACGGGAACCATCAGTTTTGCAGAATTGCCCTCAAAAGTGAATAGCGGTTCGCTGCAGACACTGGCATTTGTTTTTTTATTCACTGCATTTGCATTCAAATTATCGGTTGTTCCTTTTCATTTATGGACGGCAGATGTATATGAAGGATCACCGATCGCGGTGACTTCCTTTTTGTCTGTCATTTCCAAAGGAGCATTTGCTTTTATTTTCCTGACAGCACTTTATAAAGTATTTGGTTCACTCCACGATCTCTGGTATCACATGCTGGTCATTTTATCGATTGCTTCGATGGTGATCGGAAATCTATTCGCCATCAGACAGCAGAATATAAAAAGGTTTCTTGCTTTTTCATCCATTGCACAGGTTGGATTTATTTTAGTGGGCATGAGTGGAGGAGGGGCATCAGGCATTTCGTCTGTTGTTTATTTTGTGTTGATTTATGTCTTTTCAAATCTTGCCGCTTTCGGTGTGGCATCTGTGATCTCAGGGCAAGCCGGAAAAGAAAATATTGATGATTACAGGGGATTATATCAAACCAATCCATTCCTGAGTTGGATATTGGCACTGGCTTTATTTTCGCTGGCGGGAATTCCACCGACAGCAGGATTTTTTGGTAAATTGTTTTTGCTTGCTGCGGGTGCTTCAAGAGGAAATTATTGGTTCATCGCCATTGCTGCACTGAACATGATTATTTCTTTGTATTATTATTTGAGAATAATCAGGTCTGTTTTTATGGATAAAAATGAACAGCCTCTCGGCCCCGTCGGGAAAGATTCAGACTCGCGATTTGCACTGCTGCTTTGTGCTGTGGGTATTGTAATGGTTGGACTGATGAGCTGGATTTACGAATATATACAAGGGTTAAAATAGATGTCAGGTAGAATTTTTGAAAATTTTTAACCACGAATTATTTAACATTCATGGCGATCAATCAAAATCATTTATTTGAAGAATTGGGTGGCATCAAATGTGCCATTGTTGAAAAAAATGTGAAGCCTGAGCGTGTGACATTTTTAAAAAATTTATTGGAGTTAAATCATTTCACGGTGGTTGTCGTTCCATCACCGCCACCAAAAGTCCCGGCTCCTGCGCCCGCAACTTCGCAGGATACGGCTCCCGTTGCAGCAGAGAATCCTGCACAACCTTTACCAGAAACATTTACTGTCGGAGTTACGGATATTACATTCAATCCCATCAATGCGATTTTCGGACGCCTGCTCCGGACCGGCGATGGTCACGTAGTTACTCTTGCTTACTGGCATCAGAAAGAGTCTGTTTCGCACGATGAGATTCCTTATTTTGAGGATCCTTTTTCCTGAGTTGGGAAGTTCTCCCCGGTTTTGCTATTTTTGCAGCCGTTTGGCGGGATAGCTCAGGCGGTTAGAGCGTTGGATTCATAACCCAAAGGTCTCGGGTTCAACTCCCGATCCCGCTACAATGCTTAAATAGTATCGACACAAGGCTCTTTGACAAGAGCCTTTATGATTTATACTGTTTACATATTATTTTCGAAGAAGTATCACAAAATTTATATTGGGTTTACCTCTAATCTGATACAAAGATTTTATTCGCATAACAGCTATTGAAAGGACTGGACTTCCAGATTCAGGCCATGGGTTGTCATATACACTGAAAATTATGTGGAAAAAACTCAGGCGCTTTTTCGCGAAAAACAATTGAAACAGGGAAGAGGAAGAGAGTGGATATGGAATAGGATTGAATCTGAATTTGTTCACCATGGATTCATATCCGCCTGAGGCGGACCCGGGTTCAACTCCCGATCCCGCTACTCACGGGAGTTCCTCCTAAATTTTCACCGGATTGCTTCAATAAAAGCAATCCTTTTTCTTTTAAAATCATATAATTATGTGCGAAGGCAGGGTTGAGCCATGCCGGTCCAAACATAGTACAAGACTTGATTCGTTACATATTGATTTTATAGGACCTTTTATCCAAAGGTTTTAAATTAAAACTTAAATCCAATATTAATAGAGTACTTGAATCCAAGGGCAAGGAATCTTTGCGATGATGTTCCGGATGAATTGACCTGTTTGCCTTCAGACAAATTATTTAGCAGCGGTAATTTTTCCTTAAGCGCCTCAATAATTGCCTGCAGAGTTTCATTTTCGTTTATGCCGTTAATCTGACCATCAAGTTTTGCCTGGAATGTATAATATGTGAAGGAAGGTCCAAAGATTTCTGCATCAATGATAAATCTTTTTCCAATCACGAATTGATAACCTAATTCCCCTCCTATATTAAGCAAAGTAATTTTCATATTGAGATTAGCTGATTGGGCCCCGGATGAATCTTTATGAACAAGGGTTCTGTCGGAATTAAAATTAAAATAACTTGTGTATGCCGCGAGGTAAACGCCGCGTGGGGCCTTGTATTTATTTTCGCTAGATAGATAAAACCTGTATTCTGCTCCAATTGAATACCCTGTCTTTTTCTTGGTGTAAGTGAGGCTTGTGTTAGTGATATCAGGGTTTATATTTATCGGAAATTCATTATACCCTCCGAATACCGATATACTCTGCTTACCATTTAAGACCCTTTCATAGGCCATATGGATAGAGGTCGGATAAATCAGCCAGGAACTAATGCTAAGTTTTACAATATTAGGATGCTCTTTTTCAACTTTCAGCA
>DATJWE010000145.1:0-11632 GCA_035501475.1 Puia sp. | reverse complement strand
ATAGATGGCAGCAAGTGAGAACAGAGCACCGAATACGACAGGTATCAGGATAATAAAAGCGGCCCTTTTCTTTCGGAAATAAAAATTAATAAAAAAAATAAGAAAGATCACCGTGATGCCCTGCGTGACAATAGTGTCTTTGCGGAGTTGAAGAGCATTGCCAACAGACGCGGCCACTGCTCCAAAGTAATCGGCCTCTACATTTTTGAAATTATTGCCGATCAGGCTATCCTTCACCTCATCAATGCCTTTAAGCAGCTGGGCATTTTTCCCCGTATTGTTCGGAGGATAGGCCGGTGTGATGAACAGGAGCAGTTGTGTATGATCTTTTGTGATTACATAGTTATCATACAGCTCAAAATTGTCGTCGTACTGGAGCTGTTGCAATTTCTGCAATCCCAAAAAGGAAATGCCCGTCGGATCTTCCGAGATCATTTTTTTCAAGACGATTCCTGCCGGTGAACTGAGTGTTTTGATATCCGATTCCAGTGTTTGCCTGATTGTTGAAGGTTGAATGAGGCTGTCGATGGACTGATAATCTTTCTTATCCAGGTAAACAGGCAAATGTTCGCTGATGGAGTTGAACATCGATTCTTTTGTTTCATCATCCACCTTATCATTTAGTTTGCTGATATACGGCGATAATTTCTGTTGAACAGAGCTAACAAACTGATCAGCAAAAGAAGCCAGTGTATCAGGCGCTGCTACCGCATTGCTGTCTTTTAACGACACCATGATCACCAGCCTGTCAATGAATTTTGAATTCTGAAAAACCTGGTTGAGTTTATCGACGGTTTTATCTTTAGGTAATACTTTGGAAATATCTTCCTCAAACTTTACGCGTGCCGCAAACCATCCTGCAAATAAAAAACTCAATGCGAAGCATATAAAAAATACCGGCCGGTTTTTATTAAAATAATAGTAGATGTGCAAAAAAAATTTTTCCATCGCAGTTCAGCTTATTTGCTCTATACGGATTGTTCTTCTTTTAAAAATTTTGAGCAGTGCAAAAGTTATAAGACCCAGCACAACCCCTGCGATTAAAGCCAGTGTAATGCTGCCATAAATATATTGTTCAAAATTATTTTTAACAGAGTTCAATGTGATATGACTGCTAAAGCTGATGTCGTATACCTGCATTCCCATCCATAGGGTCCCGGTTTTGAAACTGCAATAAATAATCAACGGTATCATTGGCGGGATGCTGATATTTGCAGCAACAATCACGAGTGCTTTGTTCAGCCTGAAAATAAAGGCGAGGAAGATGGCAATAATAAGTTGGAAACCCCAGATCGGAATGATTCCCATAAAAATCCCGAAGCCCAGAGATATCGCTTTGACTGCATCTGACTGGTGACCATTGATCAGGTGCTCGGAAATAAAGTGTTTTACTTTCTGCTTGTTGAAAACGGTTCTGAAAAAATTCCTGGGCTTGATATAAAAAAAAGTAATCAGGACGAGTATGGTATTCAGTATGCTGATCCTCGTGAAATCTTTAAAGGGCCTGAAATGTGATATGCGCTCTTCCTTCGGTGGATAGTACACGCTAACTGGAACGGATTGGATTTTAATTCCCTTCCAGGCTGAACGGACCAGCACTTCGATTTCGAATTCATATTTGCGTGTAAAAAATTTCACCCCGTTTAATAACAGCAATGGATAGAGCCTGTACCCGGATTGTGTATCCGGCATGGTAATGCCCGTCTCCACTTTAAACCAGAAATTAGAAAACCTGTTCCCGAAACTGCTTTTACCTGGCACACTGGATTGGTCCATATTTCTTGCGCCAATGATGATTGCATTTTTTTCTGTTTCCAGTCTTTCCAAAAAAATATGCATATCTTTTGCTGAATGCTGTCCATCAGAATCAATAGTGATAGCAAAATGATAACCTTTATTGAAGGCAAATTCGAAGCCTTTTCGAAGCGCCCAGCCCTTTCCTTTATTTTTTTTGTATTCGACAGTTTTTATAAAACCAAACGACTGAAGTATTGAATGGGTCTGGTCTGTTGAGCCATCGTTAACGACAATGATATTAGAAGTATAGGAAGACAGGTCAGCAATTACCCCGGCAAGGGTAGCGGCATTATTGAAAGTGGGGATGATCACGCAGGTTTGAAGGCGTTCAAACACTGCCTGCAATTTTGGTGAATAAGTCATTGTGTTCATGTCCAACGTCATGGCTTCCTGATGAGAAACGGCTGACAAGGTCATATCAGGCAAAATTAAGATTTGGAATGATAAGAAGTCTATACTCTGGATAATACAGCTCTGGATTTAAATCAGGGATAGGGAAGAAGAGGGAATGAGAATATTATCAGGATATTTGGTATCTTATTTACTGCATGTTTTCTTCAAAAAAAACCTATTATCGTTCCAGCATGCAAAAATTTGATTTAAAACCCGACTACGATGTGGTGATCATTGGAGCTGGCGTCGGAGGTCTGACAGCAGCAGCTTTGTTGAGCAAGGCCGGGTTTTCAGTCTGCGTGCTGGAAAAAGAAACACGCATTGGCGGATACCTGGCAGGATTCAGAAGAGGAAATTTCAGGTTTGATACTGCCATACACTGGCTGAATCAATGCTCTCCAGAGGGTTTAGTCAGCAAAGTTTTTGACATATTAGGCTCTGATCATCCGAATGCTGTTCCGCAAACCAGGATACGTCGCTACAAAGGCGAGAGTTTTGATTACCTGCTTACCAATGATCCCAATCAGTTAAGAGATAAACTGATTGCTGAATTTCCGGACGAGAAAAAAGGGATTCAAAAATTTTTTCAGGCAGCGAGAAGGCTGGGCACCTCTTTCAAAAATTTTAATAATATTTTTCGAACAGAAGAGAGCATGTCTTTTTTTGAACGGGCGAAAAATAAATTCAGGCTCCTGGAATTTGCACTTCCATTCATACCGTATATCAGTTATACCGGCGAAAAGGGTTTGAAAAAAGGCTTGAACCGTTTTTTCAAAGATCAGCGGATTCATAAAATATTTACTGGCGAAACAGAATTGTTATCCTGTCTTGTTCCCATCGGCTGGGCCTATTATGGCGATTTTCAAAGTCCGCCGAGAGGTGGAAGCCAGGTTATTCCGCAATGGCTGCAGCATGTCGTGGAGTATTATAACAATCCCGTTTGTCTGAAAGCGAGGGTCAAACAAATTTTGTTGCATGATGGAAAAAGTACAGGCGTTTTATTTGATTATATGGGCACTGAGCAGTCGATCAATAGCAAATATGTAATTGCAGCCTGTGATGTGGAATCCCTTTATGAAAAAATGCTTCCGGAAAATGCAGTGCCTGCAGCCCTGAAAAATAAATTAAGGAAGGCCGAACTCTATAGTTCTTCGGTAACCATCTCCATCGCGCTTGATTGTCCGACAGAAGAATTGGGATTTAATGAAGAGATGATTCACCTGGTTGCCGAAAATATTTCTTTTGCGGATCACACCGGTGGAGATCCTGCCAAAACCGAAATCAGTATTCTTGCTCCTTCATTAAGAGATAAATCGCTTGCACCAGAAGGTAAAGGAACCCTCACACTTTATATGCCCGCCCTTATGGGATATATGGATAACTGGATGACTCGGCGGGATGGTAACGGGAATTATATCCGTGGTGAAGAATATAAAAAATTAAAAAACGAGACCGCCGAAACATTGATTAAAAGAGTGGAACAAAATTTAGGGATTGATCTCCGTTCTCATATTCTTTTCTATGAAGTGGCTACACCGGTTACCCATTGGCGATATACAGGAAACCGCAACGGCAGCATCATGGGTGCAAAACCGGGTCGTGAAAACATGCGTCAAAAAGTGGCGCATTATCAGACACCGGTTAAAAACCTGATATTGGGCGGTCATTGGGCCGAGCTCGGAGGTGGTGTGCCCATTGCCGTGAAAGCCGGAACCAATGCAGCTTTACTCATCTTCAGAAAAGAAAATAAAACGGCTTTCAGGTTACTGTCCGATTATATGGACAATAAAACAGGGTTGCAGGAATTGCTCGGCAGCAGTTGTTTCAGATTGTATGATCAGTCATGGCAACAACTGCCAACTCCCGCTGAGAAAAATGCGATCAGGTCACAAACCTGATTCTAAATTAGCTGAGATTCATCGCTGAATTTAATTATTTGAATGTGAACCTGGCAGAAACTCCGAAATCAGGATAGATACTGTTATAGTGGTCGCTGTATGGATTTACCACAGCGAAGACGGGCCTGATATCTGCAGAAAGATTAAGTGGTATGTTGGAAAATTTATAGTCAACACCACCAACCGGGAAAAGCCCCATGCCGAAACCGTAGTGCGAAGTGCTGGAAATAATTGCGCCACCTCCGACAAACCATCTCAAACCCAGGACAGACGTAATATCGAAATGATATTGATAGCTTGCGGCAAAGGAAACACTGAATTCACTTCTGGTATCGTAATAGGCATCATAAATATAGTTATCCTGCTTGATGCCTAAATTCAATTCGAGCGCTCCCGGCGAAGAGTTGAGAAAAGTTTTGAACGAAGCTGAAACGAGGTCAAAATATCCGGTTCCCAGTCGGATACCAATCGCACTATTGTAGGAACTGCTTGAGTAACTGCTGTTTGATGCCTGGGAAAATCCTATCGAGCAAATACTTAATGCAAAAACAAAAAGACAAGTTAGCTTTTTCATTGTTGGTTTCATTTTGAATTATTGTGCAAATATAAAGATGGATAACCAACAACAAATACTATGCAAATAAGGCATTCTGAGTATCCTGATTTTTTGTAAAATCAACTCGCAGAATATTTCATATCACGCAAAGACACCAAGAATAATACAAAAGCGCAAAGACTCTCGGCGGCATTCCGTCTTCCTTTGCATGAATAAATCTCATTTCCCGTTGCCAAATTTGTTGCATGATTCATCCATATTGCTGTTAATGCATCTATGCTTATATTTGAAATCCGATGGTGATAAAAAAAATTTTGGCAGTTGGGTTTGTGTTTGCTGTAGCGTTGGATTCTTGCACATATGGTCAGGATAAGAGAGACACGGCTTTTGACAGATCGGGATTTTACAATGCAATGGCATCTTCAATAATCGGGACATTGAATGATGAACTGCAGGCATTAAAAAAAATTGAGTTTGCAGGCAAAGATGCCTTTGAAGGCGCCCTGACGATGAAAAAAGCTGGATTTCCGGGAAGCCCGGACAGGAAATTAAGTTTGTTTAAATCGGGTCATAAAAAGCTGGAAGCTGCAATTCACAGCGACAGCACAAATGTGGAATTCAGATTTTTGAGACTGATGATCCAGGAAAACACTCCCGGTATTCTTGGATATAAAAAGGAATTGAAAAAAGATAGTGATTATATCCGCAGGCACTATAAAACCCTTTCACCGGCGGTGCAACAGCGGATCATTGAATACAGTAAAAAATCAACGGTTTTGAAGCTAGGAGATTCTTAATTTTGAAATCAGCATGAGTAAAAAAGTATTAGCGATTTATTTTACCCAGTCCGGCCAGTTAGAAGAAATTATTGACAGTTTCATTTCCCCATTGATTGAATCCGGGATTTCAGTAGAAAAAGTAAGGGTCAGACCCCATACCGAATATCCATTCCCCTGGACCGGAGAAAAATTTTTTTCAGTAATGCCTGATTGCGTGCTTGGCGTGCCAACAGAGCTTGAATCATTTCAGTTGAAAGAAAATGGATACGATCTGATTATTTTGGGATACCAGGCCTGGTTCTTATCTCCCAGTATCCCTTCCAATTCGATCCTGAATCATGACAGTTTTCGTAATGTTGCAAAAAATACACCAGTAATTACGATTACGGGGGCAAGAAATATGTGGATCAGTGCGATGGAGCGGATAAAAAAATCATTACACGATATGGGAGCCAGACTGGTTGGTAATATCGCCCTGGTAGACAGACATACAAACCCGGTCAGTTTCGTGACTATTTTTCACTGGATGTTTTCGGGGAAAAAAGACCGGTACCTGAATATCTTCCCCAAACCCGGAGTTTCAGATGAAGATATCCTGCATGCAAAAGTTTTTGGCTCGATAGTCAGGGAACATCTTGATAAAGGCGAATGGGATGGAATGCAGGCAGAGCTCGTTGAGCAGAAAGCAGTCAGGATCAAATACAATTTGATGTTCATTGAATCGAAAGCCAATCGCATATTTGCCCTTTGGGCGAGGTTTATCGGAAAACGGAAAAAAAGAACTGCCTGGCTTGTTGTATTCAAATATTATCTTTTAATTGCGCTTTTTATAGCGGCCCCGATTATTCTGACTGTGGATGCAATTTTTTTTAAGCCATTTTTATCAGGGCGCATAAAAAAACAAAAACAATATTATTCAGGCGTGAATTAATCTTTGTAGATGATGTCGTTTAACGAGGTTTATATAACAAAGACTGCGAGTTTTTTCCCCAATGATCCGGTTTCCAACGATGAGATGGAGGAGTATTTAGGCTATATCAATAAAAGTCCTTCCAAGTCAAGAAGAATTGTTTTGCGGAATAATGGTATCAAGCGGAGGTTTTATGCGCTTGCAAAAGGAGGTAAGCCTACCCATACCAATGCTCAATTAACTGCTCAGGCAGTCAGGGCATTATTCGACAATGATCCGTCGAAATTAAAAACTATAGAATTGCTTGCCTGTGGAACTTCTTCTCCGGACCAGATGATGCCTTCGCACGGCGTAATGGTTCATGGGGAACTTCCCGAAACAAATCCTATTGAAGTCGTTTCTCCTTCCGGAGTTTGTTGTGCCGGCATGCATTCATTCAAGTATGCTTATATGGCGGTCAAAACAGGAGATGTACATACTGCCGTGACTACCGGTTCTGAAAGATTTTCCATTGCCCTTCGATCCGAATTCTTTGAAGACGAAGCAAAGAAACTGAAAGAACTGGAAGAAAATCCCTATATCAGTTTTGAAAAAGAATTCCTTCGATGGATGCTATCAGATGGGGCTGCTGCCTTCCTTCTTTCCGATAAAAAAAATGAAAAGGGTTTTAGTTTACGGGTTGATTGGCTTGATGGAGTATCCTTTGCCAACGAAATGGAGCCCTGCATGTATATGGGAAGCGAAAAGATGAAAGATGGCACATTGAAGGGCTATATGGACTGGACGCCTGAAGAGATCGTCTCCAAATCGATTTTAAGTGTGAAACAGGATGTCAAACTATTGAGCGAATATATAATACCGTTAGGAGGCGCTAAATTGAAAGCACTGGTCAAGGAAAAGGGATTGAAGATTGAAGAGATAGATTATTTCCTGCCTCATATGTCAAGTGAATTCTTTAAAAGTAAAATCCATGATCAACTGGAACAGATGGGAACACCCATACCATATGATAAATGGGTTGTGAACCTGGATACTTTGGGGAATGTCGGGGCTGGCTCGGTTTATTTTATGGTAGATGAACTGTTTCGCAGCGATAGGTTGAAAAAAGGACAGAAGATCCTATTGATGGTTCCTGAAAGTTCGAGATTTTCATATATGTACGGTTTGCTGACAGTTTGCTGAAGCTTCAATTCTGTGTCAGGGCCTTCCGGAAAAAAACAGAAAGTTTTTTGACATTGCAGACTTTCCCGATCATTAAAACTATTTTATGAAAAAGCAGGAAATCCCACATGATCCGGGTGCATTGAATAAAGTCACCAAGGAACTTTGTTATGCTGTGGATGATTCGGGCAAATACACTACCGCACTCAGTGAAGGATGGAAAATAAAAGCCGAAGCACTGAATGTGGCCTGGGAGGATGTTGAAGCCCGAATACTTGCAGCCAGGCAAAAAGTACTCAATAATGAAGCAAGTCCTTTGCTTTTTTTTATGGAACTGAAACTGATGGATGTTCCTATCGTCTCAGCTTATACAGGATTTTGGAAATGGCAGGTAAAAAAACACCTGAAGCCTTCAGGGTTTAGGAAATTGTCTGATAAGAAACTGCAGAAATATGCAGAAGTTTTCGAGACCACAGTGGAAGACATCAAAAACATGTATGAAAATGAAACTTGACTTTCAGCATATCCAGGCAGCGCATTGCGAGAATGGCGTTACCACGAGTTTATTAAGACATAACGGAATTGGCAAGATTACCGAACCGCTTGCTTTTGGAATCGGTTCGGGGTTGTTTTTCATTTATATCCCTTTCATGAAAATCAACAACGGCCCGGCAATTGCTTTTCGCACACAACCAGGCCTGATTTTTAAAAGGACATGCAAGTCGCTCGGCATTCCCGTCGCCAGAAAAAAATTTAGCTCGAAGGAAGAAGCGCTGAGGGTATTGGAAGAATGTCTTCGGTCAGGCCAGCCCGTGGGGTGCCAGGTAGGAGTGTATTATCTTACTTATTTTCCTAAAGAATACAGGTTTCATTTCAATGCACATAATATTATTGTATTCGGTAAAGAGGAGGATAATTTTTTGATCAGCGATCCTGTTATGGAATCAGCAACAAGCCTCAGCAGTTACGAGCTGGAGCGTGTCAGGTTTGCCAAAGGAGCATTTGCACCGAAAGGCCAGTTATATTATCCGAAAGAAAAAAGAGAGGTTACTGATGATCAGATGCGGAAAGCAATAAAATCGGGTATCAAAAGAAATGTTCGCGACATGTTACATATTCCCGGAAATATTGCAGGTGTAAGGGGAATAAAATATACTGCGGGAAAAATCAGAAAATGGCGGGATAAACTGGGCCCGCAGAAAGCAGGCAGTTACCTGGCACAGCTCGTCCGGATGCAGGAAGAAATCGGAACGGGCGGCGGTGGTTTTCGGTTTATTTACGCTGCTTTTTTACAGGAAGCTTACGCATTTCATCCCATAGAAGAGCTGCCCGAAGTCTCAAAAAAATTTACTCAGACCGGCGATCTCTGGCGTACCGCAGCAGTTCAGGCTTCCGGAATTTATAAAGGCAGATTGGGCAAACAGGAAGATTTTAATTTGATGAGCAATTATCTGCTTGAGATAGCTGAGTTGGAAAAACAGGCTTTTACAGCATTGTCAAAATTAAAATGGCGTTCATGAATGCTCCGGCCATCTATATCCGGGACCTGGACTTCATTTACCCAGGACAATCTGACTTGTGCCTCTCACAATTGAATCTCCGGATTGAGGCCGGTGAAAGATTTGGATTGTTTGGGCCTAACGGTGCAGGTAAAACGACGTTGATGCATCTCATGACCGGACTACTTAACTACACAAAAGGAACCATCCAGCTTTTCGGGGTAGAAATAAAAAATCACGAACGATCAACCAATAAATTATTCGGTTTTGTTCCACAGGATTTTTCCTTTTACCAGGAATTAAGTCCGGTCGAAAACCTGGAATTCTTTGGAGCCTGGTCAGGCCTCAATCGTCACGATATAAAAAAACGCAGCAGCGAATTACTTGAAATATTAGGCCTTACAGATGCCTGCCATCAACCGGTCAGAAAATTTTCCGGAGGAATGAAGCGCAGGGTGAACCTGGCGATAGCCGTAATGCCTGATCCTTCTATTTTATTTTTGGATGAGCCCACGGTGGGTGTTGATGTGCAAACCCGTCATGCGATGATTCATTATCTCAAATCCCTGAATGAACGGGGCACTACGCTGGTCTACACTTCTCATCAACTCAGCGAAGCTGAAGAATTGTGTGAAAGAATTGCCCTGATCGATGAAGGGAAGATTATCGCCCATGATGATCTCAACAAGTTACTTGCATCTCATCAGCAGGATGGGTTGGAAGGTTTGTTTTTGAGCCTCACGGGGAAAAAATACAGGGACTAGCAAGAGGATAATAATTTTTTTTCAGAAAAAGGATTAATAAAATGAAAGACGTGCAGCAACATCATTCCGAATCATTCACTACGAGCATCACACCTGTGCTGGCTGTAAGGAATGGAGCAAAAGCAATAGAATTTTATCAGCGGGCGTTTGGAGCGGTTGAATTGGTGCGTGTTACCAGTCCGGATGGCGATGTGGTTGCGGAAATGTCGATCGGTGGTGCGAATTTTTTTCTGGCCGATGAATCGCCGGATCATGCCAATTTCAGTCCTGAATCATTGAACGGAAGTACTGTTCGCATGGCCCTTACCGTCAGCGATCCCGATGCAGTGGCTGCCCGCGCAGTAGCCACAGGAGCAAAAGAAATTTATCCGGTGGCCGACCAGTCTTATGGCTGGAGGCTGGGCCGTGTATTGGATCCATTTGGTCATCATTGGGAAATTGGGAAGCCGTTGAAAAAAAATACTTCAATTGCCTGATAGTTCAAACTCTGTTATGTACAAGCTTTGGGCAACCATTGTAAAAGACTTCCGGATATTATTCCGTGATAAGGTCGGACTGGCCATGATGTTTGCCATGCCTATTCTATTGGTGATTGTGATCACCAGTGTGCAGAATAGCACTTTTGAACTGGTCAATAATAATAAAATAAGCCTGTTGATCTGCAATCGCGACAAAGGAGAACTGAGTGAAAAGCTCATTGGTGCCGTCGAAAAGATCGGCATGTTTCAACTGATAATGACCCCTGGAGACCAGGATGAAAAAAAAATTCCATTGACAATGCACGCGAAGGATGCATTGGTTGCCCTGGTTATACCTGATAATTTTTCAACTATTGTTGCTTCCAAAGCCAAAGAAATGGCCAGGCAGTCGTTGAAAGAATTTAGTGTGGATCAGGATACCACATCTTTAATTGTATCTGAAGCCAAACCTGTCATATTATATTATCATCCGGTGTTGCAGCAATCCTTCCGTCAATCAATTGAAGGAGCTTTGCAAAGTGCAGTCCAGGTAGTTCAGGGAGATGAAATAGTGAAAGAGCTTTATTATGGAGTTCACGAAAAAAATATTCCTGCTTCACTCGAAAATGAAATTCTTCATAACCAGGTTCCTCTTAAAGAAATCCCGGTTTCAAGAAGCGGGAGCAGGAATGTTCCAAATGCTTCACAACACAATGTTCCTGCCTGGACCATCTTTGCGATGTTCTTCATTGTGATTTCACTGGGAAGCAGCGTGGTAAGAGAAAAATCAAGCGGAAGTTTTTTGAGATTGAAGACCTTGCCGACAAGTTATACCGTAGCATTGCTGTCAAAACAAATTACTTATCTTGTCATCACCCTCGTGCAGGCAGCTGTGATTTTTTCTATAGGCATTTGGTTGTTCCCACATATTGGACTGCCAAAACTATCTCTACCCGAGGACATTTCCGGATTGCTGCTTGTTACGCTGATTTGTGGATGGTGCGCCGTGAGCTTTGCGATTTGTATTGGAGTTTTTGCTCAGACACAGGAACAGGCAAATGGTTTCGGAGCGGTGTCAATTATTATACTGGCTGCTATTGGAGGTTTACTGGTTCCTGCCTTTGCCATGCCTGCTTCATTTCAGGGCATCATGAAATTATCTCCATTGCATTGGGGACTGGAAGCATACTATGGATTGTTCCTGGAAGGTGGAAAACTGAGAGATATATTCGCGAATATTATATCTTTATTGGTCATTATTACAGCAATACAAATAATAACCTGGCTTGGCCTAAAGAGAAAAAATTTAATTTGAAATATTTATCATGGAAACCGAAGAGCTGAAACGACAATTAAAAAAACAAATTGTAGAATTTCTAAACCTTACATCAGTCAACCCTGATGATATCAAAGACGA
>DATJWE010000144.1:0-28343 GCA_035501475.1 Puia sp. | reverse complement strand
AAACGATTTATGAAAAAATTTTTTCAAATGATTGTTGCGATCAAATGTATTAAGCGTCATAAATGCATTCCCATTAACTGTATCCAGCTGGAGATTTGTGTTCAGAAAAAATGAAAATTGCGGAGCATTTTTTTTCGAGTGTTTGGTAAGGTGTTCTACTGAAAAGTTCATCCGGTTCATGGTGTCTGATCTGAAATCATAAATGGGGAGATTGACTTTTTTTTCTTCCCCCGTACTATCGATATATTGCACATCAAAACTATTGGGCAGTCCGAAAACATTCTTGTACAAATTTGCAAAGGCAAATCCTGTGCTCAATGACTGATATTTACCGCAAATACTATAACCATCCGTTGCGATATAATTGAAAAAAGTATCTTTCAGTTGTTTTTGGTCCATCCCATTAATACTTTTCAATACCACGCCTCTTTTTAAAACAGAATCCTTTCTGTTCAGGTTTGCAGTGACCACCATCGTATCTTCCCAAAACTTAAGGCTTAGCGGAAATGTTCTCAGTTGGGCGGTATCGAGATATTTTGAAAATTTTTTTGAGCTTTTGACCACAGTATGGCCGCAATCAATTTTTGTTATTACATAACTTAATAATGTCTTGAATGCGGTTTCAGTCATGGAGTCTTTTATCTGCTTATAAGCATAATCAAAATAATAATCAAGACTGTCTTTTGAAATATACCAATAGAGACTGGGGTGACAATCTTCCAAAACATTCCTGAATAGCTGATAATCCCGTTTTAATTTTTCGGGCGGAAATTTTTTGTATGGATTGTAGGCATCCTTTTCCGTTTTACAGGAAACAAAACAGACTATATAAAATAAAGAGAGATAAACAAATATTTTCATCGGGAACAACTCAGGTTTAATAACTTCTTATGACTATCGAATGTCATGCTATGAAATTATTTATTTTTAATAAACGCATTCCATCCCTGCGCTGTAATATCGAATTCATTGCCTCCCCTGGTAATAATTTTTTTCCCTTTCCCGGGCTCGGTCATATATCCAATCACACTGATCTGTTCATTCAATACCAGTTTATCATAATCCTGCTGAGAAACCGTAAATAACAATTCATAATCTTCTCCGCCACTCAATGCGCATGCAGTGGGATCCAATTCAAATTTAAAAGCAGCATTCCGGGTGTCTTCTGCAATGGGAATTTTCTCTTCATACAACACACAGCCGAGTTCGCTCTCCGCACAGATATGCAGGATCTCGGAACTCAACCCGTCGCTGATATCCATCATAGAAGTGGGAATAATTCCCGAGCTTTCAAAAAACACGATGATGTCCTTTCTTGCATCCGGCTTCAGCATCCTCCCAATAACGTATTTTTCTCCTTCCAAGTCTGGTTTTACCTGTGGATTTTCTAAAAAAATTTTCTTTTCTCTTTCAAGAAAAACGAGGCCCAGGTAAGCCGCTCCAAGGTCGCCGCTGCAACAAAGCAGGTCTCCTTTATTGGCCGTACTCCTGAGCACAAACCTGTCGGGTACACATTCACCTATGGCCGTTACGGAAATAATAAATCCTTTTTGGGATGAAGAAGTGTCGCCCCCTACCAGGTCAACATCATACTTTTCGCAGGCAGCGTAAACCCCTTCATAAAACTCATCCAGCGCTTCCAGGCTAAATCTGTTGCTGATTCCCACACTCATTGTTATCTGTGTGGGAATCGCATTCATCGCATATATATCACTCAGGTTAACCACCACACTTTTATATCCAAGATGTTTTAACGGAGTATAAATTAAATCAAAGTGAATATTTTCAATTAATAAGTCTGTTGAAATAACCGTTTGCTTGCCGAAATGATCAATTACGGCTGCATCATCGCCCACACCCACAATGGACGAGGCGTTTTTTATTTCGATATTCCGGGTGAGATGTTCAATCAATCCGAATTCACCCAGGGAAGATATTTCTGTTCGTTGTTCTGACATTTGTAAATGATTTGAAATCTTTCTTGCCTTGTTTATAAATCATTTTGTATCCATTTCAATAATTCATCGTGAATTTTTCCATTGGTAGCAACGATATGGGGCTGATAAGGAGAATATTTTTTACCAGAAAAATCAGAAACCCTGCCTCCCGCTTCTTCAACAATCAGAAACCCGGCAGCGCTATCCCAGGTTTGCAGTTTATGCTCATAGAATCCGTCGAACCGGCCGGCTGCAACCCAACAGAGATCCATAGCCGCAGATCCAAGCCTTCTTACGGGAACTCCTTTACGAATCAGTCTTGCAAAGACTTCCAGTGGTCCATTAGGGTGATCGAGATAAGTATAAGGGAACCCGGTTACCAGGCAGGATTTAAGCACTTCTGTTTCTTCGCTTACAGAAATCTTCTTATCATTTAGTGTAGCTCCATATCCTTTCTGGGCAAAATAGAATTCATTGTTGAAGGGATTATATACCGCTCCCATGATCATGGACTGGTCCTGTTCCAGGCCGATGGAAACACAACAGATCGGTATCCCATGCGCAAAATTCACCGTTCCATCGATCGGATCGATGATCCATTTGTAACTTGAGTCCATCACAAGGGCGCCGGATTCCTCGCTCAAAATATAATGGTCCGGGAATTCCTTTTTGATGGTTTCAAAAATGACTTTCTCGGAAGCGTGATCGGCTTCAGTGACCAGGTTATTCACGCCCTCCTTGTTTGAAATAGTAAAATCTCCCTGGAAATAATCCTGTACAACTTTTGCGCCCGCCTCAACAGCTTTGATCAGTGTGGGTTTTAACATGGCGCAAAGATACATTCAGTTCCTTATTGGCCTCAGTTCTTCACGATAAAGTTCAACCGCTTATCCTGAGCAGCCGGCTATTAATTACCGATTTAAACTGGCCATCATTTCCTGTGGATATCGGGTCCCCGCTGCAATTCCTTTCGGAGCTATTTTATCAATCTCTTTTAATTCTTCATCAGAAAAATGGATATCTAATGCGCCTGCATTCTCTTCAAGATATTTTACCTTTTTTGTTCCGGGGATAGGAAAAATATAATCTCCCTGTGCCATTACCCAGGCAAGCGCCAGTTGTGATGGCTTGCATTTTTTTGAAACCGCCAGTTCACTGAGTTTGTTGACAAGGTCCAGGTTTTTTTGAAAATTCTCCCCCTGAAAACGAGGCGAGAAACGGCGGTAATCTTCCGGAGCAAGATCTTCGAATTTTTTAAACTGGCCTGTAAGAAATCCCCGGCCGAGTGGGCTGTATGCAACGAAGGCAATACCCAACTCTTTACAGGTTGACAACAACTCATCTTCCGGATCACGGGTCCATAATGAATATTCAGTTTGTAATGCGGTGATTGGATGAACAGCATGCGCCTTTCGCAGGGTCGCAGCAGCTACTTCTGATAAGCCAATGCCCCTGACCTTTCCTTCTTTTACCAGTTTTCCCATTGCTTCTACAGTTTCTTCGATCGGAGTAGCGGGATCTGCACGATGCAGATAATATAAATCAATCACATCAATCCCGAGTCTTTTCAAGCTGGCCTCGGAAGAGGACTTTACATATTCCGGCTTCCCATTGAAACCGCGTGATAAGGGATTTTTGGGATCTCTGACAATTCCGAATTTTGTTGCAATAGTGACCCGGTCTCTTTTCCCTTTGATTGCTTTTCCAACAAGCTCTTCGTTTTTATGAGGACCATACGCATCAGCGGTGTCGAGAAAACTGATACCTAAATCAATCGCCCGATGAATTGTTCTGATTGATTCTGCATCATCTCCGGGGCCATAAAATTCACTCATTCCCATGCAGCCAAGTCCCAATGCGGAAGCCATCAGCCCCTGTGAACCCAACGGTTTTATTTTCATAGCAAATAATTTTAGTTAAAAGAATAAGGTGATTTTACTGTTCATCAACAACAAAAAGGTCACAGAGTTTAACATTTTGCAGGATAAATGAAAAAATCGTACTTCGTATCTTTTAGGACATGCACTAGTTGTGAAACTTTCTGTAATCCTCGTCAGTTTTAACGTAAAATGTTTTCTCGAGCAATCTCTGTGTTCGGTGCGGAAAGCTATTTCAACGAATAATTCCCTGATCAATAACGCTGAAATTATTGTGGTAGATAATAATTCTCAGGATGGCACTGTGGATTACATAAAAACAAAATTTCCGGAAGCACAATTTATTCTTAATAAAGAAAACACAGGCTTTGCTAAAGCCAACAACCAGGCTCTAAAACAGGCCAGGGGGAAATATATTTTATTTCTTAACCCCGATACCATTGTAGCGGAAGATAGTTTTTCCACTTGTATTTCTTTTCTTGAATCAACTCCACAGGCGGGTGCAACCGGAATAAGAATGGTTGACGGAAGCGGAATTTTTTTGAAAGAATCCAAACGCGGGGTTCCTTTTCCCTGGACCTCATTCTGTAAACTTTCCGGCTTAACTGCCTTGTTCCCGCATTCAAAGCTGTTTGCTTCCTATTATCTTGGCCATTTGAACGAATATGAGAACAACGTAGTCGATGTTTTATCCGGCGCATTCATGATGATCAAAAAAGAAGTGCTTGATCAGACCGGTGGATTCGATGAACAGTTTTTCATGTATGCCGAAGATATCGATCTGAGTTATCGCATACAAAAGGCCGGCTTTTCTAATTATTATCTTGCCGATTCGACGATAATTCATTTTAAAGGCGAAAGCACAAAAAAAGATCTGCGTTATGTAAAATTATTTTACAAGGCCATGTTGCAGTTTATGAATAAGCATTTCAAATCACCCGGATTGTTTAGTTTTTTTATGAAAACCGGCATCTCGTTCCGCAGCAAAACAGCGGCAATCCCTTTTCTCTTTACAGAAAAGCAAGCCCCCCCCAAAAATTACAACACATTTTTAACCGGTGAAGCGAAGGAGACCCAAAGATTGAAAACATTGCTACCAAATACCGGAAGAATTATCGTGGAGGATCAAACAAAATGCAATGAAACGATTTTTTGTGAAGGAATTGATTTCTCTTTTAAAAAAATTATCCAATCTATTGAACGTTCCAATCACTCCCTATCATTCAAAATTCATGCTTCCGGAAGCGATAGCATTGTTGGCAGCAATTCAAAAGTAAGCAGAGGAGAAATTATTGAACTTTAAATCCCTTCCTGTTATTACCAGAGGGCTTTAAAAAATTCAACAGACTATTATAAGTGATCCCTAAAATGATAAGCAGGAAGATTGTCCAAAGAACAACCAGCCATGATGTGCCCGGCAATATAGAACCTGGCAAAATTTTTTTTGAGTCAAAAGAGTTCATAGCGCGGAAAACCCACCGCTCAATATACATGGGCAAGAGAAGAAAAAGCGGAAACAGGAATACTCTTTTTTTCCATTCCTGCAGTAAAATCAAGGCCCTCAGCAACGCAGGTATTGTCAAAAATAAAATCAACAGCAATCCCGACAACGCCACTATGTGACGATTGCTGCCATCAGCATGCTGAAAAAGCTGACGCAGGGCATAGGTCTCGTCCGTGCCCCCGGCTAACGCCGCCAATATTCTGACAAAAGGAACAGCTGAAAATAATAATGCGAATCCAAAAGATTTTTGTTCAGCAGAATTTCTTTTTTGCATCAGCCACCAGGCAAGCGATATTATTATGTAAGTAGCTGCGGGCCCGGCCAGCCAGATCAATACCTGCAATTGGGCTGAGGCCTGACAATTATTACAGATGGACCAACTGTCAAAAGCCTTGGTGCCCCAGCATCCGCAAATAATTCTTGCCCAAATAACATGAGCCCAGTCATGGCATTCCTGAGTCAAAAAAAGTAGCGATAAAAAGGCCGGAATATAGGCAGGGCTGAATTTAATTTTCATGGACTAAAGATAATTCGAATCGGACGGCTGATTGTGAACCGATATCGAAACGAATATTCCGGTATTTAAGATTCTTTTATTTTTTTTAATGATGCAAAAAAGGAAATTTGTAATCGCCATATAAATATTTCATATGCTCAATCTAAACGACATCAAAAACCTGTTGCAAAACAACCGGATTACTGAATTTGTAAAATTGAACAAACTAACATCCAAGGATATTGTCGAGTTTACGAACCGATATACCAATTGGGCAGCCAAGCTATTCCAACATATCGATATAAAAAATGCAGCTAGGGCCTTCAAATTCCAAAGCAAAAAGAAGCAGGAAATCATTATTAAATCATTGCCTGACGAAAAAGCTGCCGAACTGCTGAATGCCCTACAACCCGATGATCGAACTGCTTTCCTGAGCATGCTTCCAGGAAACGCAGTAAAAGAGCTGTTGAAGATACTTAGTCCTGAGACCCGCGCAGAAACGCTCAAGTTGCTGGGTTACCCCGAAGGATCGGTTGGCCGGTTGATGACCCCCGATTATATAGCGGTAAAAAAATACAATACCGTGCGAGAAGTTTTGGATATGATCAGGCAACGGGGACGGGCAACCGAAAATCTTAATTTTTTATTTGTTGTTGACGAAAACGGAATATTGATCGATGATATCAACATCAAGGAGTTCCTGGTTGTAGATCCGGATATCATGGTGGAAAAACTCATGGACAGCCAGTATATTTCACTGCAGGTAAATGATGCCCAGAAAGAAGCAGTTCTTGTATTCCGCAATAGCAGCCGCTTTGCATTACCTGTCACTAACGACAATGGGGTCCTCCTCGGCATAGTTACGCTGGATGATGTATTGCGTTTGGTTGAAAAGGAAAACACGCGTGAAATACAAAAGATCGGGGGGTCAGAAGCATTGGATGAGCCTTATACCACTATTTCTTTCTTCAACCTGGTCCGGAAGCGCGCCGGTTGGCTGGTCATCCTTTTCCTGGGTGAAATGCTAACGGCGACGGCTATGGGCAATTTCGAAGGAGAAATCGGAAAGGCAACCGTGCTCGCCCTGTTTATTCCGCTCATTATTTCCAGCGGCGGTAATTCGGGTTCACAGGCATCTTCCATTATTATCCGCGCAATGGCCGTGGGTGAAATCAGCTTCAGGGATGGCCTCTATGTGATGCGCAAAGAAATATTTTCCGGTCTTTTTCTGGGGGCTATACTCGGGATAGTGGGTTTCATGCGAATTTTTTTCTGGCAGACTTTTCACCTGCATGATTATGGTCAACATTGGCTTTTAGTCGCCCTTACCGTTTTCTTTGCGTTGATTGGGGTGGTTATGTGGGGCACTTTTTCGGGGTCAATGCTCCCCCTGTTATTAAAGAAACTCGGAGCGGATCCCGCAGCCTCTTCAGCTCCTTTTGTAGCCACCCTTGTGGACGTTACCGGGCTGATCATTTATTTTTCTGTAGCCTCAATTATTTTGAGCGGAACATTATTGTAGCTAAACTACCGGTCACGAATATGCGGGATTTCTTCCCCGCCTGCTGTGATTATTTCTTTTTATAGATGGGCACTGTACTACAGGGTTCTCCATACATGATGCTTTTGGCTACCGGTCTCAGCAGATTCGTAATTTCCATATAAGCAAATTCGCCGATGGGGAGATCTCCGCAGCCTTTTATGACGACGGGCTTATCTTTATATTCATCCACATTTATCATATTGATCCGCTTGAGCAGAATTTGCCTGATAGCCGTTTTTTCATCCCCCATAACAATTTCCCTGGCGATGGGCTGAAGGTGGGTAGCAACAAGCATATATGCCCAAACCGGTATGATTGCATCTGCACTGCAGGTGACTGCTACAATTTTATCCTGGTATTTTTTCCAATCAACTCCTTCCAGCGCTGCCCTGAATTCTTTTTCCTTTAAGATCAATTCCATAAATAAATAAGGCTTCAGATCAAACAACACGACTTCTTCCCTTGGAAAATAATCTTCCAGGTTAATGGTATGGAGCGGGCTTAATGCAACTCTATTTACAATCCCTTCAGACATATATTCTATCTGGTTTATCAATAGTATGACAAATTTAGCACACAAATGTTTTGCGGGTTGCAAAACAAAGGCGGGTCAAATAACCCGCCCTCCTAAACATTATATTAATTCGTGTAATTAGTGTTAAAAAAACTTGGCCCGGTTATCTTTTATTGAAGCTACTTTTTTCAACTCTTCAATTGCCTGACGTTCAATAATTGATTCCTGCATTCTTTGCTGTGTAATGCGTGCCTGATCAATATCCGCGTTGTAATTTGCTTTAGCGCTGAGACTTTCCTGTTTAATAACAAATACGCCACCATTACCCGGAATTGGCGGAGAAGCCGGGATACCCTGCAGTTGCCGATCGAATGCTGCTCCTACAACTTTTGCTTCCTGTCCTACATTTGGAATATAAGGAGAAGTAAAACTGATACTATCGGCTTTTTGTATGGGCTGTCCTGTAGCTGAAGAAACAGCCTGAAGATTGTTTGCACTACCTATCTTTTTAGTAATCTGATCCGCTTTTTTCTGATTGCGGAGGATAGGTTCAACCATGGCCCTTGCTTTTGCAACCGGCATGGTTCCTTTCTTATTGATTTCAGTTACAACAGCAACCACATATTTGTCGCCCACAGTATAGGGTTGTGAAACATCCCCTAGATCTGCACCATAAATCCATCTCACAAAATCCCGGCTCGTGCCCAATCCCTGTACCGAATAATCACCGGGCTGAATTTCAGCAGCAAATAATTTCTGGAGATGCTGCTTATCCACATTATCATCAAATGCCTTTTGTGTACGGCTCTCTCCGGCGAACTGATTGGCCAGTCCGGATGCATTTTGATCTGTTTCTGCACTGGCCTCAATTTTTCTTGCGAGGTACGCCACTTTATAAGCGGGCTCAAAATTTTTCTGGCTTAGCACTTCAATATAGTGGTATCCGATATAATCGTTGCTTTCTGCTTTTACAACTTTTTTTGTGCCTACCGGATAATAGAAAACAGTTTCATAAAATGGTTTTACCAGGGAATTAGTAGAGGAGAAATTATATTCTCCTTTATTATTCCTGCTTCCTTCGTCTTCGCTATATTGAAGAACAAGCTGGTTGAAGTCTGCACCACCTTTAATAGCATTGGCAATACTGTCGATAAGTTTTTTGGCTGTGCTGTCATCCCTGATTTGTCCCTTTTCTTTATCTGCAACCTTAATCAGGATATGCCGGCATTTAATACTATCCGGAACTGTTTTCTCATCAACCTTTTTTGCAATAACATAGTTGCCGGCATCCAGGTAGGGGCCGTATAATGCACCTTTGGGTAAGGCTATAATTGAATCTTTATGGGGAACCTGTATCTTGGACTTAAGAACATATGAATCATAATATCCCACTTCCGACATGTTCCGGGAAATAAATTGTTCCACATCATTCGTCGAGGCAAATTCGGGTTTCAGGTTTATAAGCTGCTGCCAAACCGCGGCACTATCGCCTGAAGTGGGTGCAGCACTAAAACTAACATAAGCAATACCTCGGGATTCTTCCTGTGTGTACTGATCCTTGTGTGCGTTTACGTAAGATGCAATTTCATCGTCACTCACTTTTGCCACACTGTCCGGAATTGTGCTGTAGGGTGTATTGACATAGGAAATCGAAGCAATCTGGCTATTGTCCGTGTTTTGTTTTTCAATCATCCATTTTGGGAAATAGACGCTCTTTGAAATCAGTGAGAGATATTTTTCTTTTTCCCTTTCCTTAACTATTTGGGGGATTGCTTCTTCAAAAAACTGTTTTGCTTCATCATATCCTCTTTCATTCTTTCTATTCCCCTTATAAAGCGCCCTCAACTGTGCAATTACTGAAGCGGCCTGATCGGCATTGAACATTTTTGTCTTGGGATCCGTAAAGGATCTCCGGATATATGTGGCAGGATTGCTTCCCACCAGCATATCGTTTAGTTCTTTGTCGCTAATCTGAATTCCTAGTTTCTTATAAATCCCATCGAGTATTGATTCTTCCACAAAATTCTTCCATATTTCTTCACGGATATTTTGTTGCATCATGTCATTCACCTGGTATCCCTGCGCTTTGATCTGGTCCTCTCTTTGCTCGATTTGTTTGCGATAGGCTATATAATCCAATTTATCACCATCCACAGAACCCACGGTAGTTGAACTTCCTCCAAAAAGCCGGCTCCTCCCCACAAAAGCATCCATCAAAAGAAATCCTACCAGACTTAATGCAATCAGACCAAAAACCAACCACGCGGCCTTTTCCCGGATTTGCTGAATAATCGACATATAAATATGAGCGTTTTTTTAAATGGATGGCAAAAATAGGGCAAAATTGTATATGAACAAATTGTGGAAATGCTTTGGAAACCGGCTTCCGTATTAGGTTTTATCTAGACAAAACATCTTTTTTTCGTTGTACTTTTGATTCCTGTTTTTGGCAAAGATCATTGCTTTTTTGTGAAACGGGTTTTTGTGAAACTGATATTAACAAAGCATTCTGAATAATCGATAAAATCAGTGTACAAACCCTCTGGTATTTTGATTTTTTCTGTGGATTCTTTGAAAGTAAATTTTTGAAATTCCTGCTCATTTTTGTGGAACCTTGAAAACTGGTCATTTATTAGTTCTCCGTGCAATGTTTTTTACAAAATTGTTTTTAAGCTTTTTCATATTCCACACCTGTGAATAACCCGGCGAAACCCAAATCAAAACTATTCTTCCGGTTGTTAGAGAATTGTGCAAACACGTGGATAAAAAAGGGTTTATTAAAAAACAATAATTAAGCAATATTATTATCCACGATTTCACATGGATAGTAATAGTAGATTTTAAAATAAAAAAGAATAATATTAAATACTATGGCGATTATACACATAGATGCGGCAAAGAAAAATATCTCATCAAAAGGATTTCTGGATATTGAGGTAGACCCAACCGTTGATCTTTTTGTAGAAATCGAGAAATTAAAAAAAGAAAAAAATGCAATTATCCTGGCACACTATTACCAGGAACCGGATATACAGGATGTGGCTGATTTTATTGGTGACAGTCTCGGGCTTGCACAGGAAGCGGAAAGAACAAAGGCGGAAATGATTGTTTTTGCCGGAGTTCATTTTATGGCAGAAACAGCTAAGATACTTAACCCCCGAAAGAAAGTATTGCTGCCTGATTTAAAAGCAGGATGTTCACTTGCCGATTCAGCTCCGACCTCACTTTTTAAGGCTTTTAAAGAAAAATATCCGCAGCATATTGTTATTTCTTATATCAATTGTTCGGCGGAAGTAAAAGCGCTGAGTGATATTATTTGCACCTCATCAAATGCTGAAAAAATTATCGATAGCCTGCCTAAGGAACAGAAAATAATTTTTGCGCCAGATAAGAACCTGGGGGCTTATTTAAAAAAGAAAACAGGACGTGATATGGTATTATGGAACGGAGCCTGTATGGTACACGAGATTTTCAGCCTGGAAAAAATTGTGAAACTGAAGATGCGTCACCCTGATGCGAAATTGATTGCTCATCCTGAATGCGAAGATCCGGTGTTGCGAATTGCGGATTTTATTGGTTCTACCACAGGATTACTCAGATTTACACAAAAGGATGATTCAAAAAAATATATTGTAGCCACAGAAACCGGGATACTGCATCAGATGGAACAGGCTTCGCCCAATAAAACTTTTATTCCAGCTCCGCCCGACAATAATTGCGCGTGTAATGATTGCCCGCATATGAAGCTAAATACGTTGGAGAAACTGTATTTATGCATGGAATATGAAATGCCTGAAATTAATATGGCCGATGATTTATTAAAAGCGGCAAGAAAACCAATTGATAGAATGCTTGAAATAAGCGCGAGTTATGGGCTATAAAAAGTTATCTGCCCATATACACCAGGAGTATCTGAATATCGCTGGGATTTACACCACTGATTCTGCTGGCCTGACCCAATGTACGAGGTCTTAATCTTTTAAATTTTTGCAATGCTTCTGTTGAAAGGGATGAAATTCTGTCGTAGTCAAAACTTTCAGGAATAAGAAGATTTTCGAGCTGGCTCATCCGGTTAACCAGTTCTTTTTCTTTTGTAATATAGGTATCGTATTTGATTTGTATTTCGGCCTGCTCCAAAGTTTCCCTTGGAAAGGCTTTCAGGGTTGTGCCAAGTTTTGGGATTTGGTCCGACATGCCAGGCAGATCGATATCCGGGCGAAGAAGCAATTGTATAGCTTTTTGTTTTTGTAAAAGCGGGGATGAATTTTTTAGAGAAAGATATTCTGAAGATTCCTTTGGCTCAACAGCATATTCAGTAAGGAAAGATTTTATTTTTTCCACATCATTTTTTTTTGAAAGTACTTTTTCAACTCTTTCCTTTGAGGCAAGACCCAGGCGATAACTTAATTCAGTTAATCTGAGATCAGCGTTATCCTGACGAAGCAATGTCCTAAATTCAGCTCTTGAAGTAAACATACGATAAGGCTCCTCGGTTCCCTTGCTGATCAGGTCATCTATCAGGACGCCGATATAGGCTTCGCTTCTCTGTAAAATAAAGGGCTGAAGGGAGCGGATTTTCTGGTGTGCATTGATTCCCGCCATTAATCCCTGGCAGGCGGCTTCCTCATAGCCAGTTGTGCCGTTGATTTGGCCTGCAAAAAAAAGGTTGTCGATAAGTTTTGTTTCCAGGGAGTGCTTAAGCTGGGTAGGAGGAAAATAATCATATTCAATGGCATAGCCTGGCCTGAAAGCTTTGAATGATTCAAAACCGGGAATATTACGAAGAGCTTCGTACTGTACTTCTTCCGGAAGGGAGGTCGAAAACCCGTTTACATAGATTTCTACAGTATCCCACCCCTCTGGTTCAATAAACAACTGATGACGCTCTCTTTCTGCGAAACGATTAATTTTATCTTCAATGCTTGGACAGTATCTTGGACCAATTCCTTCGATTCTTCCTGTAAACATGGGGCTTCGGTCAAAGCCGGTTTTAAGAATCTCATGCACTTTTGGGTTGGTATAAGTAATCCAGCAGCTTTTTTGAATACCGGGCTTTTTAGTTGGTAGGAAAGAAAATCCCACAATCTCATCATCGCCTTTCTGCTCTTCCATTTTACTGTAGTCCAGGCTGCGTCCATCAATTCTGGGAGGAGTCCCGGTTTTTAGGCGGCTGCTTTGAAATCCAAGATCTACCAACTGTTCTGTAATTCCTGTAGCGGCCTTCTCTGCAATTCTGCCACCACCGATTTTTTTTTCGCCGATATGAATGATTCCGTTAAGGAAGGTGCCGCTCGTAATCACCACCGCTTTTGATGAGATCTTATTGCCTAGTCCTGTGATAACACCACAGACCGAAGTTCCATTTACCAATATTGATTTGACCATATCCTGGTAAAAATCAATATTAGGGGTGTTTTCAAGCATTTGTCTCCATGTGGCTGAAAAGAGCATACGGTCATTTTGTGACCTTGGACTCCACATAGCAGGGCCCTTCGACCGGTTAAGCATCCTGAATTGGATCATGCTATGGTCTGTAACGATACCAGAATACCCGCCTAAAGCATCTATTTCTCTCACAATCTGACCTTTTGCAATTCCCCCCATCGCGGGATTGCAACTCATTTGGGCAATGGTCTGCATATTCATGGTGACCAGAAGAACCTTGGATCCCATATTTGCAGCCGCAGCTGCAGCTTCGCATCCGGCATGACCGGCGCCAACCACAATCAGGTCATATTCAGGAAACATGCCGCAAAGGTACAATTAGTATGTCTGTATTTTTACTAAAATAAGGTTCCACGAAAAACAGTTCCGATGAGAAACATTTGTAAATTCGAGTATGAAAAGAAAAAAATGGACACCCAAAACAGAGATAACTGATGGGATTGTAAAGTTTAGGGAGAAAAGGAAATGGCAAATAGCCTTGAGACGGTATATTTTTAGGCAAGGAAAAAGCTCGGAATATGCCCCATTTTTTGGATTGGATGTGGAGAAATTAAGGAAATGGCTGGAAATTCAGTTTTTGGATGGAATGGATTGGGATAACTTTTCGACAGTTTGGCAACTGGATCATATTATTCCTGTAATTTATTTTGATTTCTCAAAAGAAAAAGATCTTCGACTCTGCTGGAATTTTACAAATATCAGGGTCGAGTCGACTCATTTAAACAGGAATAAAGGAGCTGGAGTAGGTGTGATCGGAGCAAAGGGGTACTTTGAGCTTCTCTTCAAAAAAACAAATTACCAGGTTTGTGCAGATATGGTAAAAAAAATAGAGGAACTGGAGATAGTTCAGCTACCACAGGCCGCAGGGCAAGAGCAGTTTATATTGGAAAACAAAGAGCTACTGGAAACCCTTTCTTCATTTAGCACATATGAATTCACAAGACTAAATGATGGTATAGAAATAAAATCAATTTTGGAAGAAAGGGAATTGATCAATAGAATATTAAAATAATGTAAATCAACTATATATACAGTGTTTCTTATAGAAACAGTGTCCCGTGGAACAATTTTCCGAAATAAGATTTTAGCAATTTGTCTTCTTCCTTTTTCATCTTTTTCTTATTCGGTTTCGAATTATCCTTTTCACCACACAAATGGAGGCTGCCGTGAAATATAACTCGATGAAGCTCCTGGGTGGCAGGAACAGCAAAGATTCTGGCGTTTTCCTTCACTCTGTCAATGCTAATATAGATATCGCCAAGCAAGGGTTGCCCCGGATCAGAAAGAGTAAAACTAATCGTATCTGTAAAATAATTATGACCCAGATATTCTTTATTGATAGCCAGCAGGAAATCATCGGAACAAAATATATAATTGATCGTTTCAATCTTTTTTTTCCTTTCCGCAAAAATATCAGCTATAAAATTTTTAAGGCGCTTACGATTCCGTAGGAACGCAGCCGAAGTAGGAAAATAAAACCTAATACGTGGTGAGGGCATTTCCGAAAATCGTAAAGATGTTTCATTTAACCAAACTACTTTTGTGATTATAACAAAATGAAGCGATTATCTGAATTATCAACAGGGGCCAGAGCCAGGATACATTCTTTCGAAAAAAATGAGCTGTTCTTGAAGTTGATGGAAATGGGATGTGTGCCTGGAGAAATAATCAGGGTAGAAAAAATAGCCCCCCTGGGCGATCCTATTTCAATAGTTGTAGCCGGTTACAGCCTCAGTCTAAGGCTGGATGAAGCAGAAAATATTTTTGTAGAAAACATTAATTAACTCACTGGTTATCAATTATTAATGAAAGTTGGACTATATTTTGGCTCTTTTAACCCCATACATAATGGCCATCTGATTATAGCAAACTTCGTCCTCCAAAATACAGATATTGATCAGGTCTGGTTTGTAGTATCACCCCAAAACCCACTGAAACAATCGACGGGATTATTAAATGAATACCAAAGGTTATTCCTGGTGAATGCTGCAATCGATGGAGAGAACAGATTAAGGGCCTCAGATATTGAGTTCAGGCTGCCAAAACCCTCGTATACCATCGATACCCTTACTTATCTGGAGGAAAAATATCCGAACTACCAGTTTAATCTTATCATGGGAAGTGATAGTTTCGAAAATCTCCCCAAATGGAAAAATTACCAACAAATTTTACTGCACTATCCTATTTATGTTTATCTGCGGGCTGGTCATGAAGGCATTCCTGAATATCCGGGAGCAAGGGTGCAGATTCTCCACGCGCCCCTGCTTCAAATTTCGGCTACACATATACGTGATTATATCCGGAAAGGAAAATCAATCCGCTACCTCGTCCCCGATAAGGTCAGGGAAGAAATTGAGCAAAACCGGTATTATCAATGATGTTTAAAGGAGGCCCACCTGATCTTTTTTTGGCAGGGACCGAACAACCAGCTGGTAGGATTCATCAATCATTTCTCTGAGTTTCTTTTTGGGAATGCTGCCATTGACAATAATAGTGTTCCAATGTCTCTTATTCATATGGTAGCCCGGAAGGACTGCATCATATTCTTCACGGAGCCCGTCTATTTTTTCCGGATCGCATTTTACATTGAACTGAAGTGGCGTTTCGCCAAGCATGGCCAAAAGGAAAATTTTTTCTTTTACTTTAAAGACGATGGTTGACTCGCCAAAAGGAAATGATTCTTTTGCAGCTCTTTTCTTCAGACAATATTCGCGAAGTGATTCAATATCCATCCGGGATTCCTGTTTATATCACTTTCTGCATTAAATTTAGACATTTGTTCATAATACCATTTAAATTTGGCCCATTTTTAAACACTTTAAATAGCACTGATGAAAAATGTATTCTTTACCTGTTTTGTTTTTATAATAAGTGTTTCGGTCCGGTGCCAATCATACGAACAAATACATAAGAAGGCAATAGTAGTTGATACACATAACGATTTCCTGAGTAAAAGTGTTGAAAATAAAGTCAGCTTTGATGAGAATTTAAAAGGCAAAACACAATCGGATCTCCAAAGAATATTTGATGGGGGAGTGGATGTGCAGGTGTTTTCAATATTCTGCGACGACCGTCACGGCAGGGGCACGGCATTTAAATACGCCAATCTGGAAATTGATTCATTATATGCCGTGGCAAAAAGAAACCCCAATCGCATGGAAATTGTGTCAACGCCGGCCGAAGTGATGCAGGCTGTAAAAAAAAATAAGCTGGCCGCCATGATGGGAGTCGAAGGCGGACACATGATTGAGGATGATCTTGACAATTTAGACAGTTTATTTAGGCGGGGAGTCCGCTACATGACCCTGACCTGGAACAACAGCACTTCCTGGGCAAGTTCCGCCAGAGATGAAACGAGCCATGCTTTTATCGTCTCTCCATATGGCTTAACAGGCTTCGGAAAGCAGGTGGTAAAAAGAATGAATGAGTTAGGAATGATGATCGATATTTCTCATGTAGGCGAACAAACATTCTGGGATGTTATCCACAACACGACTAAACCCATTATAGCTTCTCACAGTTCCGTATATGCGCTTTGCCCGGTATTTCGCAACCTCAAAGATGACCAGATAAAAGCAATTGCAAAAAACGGAGGGGTGATCCAGATAAATTTCTACTCCGGGTTTCTTGACAGTAATTATATAAAAAGGCAAAAAGCATTCATGGAAAAGTACAAAACCGAATATGATTCTTTAAGGGCAATCAGGCTTCCTGAGTATTCAATTAATGAATTTTTTGCAGAGAAATATCCTCAGGAGGCCGGCGCGCTCAGACCACCTTTGTCAATGCTCATCGATCACATCGATCATATTGTAAAACTGGTAGGAGTGGATTATGTGGGACTGGGTTCGGATTTTGATGGTATTGAATCTGCGCCACAGGGTTTAGATGGAGTAGAAGATTTTCCATTGATTACAAAAGCATTGCTGGCAAGAGGATATTCTGTTAAGGATATAGATAAAATACTGGGTGGGAATTTTCTGAGAGTATTTAAGGCAAACAGCAAATAGATTTCAAAAAGAGATGTTTTAGTAAAGAGATAGCTTTTTTATATACTCATCAAGTCTTGATTTGGCTAAAAAATTTTTTTCGAGTTCAATGCTGAAAGGAACCGGTGTATCGAGTGAAGCGCAACGAAACACGGGTGCATCAAGCAACTCAAAACAATTTTCGGTTATCCATGCACTAATTTCCCCACCAATGCCTCCAATCAGTGTGTCTTCATGAAGTATCAGAATCTTTCCTGTTTTTGCAACGGAATTCCTGATGGATTCATAGTCTAGGGGCAGCAAGGTTCTTAAGTCGAGAATATCCAATGATATCTCGGGATGTTGCATGGCATAATCTGCTGCCCAATGTACACCGGCCCCATAAGTGATTATGGAGATATCTTGGCCTTCCCGCACCCAATTTGCCTTGCCTATTTCTATTTCATAATAATCTTCGGGAACAGGACCACTGATGCTTCGGTACAAAGCTTTGTGTTCAAAAAACATTACCGGGTTGGGATCATTGATGGCTGCGATAAGTAGGCCCTTGGCGTCAAGAGGAGATGACGGATATACCACTTTTAAACCGGGAGTATGCACGAACCAGGCCTCGTTACTTTGTGAATGAAAAGGTCCGGCACCAACCCCCGCGCCTGTGGGCATGCGAATCACAACATCCGCATCCTGTCCCCACCGGTAATGAATTTTTGCAAGATTATTAACGATCTGGTTAAAGCCGACGGATGCAAAATCAGCAAACTGCATTTCCATTACCGATTTAAATCCAAGCAGACTTAATCCCAATGTCGCTCCGACAATAGCGCTTTCACAAAGAGGGGTATTCCTTACCCTGGTTTTTCCAAATTCGTTTACAAAACCTTCTGTTATTTTGAAAGCGCCTCCGTATTCCGCAATATCCTGACCCATCAGAATAAGATCAGAATGCATCTTCATACTTTGGTACAAGCCATCCCTGATTGCGTCAATGAATCTTTTTTCGTGCATCCCCTCACCAAGCCGCACTACAACCTGATCAATCTTTTTTATTTCAGGGCCATTTGTCTTTGTGGCATACACATCTTTTAATTCTTTTGATGAATCGGGAACTATTTTCTTTTCTTCAATCTTTAATTCTTCCTCTATATATTGTTTGATTTCATCACGAATATGGTTAACCGAACCCGCACGAAGAACGCCCTGTTGAAGCAGGTACATTTCATAATTGGAAACAGGATCCTTAGTGGCCCATTCTTCCAGTAAGGCTTTGGGAACATATTTTGTACCGCTGGCTTCTTCATGTCCACGCATGCGGAATGTCATACATTCGATCAGGTAAGGCCTTTGCCGCTCGAGGCAATAATTTCGGACTCCCCGGATGGTATGATAGACGGTCAGCACATTGTTCCCGTCTATTTGAACGGCTTCCATGCCATAGCCGAGGGCCTTATCGATTAGGTTTTTGCTTTTGTATTGTTCATTGACCGGTGTGCTTAATCCATAGCCGTTATTCTCAATCAAAAAAATCACGGGCAAATCCCAGACTGCAGCGACATTCAGGGCCTCATGAAAATCGCCCTCGCTTGTGCCGCCATCTCCCGTAAAAGCAAGTGCTACTTTTTTTTCTTTCCTAAGTTTGTGTCCTAATGCTACACCGTCGGCAATTGCCAGCTGCGGACCAAGATGCGAGATCATACCGCAGATATGGTGTTCTTTTGAACCAAAATGAAAACTTCTTTCTCTCCCCTTGCTATATCCATCAGCACTCCCCTGCCATTGAAGGAAAAGTTTGTGAATGGGCATTTTTCTCCCGGTAAATACACCAAGGTTACGGTGCAGGGGCATGATCCATTCATCTTTTTCCAAGGCAAGAGTGGCGCCGGTAGCAATTGCCTCCTGTCCGATTCCGCTGAACCATTTACTAATTTTGCCCTGCCGTAATAGCACCAGCATTTTTTCCTCAGTCAATCGGGGCAACAGAATGTTTTTGTAAATAAGAATCAGCTGATCGTCAGAGAGATCTTTTCGGTCGAATTGCATACTCAAATTTCCGTTTTTTCTTCGTCAAAGCAATAAGCATATTAATTGCTTTTTTCATTTCTGCCACCCTCGTCTCTGAACAAGAGGGAAGTGATTACGGACAAAAGCAGGCTAAAGAGCAATGCCCACCAAAAACTATCAACAGAAAATCCCCTGACGAATTTGCTTGCAATCAAAATAATGAAGGCGTTTATGACAAAGAGAAATAATCCGAATGTAATAATGGTTATGGGAAAAGTGAGGATAATCAGAATGGGTTTAACAATCGCATTCAGAATAGCCAACACGATTGCCAAAAGCAATGCTGTCCAGAAAGTGTCGATATGAATGCCTGCACGAAGAAAATAAGACAAGCCAAATGCGACAACAGCGGAAACCATAATCCGGACAACAATATTCATACGGTGAAATATGAACAGGAAAATACGAAATTTTAAATGATATCAGACTAATTCCCTCAAATCACAAAAAATTTATTTAGACGACAACCAGTTCATAAAAGGCTTCAGGTTGTAAATATTTATTTGCCAGAGTCTGCAACTCGCCCGGTGTGATTGTTTTGATGATATTGATCCCGCTATAGAAATAATTTTCATCGAGAGTGTTCAATATTATATTCTTCCATCTTCCGGCAACCTGGAAGGGGCCGTCAAGATCGCCGAGAATTGTGCCAATCATAAAATTGCGGCTGGTCTGTAATTCTTCTTCGGGTATCGGTTCTTCTCTTAATCGTTTCATTTCTTTGTAAACCTCCTCAATGGTTGCTTCAGACACTTCTTTCCCCGCTTCCGTACTGATCAGCAGTGCGCTTTCCTGCATCTGATTCATCAGGTAACTATAAATACCATAGGTATAACCCTTGTCCTCACGAATATTTGCCATGAGCCGGGAGCCAAAAAATCCGCCGAATATATTATTCAGGACATGCATTTTTTGAAAATCGGGATGATGCCTGTTGGGAAAATTTCGCCCAATCCGGATTGCGCCCTGAACACCGTTTGGATCGTTGCTGATCCTGTATTTTTTTTCTTTGGCAGGAATGATGGAATGTTGAATTCCACCATCCATTTCTTTGGGGGAAGTCAGCGGCAGACTTCCGAAATGCAATTCTATTTCGGCGATCAGATTCGGAGGCAGAATACCGGCGGCAAAAATGATGCAACGACCCTGCAGATAATATCGTTTATAAAACTCTTTTATTTCCTGTTGTCCGAGTGCTGCATAGTCTTCAAGAGAACCGTATTTACCATAAGGGTGTTCTTTACCGAACAAATAAGAATCTATCAGTCTTCCCGCAACGAAATCGTTTTTCAACAGGCTCACGCGAAGGCGTTGCTGCATGTTCTTCTTATAAATTTCAAGTTCTTCAGCCGGGAAAATGGAGTCGGTTATTAATTCAGCCACCACAGGCAGCAATTCATGTACATGTTTATTTAAACAATGAAGAGTGATCTCTGCAGTTTCATTCTGGCAGCTCCGGTTCAGGAATGAACCGTAATATTCAAAATGCTCATTGATCTCAAATGCATTTCTTTTTTGAGTTCCGTTTTTCAACAGGAAATTGGCCGCTGACGCGACTAAATTTTTTTCTTCATACCAGTTGCCAGCTAAAAAAACCCAGTTGATCATTAATGTATCCTGGGTACCGAGATCAATAGTATATACTTCAACACCGTTTTTTAAAATATGCTTTTGGCAAGGAGGCAGTGCCAGGTGAAATTCTATTGCGTCTGTAATTTTTGGTGCTATTTTTCTGTTCAACATAATCCGAGCTAAAATTTTGGTCAGTCAGGATTCAATTATTGCTATAATAACATAGTGTATTGCTGTTATTGACATCAAAGACCTGTTGACTTAATTTCAATATCTTTTCTTTTGTTACAGCCTGATATTTTGCCAGTTCGGTGTTCATCATATTGGCATCACCCAACAATTCATACATCGCAAGACTTGTCGCCCGATTCATTACACTCATATCTTCGAACAATATGGTTGATTCTGTTTTGTTCTTTACTTTAGTCAGTTCCTTTTCATCTATTAATTCCGTTTTCATTCTGGTCAATTCTTCTTCTACTGCTTTTTCTGCTTCCTGCATAACAACTCCTTTGATCAATTTTCCTTCAATCACAACCAGTCCCGGGTCTGTAGACCCAGTATGGTAGCATTCAATATTGCTGAACAATTTCTTTTCTTTTACCAGGATTTGATGTAATCGGGAAGAACCGCCACCGCCCAAGACCTCGGTTATTAAATCCATGGTATAATATTCCGGATCAGTTCGAGAGGCCATGTGGTAGCATTTATACAAAGCATCCAGGGGCACATCTGCCCTGACTTCGAGTTTCCTTGCTTCGTGTTGTTTTGGTTCCTGGGGCAGATGACGTACGTATTTTTCACCGGGGGGAATTGGTCCAAACCATTTTTCAGCAAGTTGAAGAACAGTTTCGGTTTCTATATTTCCTGCAGCAACGAGAATGGCATTCACCGGGCGATAATGTCTGAAGAAAAAATTTTTTACATCAGTTAACTGCGCACTTTCAATGTGGCTGAGCTCTTTTCCGATAGTCATCCAGCGATAGGGATGTGTTTTGTAGGCGAGCTCTCTTAATTTGAACCACACATCGCCGTAAGGCTTGTTGATATAATGTTCCTTGAATTCTTCACTGACCACCTTGCGTTGCACTTCGAGACTTTTTTCGCTAAAAGCGAGTGATAGCATGCGATCGCTTTCTAGCCAGAAAGCCGTTTCAATATTTTCGGCCGGTAACTGAATATAGTAATTGGTGAGATCATTGGTGGTAAACGCGTTGTTTTCACCACCTGCCAGTTGAAGAGGCGTTTCAAAATCGGAAATGTTCACTGAACCACCAAACATCAGATGTTCAAACAAATGAGCAAACCCAGTTTGCTTCGGATTTTCATCTTTTGCGCCAACATCATACAATACGTTGAGCACTGCCATAGGTGTCGATACGTCTTTATGAACAATCACCCGTAGTCCGTTTTTCAATAGAAATCTATCAAACTTTACCATAATTACATTTCTTTTTCGGCTGCCTGATACGGAAATGCAAAGTAAAGAAGAGTTGATGAATTCGGAGGTCTAAGATTTTTATAAAATGCTTTTCACCTTAAGTGTGAGTTCAGCGAGCCCGGTGGGTCTTTTTACAATTACTTTGATTTTATCGCCGAGATTTTGTAATATGGTTTTGTAGGCCTGCAGATTGCCGTTAAAGGTGTTGTTCATTGATATTATTATATCATCTACTTTGAAACCGGCCTTTTCCGCTGGAGAATCTTTCATGACATCACCGACGCGAATGAGTCCGTCAATCCAGTAAATACCTAATCCTGTGTAGGAATAATCAAAAGGATCCCTGAAATGAGAATTGGGCACCAGGTAAAAATCCCTCCGGTCATAGTTAAGATACATATTGAAGCGACGCAGGATATCACTTCCAATCAGGCCACAAACGGAAGGGTATGATGTAACATTATACTCATCATCAAAAAGAAAAGTAGGAATATTTTTGAATTTATGGGGCCCAAACCTGAGTTCTTTAATGGTAGTTAATTTGATAAGAGTTTTTCCGCCAAGTCCTTCCGCCTGCGTGGTATAAAACTTCTTTTTAGGACTTAGTACATTGCTGTCAGATACAAAATCTGTCGAGAGCAAAAGACAAAGACCCGCACCAGTATCGAAATAAAATCTTTCCGTTATGTCTGCTTGATCCTGTATTCTTGCGTATTGTACCGGAATATTTGCCTGGATGAGAGGCCGGAACAGAAATCCTCCTCTTGGATATTTCATATACCCCTTCGTATATACATAGACTTTGTTGCTGTCGTAATCAATTTTTACAATATAACGGGAAAAAAAGCTGTACCCGATGATACCGTCAATCTTGTCTCCGTAAACACTGCTTAAAATATCATAGTCACTCACATGAAAGTTCAGGCTATCTACTGTGAGGTCTCCCAGGCGAATCTTTTCATTGTACACGAATTTTACGCTGCGGATGCCGGCTATACCCTTAATTGTCTTGTCGGAAGCCAGGGGCTCAATTTTAAGTCGCACACAGGTTTCGGAGTCAAGTGATATGCCTCCGCTTCCCGTATCCAGTATAAAGTTCAGCGTATCGGGGTAATTGCTCAAATTTGCTTTAATGATAATGATGCCACCTGTAAATGTAGTAAACGGAAAACTGGTTAGCAGGCGGGATGGAGTCGGAATGAATTCTTCCTGTGCAATCAGTTTTGAAAATGGAAGAAAAAAAACCAGGAGGCTGATAAAAAAAAAGCCTGGTTTTTTAACTGATTTAACGAAAAAGCAATCGCCGGTGATGTTTTTATAGCAGCACATTTTGAGTAAGAATTTTTTTCATTGGCCGGGCTGTATCCAAACAATTCGATACTAAATTTACAAAAGAATATGGCCAGGGCAAGCCGGTTATCTAAAATATGACAGTTCAGTAAGGCTATATTAAATTTGCAGCAAAAAAAGATAAATAAGTATCAATGGATTTACCCGGATTATATACCCGTGCACTTGACAGAGCAGATTTGTCAGCCGAAGAAGGAGTGTTTCTTTTCGAAAAAGCACCGCTGACCGAGCTGATGTATATAGCGAACGAACTGAGAAAAAAGCAGGTCCCTCACGGGAAAGTAACGTGGCAGATTGACCGAAATGTAAATACAACAAATGTATGCATCGCCAATTGTAAGTTCTGTAATTTTTACAGGATTCCCGGGCACCCCGACGCTTATATAACGGATATCAATACTTACAAAAAGAAAATTGAAGAAACTTTTCGCTGGGGGGGAGATCAGTTATTGTTACAGGGAGGACATCATCCGGAATTAGGTTTAAGTTTTTATACTTCACTTTTCAGGCAGCTGAAAGAATTATATCCCAGACTGAAATTGCACACATTGGGCCCTCCGGAAGTAGCGCATATTTGCAAGCTGGAGAAAATGAAACACCATGATGTATTGGTTGAACTGAGGAAAGCTGGTATGGATTCACTTCCCGGTGCTGGCGCAGAGATTTTGGTGGATCGGGTAAGAAGGCTGATAAGCAAAGGGAAATGTGGTGCGCAGGAATGGCTGGATATTATGAGGGAAGCGCATAAGCTGCATATTACTACATCCGCGACAATGATGTTCGGTCATGTGGAAACCTTAGTTGAGAGGTTTGAACACCTGGTTAAAATCCGGCAAGTGCAGTCTGAAAAACCTGCAGAGGCCAAAGGCTTTTTAGCATTCATCCCCTGGACGTTTCAGGACGTGGACACATTGCTTGCCCGGATTCGCGGTGTGCATAATCTTACTACCCCTGAAGAATATATCCGGATGATTGCTCTGAGCCGGATCATGCTCCCCAATGTTAAAAATATCCAGGCCTCCTGGCTTACGATAGGAAAACAAACTGCACAACTTTGCCTTCACGCCGGTGCCAATGATTTCGGCAGCATCATGCTTGAAGAAAATGTAGTAAGTGCTGCGGGCGCCCCGCACCGCTTTACCAGCAAAAGCATACAACAAGCCATCCGCGAAGCGGGCTTTGAACCCCAACTAAGAAACCAGCAATACGAGTTCAGGGAACTTCCCGAATTGATGGAAGAACAGGTCATCAATTATTAGTCTTTCAGTAATTCTTTCAGATAAAGGATAATCCTTGGATTTTCAAAGGAATCGGAACGAATGAATAAGTGTTTTTTTTAGGGTTTTGGAAACTTAAAAGTGTAGTTTCAGCGTTTACAAAAAGAATCCTTTGAAGAATCATGAAAAGCCCTTTCCGTAAACTCGTCCGAATCTCTATAGTTTTATTTGCTACTGTTCTTTTGTCTAACTTCTTTGGTTACTACCTCATGAACAAGAAGTCTGCTGAAAATGAGGAACTTGCTAAGGCTAAAAGCATTTCCAGCCGTCAGCAAACACTTAGTCAGATCATTGCAAAAGATGCCGCCCTGCTTTCCGGAAATATTTTGAACGAATCACAATCACAGATATTGAAGGATAGTCTTGCTGCAGTACTCATCAGTTTTCAGCATCAGCAGGAATTGCTTCAACAGCAAATCGAGGAAACGAAACTACCTGTTCCCCAACCTGTTTTTAAAATCAGGCTGTTATTCTCTTCCATCAAACCTTATTATAAAGATATTGTGGCTGTTGGTCAGGAATTGGTTCAATCCGACTCTTCGCTTTTAAACATGAACAGAAAACTATACCTACGGGCGATATTGGATAATGAGCAAAAATTCCTGCCGATGATGAAGGAAATCACTACTCAGTACGGGATTATCGTAAGTGAAAAAAATAAAACGAATTCAGCCATAGAAGCCGGCAAGTTCATTTCACTGATCATCGCTATAATTTGCCTTGTTATTCTCGTGCTTGAGCCTGCATTCAGAAGAGGGGAAAAAAATTATCAGGAATTACAGGGTGCGAGAAATGAATTGCTGCAGGAAAAAAAACATCTTGCTTCTATTCTTCAGTCGCAGACAAACTATGTTATCCGTATCAACAGGAAGGGAAATTTTACTTATGCCAATTCTGCTTTCTTAAAAACATTCGATTATACGCAAGAAGAAATTCAGCATATTCTTTTCTTTGAAACCATTTTCACAAAAGATATTTCCCGCTGCCAGCAGATAGCTGATGAATGCTGGAACAACCCCGGGAAAATTGTCAAACTGCTTATTCGCAAGCCTTTTAAAAATTCCAAGCAATTTTTGTGGACGGATTGGGAATTCCTGGCCCTGACTGATGAAAACGGGCAGGTGAAAGAGATCCAGGGAATCGGCCTGAATGTAACCGATAAGGTTATGACGCAGCAGGTGAAAGAAGAAGCGATTCGAACCCTGTCTTACGCAATGACCTATGCGAAAATGGGATCATGGAAGCTCGATTTCGGCACTCATGAAATTGTGCTGAGTAAAGAATACAGCGCACTGCTTGCAATGGAAGAAGACAGCTCTGAAAAAATGCTGCTTGAAGATTTCTTAAATGAGTTTGTTGTGCCCGAAGATCTTGCACTGGCTTCGCATGAATTCAGACTGGTCATTAATAACAGGAATAGTAAAAATTATGAAGCGGCATTTTCTTTTCGGGTGATCACCAAGCAGGGCTGGATGAGATATCTTTTTTTGAAAGGAAAAGTGATTGATGAAAATGCAGGTTTTGGAATTGCGCAGGATATTACTGCACAGAAGGAGGCCGAGAATGCATTGGTGAACAGTGAACAAAAATTTCGTTTGCTTGCTGAAAATTCGGAAGATATTATCAGTGTTCACGCGGCAGATGGAACAATCTGGTATTTGTCTCCTTCAGTCAGTCATGTGTTGGGATATGAAGTAGATAACCTGATCGGCGCCTCGGTTCTGGATTACGTGCATCCCGACGACAGGTATAAGTTTTTCCCTGATGAAAAAAGCACTTTGTCTGACAATGAGAGTATAATTATTCGTTACCGGATTTGCAAGAAAGACAATACTTATCTCTGGCTGGAAACGATTGTCAAACCAATCATGGATCAGAATGAAGTAATCAAACTTATCTGCACTTCCAGGAATATAACTGAGCAGAAAACAGCCCAGCAGAAATTAAAAAAGAAGGACCAGCTTTTACATGCTGTTGCCCAGGCAGCGCATGCGTTGTTAAGTAATACCGATTTAATTCAGGCCATCACCGCATCCATACGGATTCTCGGAACCAAGACGATGGTAGACAGGGTATATGTATTTCAAAATTATTTTGACAGGGAAAAACAAAGCTGGTGCACGAGCGAAATAAGTGAATGGAACGAAAACGAGTCATTTTCCAGGCTGCATGATCCCCAAATGAAACAGATTCCATTTCGGAACATAGAAAAAATGATCGTCCCGCTGAAACAGAATACGCCTTTCATAAGTTATAAACAGGAAGAAACAAATCCGCAGCTGCTCGCTATTATGGAAAAACATAAAGTCGAAGCTTCGCTGGCCATTCCTATTTTTCTGAAAGATGAATTCTGGGGCTTTGTTGGTTTTGACGAATTTAAAAGCGAGCGGCATTGGACGGAAGCCGAGTTTTCCATCCTCCGGTCTTTTGCATTGTCGGTAGCAGCCGCCATTGAACGCAAACAAATCGAAATGGAACTGGTGCATGCCAAAGAAGTAGCCGAATCAGCAAGCCGGGCAAAAAGCGAATTCCTCGCCAATATGAGTCATGAACTTCGTACGCCTATGAACGGTATAATCGGTTTTACAGACCTGGTACTAACAACTGAACTTCAAAAAACACAGAGGGATTATTTGCAGAATGTGAGAAAATCCGCTTATGGTTTACTGGAAATTATCAATGATATCCTGGATTTTTCAAAAATTGAAGCAGGGAAATTAATTATCGATCATACTTTATTCAAGCTTGATGAACTGATAGAAGAAACGATTGACATCTTAACGGTGAAGTCATTCGAGAAAAAACTCGAAATGCTGTATTGGGTGGATCATTCAATTCCTTCGCAATTGATCGGCGACCCTGTCCGGATTCGCCAGATCATGGTCAATCTTTTGGGAAATGCAATCAAGTTTACTAAGGAAGGGGAAATTTTTGTTTCGGTTCATAGAGATGGAGACATATATTGGAAAGACGATAAAAAATTTTTGAATTTTACTATTCAGGTAAAAGATACGGGCATTGGAATTCCCAAAGAAAAATTGCAGAAGATATTTGAAAGTTTTACGCAGGCAGATAATTCAACGACGCGCAAATACGGCGGGACGGGGCTGGGCCTGGCAATTTCCAAAAGTCTTGCCGAACTGATGTATGGACATCTTTCAGTCGAGAGCGAACCAGGCAGGGGAAGTATATTCAGCCTGCATCTCCCGCTCGAAGTGGCAAATGAACAACCCGAAGTGTTGTTACCTGAAAAGCCCCTGCTGCAAAAAGTATTGGTAGTTGATGATAACAGCACCAATCTTCAGCTCATGCAGGAGATCCTTGGACATTTTCATATCCA
>DATJWE010000143.1:0-6633 GCA_035501475.1 Puia sp. | reverse complement strand
TTATTGGTCACTGCCACAGAATAAAATTCCCCGGTAGAATTATCGCCTTTAAGAATCACGCTTGGATATTTCCAGGTGATTGCTGATCCGGTTTCCACCTGGGTCCAGGAAATCTTGGAATTCATCCCCCTGCAAATCCCGCGCTTGGTTACAAAATTGTAGATTCCTCCGACTCCCTGCTTGTCGCCGGGATACCAGTTCTGTACTGTCGAATATTTGATTTCTGCATTGTCAAGCGCGATCAATTCCACCACAGCAGCGTGCAACTGGTTTTCGTCGCGCATTGGAGCCGTGCAACCTTCCAGGTAACTTACATAGCTTCCTTCTTCTGCCACAATTAATGTCCTTTCAAACTGACCTGTATTCTCAGCATTGATACGGAAATAAGTGGATAATTCCATCGGGCAGCGAACTCCCTTCGGGATATAACAAAATGAACCGTCGCTGAAAACAGCGGCATTGAGCGCAGCAAAATAATTGTCTGTGAAAGGAACAACCGTGCTCAAATATTTTTTTACCAGTTCCGGATGTTCCTGGATCGCTTCACTCATAGAGCAAAAGATGATGCCCAATTCGGCCAGTTGTTTCTTGAAACTGGTGCCGATTGAAACACTGTCGATCACTGCATCCACTGCAACTCCGCTAAGTCTTTTCTGTTCATCAAGTGATATACCCAATTTTTCAAATGTCCTTCTCAATTCAGGATCCACTTCATCCAGGCTTTTTGGTTTGTTTTTTTGTTTGGGAGCAGAATAATAAATAATGTCCTGGTAATTAATCGGAGGATATGTTACATTCGGCCATTTCGGTTCTTCCATTTTCAACCACTGCCGGTAGGCTTTCAGCCTCCAGTCCAGCATCCATTGAGGTTCGTTCTTTTTTCCAGAAATAAACCGAATGATATCCTCATTCAACCCTTTCGGCGCCTCGTCAGCATCGATATTGGTTACAAATCCATATTTATAATCACTGAGAACAGTTTGTTCGATAGTACTTAACCCTTCCTCCACATGATTGGCTCTTGGATTGTATATTTCTGTCTTCATTCTACAAAGATACGAATCAGTTTATACAAAAAAGTATAAAAAGAAGGGCATTTGCGAGTCAGGCGAATGATTTTACCGATTTCGAAAATACTGGAACCGGCTCTCGCAGAACGAGTGTTTCGCATTGAATTTCAAAGAAAAACAATACTTTTAAGAGGAATCTTACATGAGAGGGTTTCAAAAATCACAGCATAAATTTTCAAAGACATGACTACCCACAGCTCGCCCAAAAAAGTTCTGCAAACCATGTTAAAAAAAGACGAGTTCACCAAATGGATGGATCTGCAAATCGATGAACACCGGGAAGGCTATTGCAGATTGCATTTCTATGTGAGGGATGAAATGCTGAATGGTTTTTCAAATGTGCATGGTGGAATTTTATTTTCTGCCTGCGACTCCGCCTTTGCTTTTGCCTGCAATTCACATGGCCGGATAACCGTCGCTCTTGATGTGTCCATCACATTTACAAGACCCGCATTATCCGGCGAACGGATATCTGTGGAAGCTATAGAAATTCATCTCAGCAATAAAATCGGCATTTATGATATCAGGGCAAAGAATGAAAAAGGACAACTCGTTGCCCTGTTCAAAGGAACTGCGTATCGAACCGGGAAAGAAATCACCTTTTCTATTGATTGATAAATAAATTTTTATGATACTGCCTACCAATCAACATAAACTGCTGTACAGACTCATTTTTACACTTCTTGTTTTATTGTTTTACGGAGCCCTGGTGAAGGCACAGGATACAGCCGCACCCAAAAAATACATGTGGTGGAATGAGCCCTATCGGTTCCCTAAGAAAAATCCGAAAGCAAAATTCCTTCCATTGATCCGGGTAGCAGGAAACAAATTTGTCAGTGCAAAGAATGATACGATCATTTTCCGTGGATTGTCCATTGCAGATCCGGATAAAATAGACCACCAGGGACACTGGAATAAAGTGTTGTTTGAAAAAGTAAAAGACATGGGAGCCCTGCTCGTTCGCATTCCTGTCCATCCTGTAGCCTGGCGCGAGCGAACTCCGGAAAAATACCTCATCCTCCTTGATTCGGCAGTCAGCTGGTGTACTGATCTTGGTTTGTACATAGATATCGACTGGCATTCGATTGGCAATCTTGAAATGGAACTTTTTCAAAACCCGATGTACAACACTTCACTCAAAGAAACCAATGAATTCTGGCGCGCTATCGCGAGTCATTTTGCAAACAATAATACACCCGCATTTTATGAAATCTTCAATGAACCCACCACTTATAGAGGACAGCTCGGAAATATCAGCTGGACAGACTGGAAAAAAATAAACGAAGACATCATACACCTGATCCGTTCATTCGACAGTGAAAAAATCCCACTCGTGGCAGGATTCGACTGGGCATATGATTTGACTCCGCTCAGAGAAGAACCGATTAATGCTCCGGGTATCGGCTATGTTACACATCCTTATCCGTTCAAACGTTCGCAACCCTGGGAACCGAAATGGGAGGAAGATTTTGCTTTCGCTTCGTCGAATTATCCCATTATCGCCACTGAAATCGGATTCGGAGTACAGAAAGGTCAACCTGCTGATGGCGCTGATAATTACGGCACGCGAATTACCCAATATCTCGAGAGTAAAGGTATTGGGTGGCTGGCCTGGGTTTTTGATCCTGAATGGGGGCCGGCCATGCTGCAATCCTGGGATACTTATTCGCTTACACCCTGCGGTGAATTTTTTAAGAAAGCCATGCATGCTCCAACTATAAAATAAAACGACGAATGGTATAAAAAAACATCTTGTGATAAGTCCCGGGATATTTGTACTAAAAACATCTACTGGTCACCGTTAGTAACCGTTATCACTTCGGCAACACCTCAATCACTCACAGGTTGAACGAATTAAAAAAACAAAAGGCCGGCATTGGTGGTCCTAAAAAAAGCAACCCTTCATGCCAGCCTGTTAAATGGCAATTACTCCGGAGGAGTTTCAATTTTTTGCTGGTATTGTAACAATAAACGTGTAGCTCGCTAAATAATAATCAGGAATCCAAATGCACCCACTGTATTATCAATTTAATATCAGTGACATCGGGACAATATTTAGGGCATTCACCAGAACAGTGTGACGAAAGAAATTATTTCACATGCTTGCTTACCACCTTTGCCAGTTCAAACATAGACACCTGGCCTTTGCCGCCGAAAATGGCTTTTAATCTATCATCTGCATTGATCATTCTTCTGTTCTTGCTGTCCTGCAATTTGTTTTTCTTGATATGATCCCATATTTTCTTGATGATTTCAGTTCTTGGGAGTGCTTTTTCACCAACGACTGCTGCGAGTGCAGGACTTGGTGTGAGCGGGGTCATGAAAGCAGAGTTGACGGCTCTTTTGACTGCTTTTTTAGCGACCGCTTTCTTGACTGCTTTTTTAGCAACTGCTTTTTTAATTGCTTTTTTAGCGATTGCTCTTTTGACTGCTTTTTTTGCCATGATGATTTGAATTTGGTTTTGAAATTAATTATCGAAAGTAAACAATCGGTTCAAACTATCATTAGGAAATTTTCCAGATTGTCAAAATTATTCCCTGCTGTAGTTTATGGCTGCGCGATACCGGTATATCCCGATAAATCGCAAACCGATGAATAGCCATTCGGCAGATGAAGGTAGGGGATTGTTGGCTCAGAACAATCGAACTTTTAAAAAGGTCTTTACCTTTAATAAAAATTATAGAAATCATGATTCCCGAAGAACCCACCCCGGAGGAAACAAAAAAGTCAAAAATCCCAAGAAAAGAATTTTTACAAACGACCGGTCTGGCTGCGCTGGGCGTCCTTTTCCTTCCTGAAACAAGTATTCCGGGAATCCCGCTTTTTACAAACCCCACAGCGAAAATCGCCCTACAACTCTATACGGTAAGAAATGAAATAAGCAAGAATATTCCCGATACACTCAGGAAGATAGCAGCAATGGGATTTGAATACGTGGAGACTGCTTTCTGGCCGGAGAACGTTTCGGTTAAACAGGCTGCCCAATTTATTAAAGATGCAGGCCTCTCCGTATCATCGGCTCATATATCGCTCCCCATTGGTGACAACAAAACGGTCATGCTGGAAACAGCGGAAGCATACAGTTGTAAAAAAATGATCTGGCACGGATGGCCTGAAGATAAAAGGTACAGCACCCTGGATGGCACGAAGGAACTTGTCAGTTTATACAATGAAGCCAATCATTTTGCGAAATCAAACGGCCTTGAGTTTGGCCTCCATAATCATTGGTGGGAATTCAGAAACCAGGTAAGCGGGCGTTATGTTTACCAGGTGCTTTTGGAAAATGTCGAGCCTGATATTTTTTTTGAAATCGATACTTATTGGGTAAAAGTGGCCGGACAGGATCCGGCTAAAATTGTAGGACTGTACGGGAAAAGAGCGCCCTTACTGCATATCAAAGACGGGCCGGCAAGATGGACCGATTCACTCCTGACTGATCATCCTGAACCGATGGTTGCTGTCGGAAAAGGAGCTCAGAATTTTCCGGCCATTGTACAGGCGGCAAACGGGAATACGGAATGGATGATCGTTGAAATGGATAATACGGCCACCGATGTTTTTGCAGCTATACAGGACAGTTATACCTACTTAATCAAAAATGGATTTGCTACAGGCAGGAAAAAAATGTAAGCAGCCGGATGAAAATTATTGAACAACAAGATGGGGATTGATCTCCGCAAACCTCAGATGCTGAATGGCTGAATCGTAAGCCAGGCTTGCGATGTATTGTTTTTCGACAGGGAAACTGAGAATGGCCCAGGCTTGCACAGAACCCGCAATTTCGTCAGCCAGTTGGTGCAGGCCATCAAGGCAGGGTATATCTCTCAAATTATCATCGATCCCTTTCCCGGTAGCTTTGCTCATCGATTCTTTACGCGTCCACCACAAATAGAATGTCTCCGAGGGATTTTTTTGTTTTTGGAGATAATCGATTTCGTCCTGGCTAAACGCCGTTGCAAGAATCTCCTCAAATCCAAATTGATCGTCTATTTTTTCTATATCGATCCCGATTTCAATATCTGCCATCGCGAACAAAATCCAATCTCCCGAATGGCTTACATTGTAATGCAAGTGGAGAGGTTCATTATCCGGCAGGATTGGTTTTTTATTTTTTCCTGATCCAAAGCGAATTTCTGCAGGTTTTTTTCCCAGGTATTTTCCCAATAAAAATCTTAATGCGGCCCGGCTTGTAATAAATCGCCTGTTGTCTTTTTCCTGGTGAAAAGCCCGTGCCTGGGCTGATTCATCCGGATCAAGAAAGGATTCGTATTTGATTAAAAGCTCCTGATCCGAAATAACAGGGATGCGCCAAACCTGCACCTGATTCCGGTTGAAAAAAGAACCATGAAAAGATTCTTCCCAAATAATGTGATCAATGGAATTACAATAAACAGTGGGCATACATTATACCAGCTTTAGCAGAGCTTCACTTTCAAAAGAGGAACTCTTATTGCTGCTTTTTGTCGTTTCTCCGCACTCATTCAATACAGCTCTGAATATTTCAGCCAGTTCTTTATCATTCGGGGAGATCAGGAAAGTCTTGTGATCTCCCGGGATAGTATGAATTTTAACTCCCTGCAATGCATACGGTTTCCAACCAAGATATTCCGGATCGTCCAGATAATAGAGTCTTTTTCTGACCCTGAATAAATGCACTACTCCATTGTAAGGAGACATCTTGTAACTAAAATAGGCTTTATAATGTTTTTCATTAATTTTTGATGCATACACCGATAGCATGTCTTCCTCTGTTTTCCGCTTTTTTAACAAGCCGGTTTTTTCAAACAGCGGCCTGAATTTATTTTGAATAAAGTTCCATTGATACTGCAAAGTTTCTTTTGGATATTTATTTAGTGAATGCAGGATGAATCGCATCTTGGGAAACTGGCGCAGGATTTTTTTCTTCATCCTCTGCCCGGTAGGAAGTGAGTAATTATCATTTTCCACATTGGTATCAAATATTGCCAGCATCTTGATCTCTTTGCCCATTGCCGCCAATTGTTTAGCCATCTCAAAAGCAACAATACCACCAAAAGAGTATCCTGCCAGGCAATAAGGCCCATCGGGATTGTGATCGAGAATCTCAGAAATATAGTAAGCAGCAATATCTTCCATGGTATCAAAAGGCTCTTCACCATTTAATCCTCTTGCCTGAAGTCCATATACAGGCTGATCCGGGTCCATACCTTTTGCGAATGCTTTGAAGATAAGTACAGTCAATCCGGAACCATGCACCACATATAAGGGTGGTTTTTTCCCTTCAGGTTTAATAGGCACCAATGATTTCCATGAAATTGCTTTTTTATCCAGTTGCAAAAGCAAGCTCAATTTTTCAACTGTGGGCGCTTCGAATAAAGAGGTAACAGGCAGGCGTTGTCCTGTTTGTTCTTCCAGCCGTCTCATTACTTTTACTGCAGCCAATGAGTGACCGCCGAGTTCGAAGAAGTCATCATCGATACCTACCCGGTCTATTCCCAATGCCTCCGACACGATCGTTGACACCAGTTTCTGTCCTTCGGTTACGGGTGACCGGTATTGTTTGTCTGATTCCGTTACATATCG